>JAHEER010000029.1 GCA_024640625.1 Desulfobulbaceae bacterium
ATTGAATTCATCACGATGGCCCAGCAGTTCAGCAATATAACAAACAGCATAAAGAAATTCCCTACCCTTCTACTTACACTTACAAGGCAAATAACAGCGACGAGCTGAAGCGCTTTGCCTATGAAGTTGCCAATGTGGGGATTGATATTTTCCATCATCAGTCTGGTGGTGAAATTCGCTTCTGCCTGGGGACCATATTGGGCGACGAAAACCGAGGTCGATAAAAAGTCAAAAAAGATTGTGATTATGAGAAAAATCCACCACAGAGGATAGCGGTTTAGCGAATAAACCAGATTTTCGCGAAGCTTGATTTCCTGATCTAAAAGTCTCATGCTTGATCATATATCATATTTTTTGTTCAATATTAGCCTGTTAAGGAACAATAATCATTCTTTCTGGTTCGTGGCGTGCAGGAACAGGTCGTGCCAGGGCACTAATGATAATCAGGGCCATGGTATATTTCGTTGAAAATTTCGACTTCTGGCCTAGTTTCGACATATGATTTCTCATACTTATTTTGTAGGGAGTTGTCTTGGTCGCGATTCGACCGTGGTGAAGTTAAAATAAATTTTCTGGTAATCTTCGGTGAATTTCTCAGCTTACTTTGCACTCCTCGGGGTCATCGTTGTTTTGCTCTTGGGAGTCTTTCTTTTTAGAGGCAGCAGGAGGCTTATACAGCGGTGGGCAGGGGAGTGTGCGGTAACTGTGTCAGCTCGATTCTTCCTCAACAAAAAAGACTACCATCTCCTTGGAAACGTAGTGCTGCCGACAGAAGACGAAACAACCCAGATAGATCATCTACTCGTGTCACGATTTGGCGTCTTTGTCGTTGAGATGAAGAACATGACGGGCTTGTTATATGGCCCACATGATCAAGACGAGTGGACGGAGGAGGTAGATGGATATACAAAATTAATCCCCAACCCGCTTCATCAACATTTCCGCCATGCGAAGGCTCTGGAAGAAATCTTCGGACTTAAGCCACATACCATTTATCCAGTTCTCGTCTTGGTAGGTGACAGCGAGTTCAGAACAGAAATGCCGGAAAATGTGACTTCTCCCCGAGGCTATCTTCCTTACATAAAATCTAAACAAGAGCCACTGTATGGAAATTTCGAGGTCGAGAAAATAATTGAAAAGATAGAGAATTATGCTTCGCAGACAACCTTTGAGAACCTCGCCGGTATAAGGAATCTTGGCCCAAAGTATCCCCCCAAAATCAGGCGAAAATTACAAAGAGCAAAGCCCGCCTCCCCGATCTTCAAATATTCAATGATAGTAGGTGTTCTCCTCGTATTTTTAGTTATTACGCACGAAGGTGTGGAGGACAGGCATGGGGAGTTAGGGGAGGATGATACCAGAATCCAACAACCCCGGCAGGAGACGTCCGCAGCAGAAAAAGAGCTGAATAAGGTCTACCAAGTTCAGGATTCAAGCGGCAGAACACAATACACAAACATGGCGATCGCACCCAACGCCAAGCTTCTAGAGGGAAATGTCGAGAGAAGCGAGTCAGCGCTGGAAATTGAGATCATCGATGACAAGGTGATACTGCCAGTCACCATAGGTAACAGAGGAACTGAGGTGCACACATCAGTTGTTTTGGACAGCAACAGTGAAAAGACCATACTGCCAGAGAGGATAGCAAATTTCGTCAAGGCTGAAGACATGGGCAGGACGGAACAGCATCAAATAGATGGGGACGTCATGCTCATGGAGGCGAGAAGAGTAAATTATTTCAGGCTGGGATCTGCTATTGAAGAGGACTTTATTATCTTGGTAAGTGCGGCAAAAAATCAAAATCAACGAGGTGTTCTCGGCTTGGACTTCATGGTGAAACACCCGTTTGAGATCGATGAACAAAGAAATCTATTAATCTGGCAGAACTAAACATTTTCGGCACCAAAAGAAAGAATGTGCAACTGCAGATAGATGAATACCGAACGTTTATCGGCTGTCTGAAATATCTCTCATTTTTGATAATTGGAGGGAGATCAAGTAACCGGAATGGAGGTTGGCTTGATTTGTCAGGGTATAGATTCAGTTCTATGGTGCTTATCGTTACTGTTGTTGCAAGCTCACATTGATATTGAGGTGCCCCGTGCGTTATGGCGCAATGAATTTTCCAGTACTGCCTGTTGTTGAGGAAATAAAGACGTTCAATGAGTTGGGATTCGATTATCTGGAGCTGGCGATGGACCCACCGGAAGCGCATTACAGCCTCCTGTCTGAAAACCGTTCAGTCATAATCGAGGCCCTGGAAAATTCAGCAATGGGAATAGTCTGTCACCTGCCCACTTTTGTCTATGCCGCTGATCTCACCGATAGTATCAGACGGGCTTCCCTGACAGAAATGCAGCGGTCGCTTTCCGTCGCTGCCGATCTTGGTGCAGATAAGGTCGTATTGCACCCGCCGATGATCAGCGGTATGGGAGCCTATGTCGCTGACCGGGTGAGAGCTTTCGCCATTGAGTTCATTGCAGACATGGTCGAGATGTCCAAAGCCACGGGGGTGACTATCTGTCTGGAAAATATGATGCCCCGAAACGGTTTCGGAGTCGAACCGGCAGAGCTCGAGATGCTGTTCTGGCGGTTCCCGACCCTGCAATTGACGCTTGATACCGGCCATGCCAATCTGGGAGAGAATGGCTCGACTCGTCTGGGGGAGTTGGTGGAGCGCTTTGGTGAGCGAATCGGCCATGTTCATCTGAGCGACAACCGCGGCCACCATGATGAGCATCTTCCCCTTGGCTTTGGAACTATAGATTTCAGGCGACTTGCCAAAGAATTGCACAATGTTGGTTATGAGGGTACGCTGACATTTGAGGTCTTTGATGAAGACCGTCGCCTGCTCGTGGAAAGCAGACGTTATTGGCGTCAGCTTTTGGATACCAGCACTTAGCATTCCACTCGTATATTTCTGGGATATGCGGTGCAATCCTGGGGAAGCCCACTTTTTTGCTCCATTATCCTGGTAAGCTCCGAATTCACGGCAGATCTGCTGATTTTCACCAGGTACAGTCTGCTTTATGATGTTTGAAAATCATTGACCAATCAATTATACCTAAAGCCAATTCCTCAGACTCTTTCTGGTTTAAATTATGAAAAACCTGCTGCTTGTCTATGGTGACCGAACACTGTTGCAGTCAGTGGCCGGTATTTTAAAGTACCAGGGAGCTTTTTTTCGTCTTCATACCGTGCACGGTCCCGAGCAGGCCATCCAATTCGTCCAAGAGACCCCTGTCGATCTGGTGGTAACGGCACTTCGCTTTCCTCAGATTGGCAGCTTCCAGTTCCTGGAAAAGCTGGCTTACGAGCATTCATCTGTAAAAACCATCCTGGTGGTAAAGGGAAACCTGCCATTTGCAAAAGCGAGACTTAAAAAATATCCTTCAGTTATATTATACGACCTGTCAGTTGACCAAGGTTTGTTCATCAAACGAATTTTCACCGAGTTGAATATAGATTATGGGGGATGCGTGCGCGGCGTTGCTCTATCCTCTTTTTTGCAAATGATGGCGTTAGAGAATTGCAGCTGCACGTTGAGTATCTCCTCAAAAAATCTCATCGGTTTATTGTGGTTGAAAAATGGAGAATTGATAGCGGCTCAATCACCCACCAGGGAAGGTAAAGAGGCAGCCCTCGAAATCGTGTCCTGGAAAAACGTTACAATTGATATCGATTACGCACCTTTTGCCATGCCTCCCCAGTTTTCGCTGTCATTGATGATGCTCTTTCTTGAAAGCGGTCAACAATTTGATGAAATTGTGTGGAATAAAAAAGACAGGCGGGCGCACGACCGTTATGAGTTGAATGTCACAACCGATTACGTTTTTAAAGATAGAACAAGACAGACCACGCTTCATGACATCAGCCTCGGCGGTGCTTATTTGGAGCTCGATCAGGATATAGAGCTTGGCGAGAAAATAACTCTCCACCTTACATCACCCGGGTTATTGGGCGACTGTTACATAGAATCACGAATTGTCCGAAAGGATGGGAAAGGGGCAGGCGTTCGCTTCAACCTCGATAGTTCAGAACAGCAGCAGATCATAAGATCAATGATCGAAAATAGCAAAAATGCTAATGACAGCCCGCAGCCTGATGACCTGTCCATGCCTGCCTAGATTTAGCTGTCTTATCCGCTGATATTGTCACATATTCCTGCAAAACCTTCGAGAAAGGCCAGTACGTTAGTACCCAGAACGTTGTGGTTGTAGCCGCCTTCCAGAATTCCGTAACACCCTCCGCCATTTCTCACAGCGGCGGCCCGGACCCATTGTCCCATGACCTTGTAGTCGCTTGAGAGCAGCAGGCCGCCCCAGTCATTTACATGGTTATCGAACCCTGCGGATACGGCGATGGTATCTGCGACTGTAGCCTCCAGGGCCCGACGTACTTCCTCGAGATAGAGGTGACGATCGGACGCTTCAGGATTGAGAATCTCCACCCAGGAGTGGTGACCGAGGATGTTGACGTTGCCGTCGCCGAAGTGAAGATCGAAATCGAGGACGAAAGCCCGCTCTATCAGATCGTCGCGTTTGAGGCGCAGCAGGGAGACGGCCATGTTGTTGAAGTAACAGAACCCCCAGCAGCTGGTAGCCGAGGCATGGTGGCCGGGCGGTCGAATCACGGCAAAACTTGGTTCGGTCAGTGAGCGCAGGGCGGCCTGTATCGCACCCCCAGCCGCCAGTGCGGCGATATCGTACAGACCCTGGCTGTGTACCCAATTCAGATGGCTGCTGGAATGCGCGGCAAGAAGGTCATCTTTACGCGCGGGCTCACACTCGACCAGTTCGACCACGCTGGACAGTTCTTCCACGATCGCCTCCATTCTGCCATGTTCGGCGGCTGGATCCGAAGTGTACTCTTCATAGAAATCGTGATGAAAATAGACGGTCATAACAGTACCCTTGAAAAAGATGATAATAGCTGGCGGTTGTCAAAAAAGCAGCGGTGTGGTTGACGTTTTGACCTTTGCCCCCTGCAGAAGCATCCTGGCCAGTTCTTCACCGCTCGAGTCTTCTCCGCGAATCGGCCAGTGCGCCGGTTTGATGCCCGTTGTCTTGTAAAAGTGCTTGAGCAGGCTTTTCCGGGTGAAGATCAGAATCGAACCATCGATGAAAGGATGGGCAAGAAGCCTCGTTATCTCCTGCCTTCGTATCTGTTTGAGGATAGGCTCGAATATTTTCTCCACCCCCACCGAACCGCAGTATGGTGCATCATCGGAAGCTGGGGTTGGAAACGAATAAAATGTCGTGATACCGACTGAATAGTGTGGCGATACACGATCATCGAGCAGCCGTGCCCGCCGGCTGTCGGCTTCCCGCTGCCTGGTATCCTCGACCACCGGTCCCATCAGATGCGCCCGCACCAGCTTGCTCCAGAAGCCATGCCTGCCGCCGTCACGCCGTGAGTAGAAGAGCATCCCGTGCTTGACACTGGTGATCGAGGGATTGCCCAGAACCAGCAATACTTTCTGCTTGTTGGCGCCGGTCGTGGTCGGCAGCAGTGAAATCGATTCGTAGCGCAGAATCCCGTTTTTAAGGGCGCAGATGTCGGTAAACGAGGAGACGGTTGAACCAATCCGTTCCAAGGCTCTTTCAAGCGCCGCGATCTGATTCTGATGCAGGCCGAAATCGGCACTCTGCAGATCGATGACGACACTGTAATTGCAGGTATTGAACCTCATTGTATGTCACCTTACAATAAAGGATATAAAATCTCAATTATATCACCATTACAAGGTTTTATGATTGAAATAACTGAATAGCGCCGAGCTCGCCGTAAATAATGCTCAGACCCAGATTGCTCAAAATGATAATTATTCTTAATCTTCTTCTGTGGCCCGTAAAATCGGAAAGATAGCTGGACATGCAATTTTTTTGTGGTATAGTGACGACGGTTTACATTTGTGAAGCTTTTATAATTATTGTAGTTATTTAGACATTTATCCAAGCAACGGAGGGTCTGCGGTGAAAGTTTTTAGGGTGTTGATGCTAATTGTATTTCTGGGATTTCTGTTAACATCATGCAGTGGCGGTAGCGATGATGGCGGAGCTACCGGAGGCAGCGGTGAGACCCAAGCTGCAGCAACTAAGCAAGATTCTACATCAAAAGATGAGGCTGCCAAAGAAGAACCCAAGGAAGAACCTAAGGAAGAACCTAAAGAGGAACCAGCTTCTGTCACCAGTTCTTCCAAGATTTTCCTTAATGCGTTTGATTTCAATTGCTCGAGCAACTGGGGAGATAGAGATGGGGCCGTGGGTATAAAAGCCTACACAGGAAGTGGTACTTGCGAAAAATCCTTTCCCGGCGAAGCCGGTACCTACCAGTTGGTGTTAAAAGCTGTGACAGAGTATGACGGAAAATCACCATATAAATTCTCCATAAACGGTACCCAGGTGGCCAACGGCGAATACCCGCTCTCCAGCTCACTTGGTTGCGATTGTCCACATGATGATTGGCGCAAAGTTTGTCCTGATCGTGACAGAGATATAGATCTAGGCACCTATGATCTCAATCCGGGAGATATTCTACAACTCTGGGGCGATGATGTGTACCCATGTGGCAGTCACGGGTCATATACTAAATGGCGCGGAATTGAAGCGATTAGAAGATAATTTTTTTATAAAACAATAATAGTAAAAGTAGAAAATGCTTTCTCGGGTAACACCCCGGGGAAGCATTTTCTTTTTTAACCATTGGCACCCGACCATTGGGCAGGATATAGTTTATAAATAATTAATGAAAAGAGATCTAAAAAAGATTCAATCGACGGTCTTCGATCTGCTCATCATCGGAGGCGGCATCACCGGTGCCTGCCTGGCGCACGACGCCGCTTTACGGGGCCTGCGCCTGGCCCTGGTGGAGAAAAACGATTTCGGTATGAGCACCTCTGCGGCCTCCTCGAAGCTCCTGCACGGAGGCATACGCTACCTCCAGAAACTGCAGTTTGGCAAGGTGCGTGAATCGGCGCGCGAGCGGACTTATTTCCAGGTCATCGCCCCGCACCTCACCACCAGTATTCCCTTTCTGGTTCCCACCATCCGCGGCAGCGTCATGAAGGGCAGGGCGGCGCTGCTGGTCGGCATGAATCTTTACCGGGCAATCTGCACGGGACTCAACGGGCTGGTCAGCGACCCGGCAAAAAAGGTCGAGTTCGGAACTTTTTTTACCAGAAACAAGGTGCTGAAGCAGGTACCGATGCTGGCTGCCATCGACGGCCTCAGCGGCGCCCATACCCTGTATGAGTCCCACATGCACAACAGTGAGCGTATGACTTTGGCCTTTATAAAAAGTGCTGTCCATAACGGTTCTCTGGCGGCCAATCATGTAGAGGTTAAGAGACTTATCAGTGATGATCAACGGATCACCGGTGTCCATTGCCGGGATACACTGTCCGGTGAGGAGTTTCAGCTCAGCGCCAAGGTGGTCGTCAATGCCGCGGGTCCTTTTCTTCCCGGCATCAATTCCCAGATCGACAGTTTGAAACTCTTCAAGGAAACAACCGGTTTTTCAAAAGGGGTGCATATCGTCGTCAGCCAGCTCGAGGCAAAGTACGCACTGGCACTGAGCAGCGGGAAAAAGACCGAAGGGCTGGTGACCAGGGGCGGACGGCATATTTTCATGATACCCTGGAGGGGCCGCACCCTTATCGGCACCACCAATGTTCCCTTCAAAGATGAGCTCGATAAGGTACGGGTGACCCGCAAGGATATCGTTGAATTTATCCAAGACATCAACGCCATCGTACCCGGTCTCTCGCTCGCAGAAAATGATGTGCACTACGCCTTTGCCGGCCTTTACCCGCTTATCAGTGACGAGATCAAATCCGATACCTATCAGGGCACGGGAGAATACCAGGTGGTCGACCATAGCGAGCAGGGGGGGCCGGCGGGCATCGTCTCTGTGATGGGTGCCAAATATACCACTGCCAGGGCAATAGCCGAGCAGGCCGTTGATCTCATAGGCAGTAAGATAGCGCTGCCCGATCCCCGCTGCCGCACAGCCTCGGTGCCGCTTTTTGAGGGGAGAGTGGCAAGCCTCGAACAGTTTATTGCCGACAAACAGCAGCAGTACCGTGATATTCTAACGCCGCAGACCGTGCATGACCTGATTGTTTCGCATGGCAGTGAAATAGATACGGTGGTGAGCTACTGCCAGAATACACCCGGCTACCTGGACAAACTTTCTGATGAACGAGAAACCCTTGCCGGGGAAGTCGCCTATGCGGTGGAGCACGAAATGGCCTGCACCCTCGACGACGTGGTATTTGCCAGGACCGGTCTGGGGACCATAGGGCATCCCGGAGTCGAGGTGCTGAACAAGGTCGTTGACATCATCGGGCCCCTGCTGGCGTGGGATGAGCAGCGAATCGAACGAGAGATTGAGGCTGTGGAACGCCGATATCAATGGCGCGACTAAAGGAGAAACTCCTTCTGAAGACCGGACCCGGCAAAGTGGGAAAAAAAATTAAACGATGAGCGCGCCGATCATCCATATCGGGCCGACGCCCTTTTTTTCCAACCGTGGTTGCCATATCCGTATTCTCAATGAAATTAACGGTCTGGCTGCCGCCGGCAGAAGAACTATTCTGTGCACCTATGGGCTTGGCGGTGAGGTGGACGGGCTCGACATCCGCAGGACCTGGGCCATTCCCGGGTATACCAAGACAGACGCCGGGTTCTCACTGTTCAAACCACTGGCCGATATCCTGCTCTTCTTCCTGGTACTTAAGGTTGTCTGGAAGGAGCGGGCGACAGTAATACACGGCCACCTGCATGAAGGCGGACTGATTGGCTGGGGTGTGAAAATCCTGCTGTTCTGGCGCGGCATCACCCTGATCATGGACCTTCAGGGAAGTCTGTCGGGAGAACTCCGCGCCTATGGCGCCTTCAAAAAGCTACCCTTCATGCTCAGTTTTTTTTATTTTCTCGAACGGTTGATCTGCCTTATGCCAGACAGGATCGTCTGCTCTTCGCAGGCCAGCCTGGAATTTCTCGACGATTCCTGTCGGGTGGACCGGCGCAAACTCGAACTGCTGGGCGATGTGGTTCCCGCATCGATTTTCACTCGCCTACAAAGTGGGGACGCACGACAGAAAGTGGGCCTCCCCTCGGACAAGCGGGTGGTCATCTACACCGGTTCACTGCTCCCTGGCAAAGGCATCGACCTGTTGGTGGAAGCTATTGAACCGATAGTGCAGAAGCGGGGCGACGTCATTTTCGCCCTCATCGGTTATCCGCTGGATCAGATCAGAAAAACGGTTGAACAAAACGGCCTTGCCGACCGAGTGGTGCTGCCCGGTGAAGTCGAATACTCGGATCTGGGTCAGTGGCTTTACGGGGCCGATCTGGCTGTCGATCCCAAGCGGTCGGGAGCGGGGGAGGCCAGCGGCAAAGTACTTCACTATATGGCCGCAGGCCTGGCTGTTGTATGTTTCGATACGGAAAACAACCGGAAATTTCTGGGCGACAACGGTTTTTTTGCCGCTCAGGAGAGCGGCGCTGATCTGGCCGCCGCCATCGATTTGGCATTGACAGATGCAGAGTCGCGGCGTAAGTATGGTGCGGTCTGCCGCCTCAGGGCCAGGGAGGAATTCTCGTCTGACGCGGCAGGCCGGCAACTTAATCGTCTCTATCAACATTTTGAAAAGTGAGCGGATCGGCAGCTACCGGCGCCGGTTCGCGCCATAGTCTGGCAGTAACCGCGCCAGGTGGGCAGCGGTGGCAATGTAAAAGGAGTAAAGTAATGAAAATCTTGGTTACCGGGGGGACCGGATTCACCGGTAAAGCACTTGTCCGGCGACTCCTGGACGATGGTCATCAGGTGGTGGCCCTGGACTTCCAGGAGGGGCTGAAAACCCAGGAGCTGCGCGACTGGGGAGCTGAAGTGGTGATCGGCACCGTTACCGATAAAGAGGTGGTCGACCGCTGCATGGGAGGAGTTGAGATTGTACATCACCTGGCGGCGGCCTTCCGACAGCTCAACGTACCCAACAGCTATTACTGGGACGTCAATGTCCAGGGCACCAGGAACGTGCTTGAGGCCGCCCATCGTGAAAAGGTAAAGAAGTTCGTCTACTGCTCCACCTGCGGAGTGCACGGCAACGTCGATAATCCTCCAGGCAATGAAGACAGCCCGATAAACGCGGCCGACTACTATCAGCAGACCAAATACGAGGCCGAGCCGATCGTCAAGGAGTATCGGGAGAGGGGGATGGAAACCACCATCCTGCGGCCGGCAGCGATTTATGGACCGGGAGATCCCGAACGGTTTTTTATGATTTTCAAACGGGTGAACAAGGGAATGTTCCCGATGTTCGGCGACGGAAAAACGCTCTATCACCCGCTCTATATTGACCATCTCGTCGATGCTCACGTGCTGGCCCAGGAACCCGGCAAGGGAGTCGGCGAAGCGTATCTGATCGCCGACGAAGAGTACATCGAGATCAAGACTCTCGTTCAGAAAACCGCGGCTGCACTCGGGGTGGAAGTCAAGATTCCGCATTATCCGGTGATGCCGGTGATCATCGTCGGCCATATCTGCGAAAAAGTCTGTAAACCCTTCAAAATCACCCCGCCGATATTTCCGCGCCGGGTGGACTGGTATCGCCAGAACCGTGCCTTTTCTATCGACAAGGCCAAACGCGATCTGGGCTATGCCCCGCACATAGGCATCGATGAGGGGCTGCGCCGGACAGCAGCCTGGTACCGGGAAGAAGGGTATCTGTAGAGGGCTAAATACAAATCTTAAGATTGGAGCAGCACAGGATATGTCGGTCAGAACAGCTCTTCTCCTGGCTTTTATGACTATGCTTATCTTGACGTCCTGCTCCGATACCTATTTCCCGGAACCGGACAGCGAGGGGGGATGGCGTAAGAATACTGATGCAGATTTCCTGATCAGTCTCGACTTGAACCCTAAAGGCGTGTCCAATTTTCTGGCCTACAATCTCCAAGTAGAGGGGTCGACCAGTGCAATTGTTATCAAGGATGGGTGGGTAGTCGGGGAGTGGTACTCCAAAAAGGAAAAGATATCAGTAGACACTAAAAATTATGTGGCTTCGGTCGGTAAATCGTTTGCCCTTGCCGCTTTCGGTATTGCCGTCAAAGATGGGGTTGAGGGTAAACTTCCGGTAGTCCTCGACCGTTCCTCCAAGCTGTACGATAGACGCTGGCTCGCAGAAGGTTTTCCTCTTTCCGATCCAAGAAAAAAAGACATTACTTTTGAGCAAGTATTCAGGCATACGGCAGGTTTTGCCGCAGAGGGCACGGTCAACCGAGAAGGCCGTGATCAGCAGGCTGATTATGTCGCGTGGGTTGTTGGTCACCATCCTCAATATCCTCAGACCCGTGACCTCGCGTATTCGCCAGGCCAACCTGAAGAATACGCTGAGCCTGAACAATGGGGCGAGCAGTTAGGCCTCTATTCGAGTCTAGGTTTTGCTCATTTAAGCCTGATATTCAGTCAGCTCTATGAAATGCCCGCCGAAGATTTTCTCTGGAATCGACTGCTGAAAAAAATTGGTTTTTCAGGAATTGAATTTCATAATCCGCCATCACCTCCCAATATAAATTGGTTTACCGGGGGCGGCCTGAAAATGACCACCAGAGATCTGGCTAGATTTGGATATCTGATGTTGCA
Organism: Desulfobulbaceae bacterium; assembly: GCA_024640625.1. Classification (GTDB taxonomy): domain Bacteria; phylum Desulfobacterota; class Desulfobulbia; order Desulfobulbales; family Desulfocapsaceae; genus JABDQA01. The sequence goes on from JAHEER010000029.1 coordinate 11,650, forward strand.
TGACGGCAGCTGGAAAAATGAGCAAATCCTACCAAAAGGATGGGTGCAGTCTTACGTCTCAACTCCTTATTACCCGAATCTCAGATCCAACGTGGATGGTTATTTGCATGAGGAATTCCCTGAGGATCTTTACAGGATGTATGGTTCTGGAGGCAATTTTGTTTTTATCGTGCCATCACTCAAATTGATCGCTATTAGGACGGGGCATATCCGGAATTTTTTTCTCGATCGACTGCAGCGCGATCTTGTCCGCAGGGTTTTCGATATGCACCTGAGCCATCGACCTCTGTAATAAGTTCCGCATCACTCAATCCAGCCAGTTGAGAAATATCGTCCTCATATTTAATGGACAGAGCGAAGCAACGCGCAGGAATGTATAAGACTACTCAGGCAGGCACTGGCAGATAGAATTGTATTTGATAGAATTTCATTTAAGCAGGTTATAAAATCAATAATGATCACCGGGAAGGCAGATACAAAAATACCCCGATAGTTATCACTCTCGTGGAACCCATCGGGGCATTTTAAAAGTTTCTGCAAGACAAGAACCAAACAGTCTGGTCCCCTCTTTTATTGACCGCGCACCTGCTTTGCATAGGCGGTGAAATCAATGGGTACATTGGGGTTGGCTTTTGAATAGCCTTTGCCCTTAATATCCTGGGCGGCGGTGATGGTCCTGACCACCGCTCCCTGACTGCCGCTTGAACAGTCATAGACGGTAATGACACTGGAGTTGTCGGAGTTGGCGATACCCTCGTGTGTGTTCAGTTTCATGTAAAGCGTTGCACGGGAGATGCCACCTCGCGGTATCGGGCTCAGGTCGGCCTGAAATCGGCCAACCTTACCTGAGGACTGTTTGATAAGTAGATTCCCTCGCTGATATTTCTTGTAGGGCTTGTTGCTGCTCGGGCTTTGAACTTGGAGCTCGGCGGAGTCAAACCAGATGCCGCAACTGGCACAGGGTTGAACGGTCTGTTTAAAAATAAGGCAGAAGTTGTTGCTGCCTGTAGCTGCGGTAGAAGTGGCTTCAGCAGTCGCAGCCTGTTCGGTTTCTTGGGCAGCTTCTTGTTGAGGAGCCGTCTTGAGGTTAGGATCGGTATCTGCCACCCCACTGCCTCCGGAAGAGCCGCCGTTATCGTCACTGCAAGAAATTGTCAACAAACATGCAAGAAGCAACACAGCTAAAAACCTGAATCTTTTCACTGGCAATCTCCATTATCTAAGGTTTCAACAGACCAGACTATAAGTCACCGGTCTGAAAATAAAATTGCGTCAATATAACATACAAGGAACTCAAGTCCAGCTATCTTTGCAGCGACAGAAAGGCGATGACAGTCGATCTGAGGCCAGGTCGCAACAATCTACAAAAAAATGTTATTTCTTTAAACGGTGCTGGGTACTGTTGGACTGCTTAAAACGATGGCGAATATGGGCTTTTATCCAACGCCAGATTGCCCGGGGGTGCAGGAAAAAACGAACTTTGAGATAATCCATGCCGCGAATGTGCCCATAATAAATCTGGGTCCACCACTGGGACGGATAGAGCGTTTCGTATATCAGCAGCAAAAGCTCCTTGAGAGAGCCATTCTTTAATTTGTGCAAAGGCCAGCCGCGATAGCCAATGCCTGGTCTGCTCGGTGCTTTATCCAGATCGAGTTTCAGACCGCTGATAAGCTTTTCTTGCCACGGGGTTATGAAGTGAAAGAGGGAGAGTATGGCAGGCATTTTTCTGCATTGCAGATGCACTCGGTGCCAATCGATCTGCTGGTAAAATTTTTCTGTCAGGCTGACTATATCGGCTACGTGGATAAATCTGAACTCTTCGTAGGTGAGTGGAGAACGGAAGCCATGAAGATAGAGATAGTAAAGGTTATCTTCGAGATTGAGCGTAGCTGTTTCAAGTCCCTTTATTGTAATCGGTTGAACCGAGTCGAAGGATTTTTCCAGTTGCCAGCGGGGGTAGGACGGCTCTAACGGCAGAAGGTTGTGGTGCAGTTCGATAGTGACCGGCAACCCTTCTATGGTTTTTACAAGCGGCGGTAGATGGTAATATTCTTCAGGGATCTCATGATTTTCCTTTTGACGATAGCCGAGTTCGAGGAGTATTTTCTCAGCTTTTTCAAGATCATTTCTGCGCACCAGCAGGTCGATATCGCGCATAGGTCTTAAATCCGGGTCGGTATAGACAAAATTGGCCAGAGCTATTCCCTTGACCAGCAGATGATCAACCTTCTCCTGTTGGTACCAACTTATGATTTCAGCGATGGCCGAGTTTCTGATCTGATTGGAAAGTCGGCAGCGCTGGCAGAGCGAACGCAGAATTCGATGGTGGCCGTCAGGCAGTGTGAAGCCAAGGTGCTCCAGGTGTTTATAGAGAAGAGGTGCGACTCCGTGAGCTTCGGCCTCATAAACCAGGGATTCCCATGGTAACTGTCTGGATTGAAAGTTCGAGAGTACCAAATCAAGCATCTCATACATTGCCGTATGACCAAGATCACGGCTGCAGAGTCCTATAATTCGGCGAATCATTCAGCTGGTTCTATTCTGTAAAACTTCATTGAGAAGGCGCTCAGCCTCCTGAACATTGCTGTACCTGAGACGATAGGCCGGCGTTGAACGGGCACTATCAAGGACCCGCTGGAAGCCGTGATCGACAAGATTCCGGGCGTTGACATGGCAGCCCATCAGCTGAGTACCGAGTCGGGCCTACTGATAGGCTCAAATTCGGTCTTTGCGTCTCGGCGGCAGTCGGGAAGGATAATGACCCGATCGTTGCAGATAACCCCGCCTGCATGCAGCGCGATACCTTCCCCGGACCTGTTCAAGAGATGGTAAATCACCGTATCGTATGTATAGGCAGCGAATTGGACACCAAGGTGGCCGCGAAAAAGCAGTGAGTCACCATCACGGAGTTGATACTCATTCTGCCCTTTATGATAAAGCAGGGAAAGCAGGTGGGTATGTTTGTCTTCACCAGTCTGGTGAGTAACATCCACAAACAGCAGTGTCAGAAGTTCCCTCGCACCTGCAGTCTCGCAGTTAAGTGTCATGGTCGATCCCGCAAATGCGACGGTAAATAAATTCATGGGTTGGCTCGGCAGTGACTCAGAAACGGCTTACTTCAGCTCTCCTATACCGTTCTCGATCAGTTGAGCGATCAATGTTTCTACGTCGGTTTCTATCTGGGCACGGCTCTCAGGGTATTGTTCGCTGAGCAACCCAATAATATCAGAAATTGTGCGCTTCCCATCACACAATTCCCAGATAAGTGCGCCGCTCTCGTTGAGATAAACGGCGGTGGTTAGGGTAGGATGATAGACAGTGATTTCTCCTTCTATCCGTTCAAGCAAATAGTCTTTCTTAAGAATAACGATCTTATCTAAGTCCATATCAACTGTAATCTTCCCAAAATATTCATACATCACATCAGACCAAGGCAACCAAGGAGCAATTTTCAAAGCCGGTCGCAATTCAACCATGACTTTCTTGTTGTCTGCAACCGAAATTCAGCAGTTTCAATTTTCTTCGGAAATAACATGATCCCGGCGTGAGCAATCTGCGTCCCTTGAAACAATGACGTTGGGCCAATAAACTGTTGCCATCCGAATAGCGGTTCAGTAAAAGTTGTCAGATCGTTTCATGATATCTCGCCTTATCGTATATGGCCCGATTGCGGGGCAGCGTAAATCGAGTTCTCAAGACAGCTTAAATGACTGCCGGATCAATGGCCGATAAAAGTAGGATAATCGTGGGACAATGTGTATGGGGCTGAATATTTGTTCCTTTGACAATAACACCAGTCAGAACAGTAGAGTTCAAAAGGGATCCATTTAGCTTCGCAGCTATCTTGAAAAAAGTAAGGATAGTGCCAAAACTAGAACTACTTTCGCCAATCTCAATTGGTCTCAAATAATTGATTATCTAAGATAATTATAGGCAAAAGCAGCGGGTGATTTAGGTGGATAGCAGTAGGTTGACCAAAGTGCTTGAGAAAAAGGGAGAGTTTGAACTGAAGTATACGTTTCCTCATATTCTTGCGCACTCTCTTGAAGGTTGGTTGGCAATTACCTGTATGAAAGATGAAAAATATCCAGAGTCACGAGTGCAGTCCATATATCTTGAAGCTGCTGATGCAAGATCCTACCAAGAAAAAATTAACAGTGATTTTTTCAAGACCAAATTTCGTGTGAGATGGTATGAGACCAAAGAAGGTCGACCCTATGGTGATGCTGATCAACTACCTGTTTTTCTAGAGAAGAAAATGAAGGTAGGCTCGAAAAGGCTCAAGAGGCGGTGGGCCTCCAGCACGGTATTTAATGAACTGAAGAACAATAGTTTAAACTCAGCCTTTCATGGAAACTGGTATCGGCAATTTAGTGAACAGACCGGGGTTTATTCTGTTCTGCAACCGTTCATACAGATTTCCTACTCTCGAAAAAGATTTATTGATCCGAGCACCGGAGTACGGATAAGTCTTGACTGCAATATTAAGGTTGAGAGAACCAACTCCCAGTTTCTGCCACCACCTCCAAACCTGGCCTTGGACGTTGGTGTATTTGAAATTAAGGGCAAAAATCATGAGCCGCCAAGTATGCTGGCCTATCTCACCAGTAACATAGTTACCAAAGACCGCTTTTCCAAGTATGAACGCTGCATCTCCTCACTTGAAACTTAGTTATCGAGGGCTGTCATGGATGAATTGTATACGGTAATTACCGGTATGGGAAATCAGCGCATGGAAGATATCGGCATTGGCGCCTTTATCTTTGTCATATCTGCCTCTCTGGTGTCAGCATTTGCCATTTCCTCGCTGTACACCTATTTCTTTTCAAGGCGAGCAACTGGAAGTCAGGTGCACAGAGCATTTCCTCTGCTATCAATTGCCATAACCGTCATATTTATTACCATCCAGTTTTCCCTACCATTGTCCCTCGGCTTGCTTGGTGCATTGTCTATTGTCCGTTTTAGAACCCCAATCAAGGAACCGGAAGAAATTGGCTTCATTATGCTGGTCATCGCTTCGTCGCTTTCCTGTGCCACTTTCAACATTATCTTCACTGTTATTCTTGCTGCTTTTGCCATTGTTGCCCTCATTGTTATGGAGGGGATCACTCCTCTCACCAAGGGTAATCTCAATGGTGGAATGTTGGTAGTACGCGGCCCCAAAAAAGGAGACTCCAGTAAAACAATTAACGAGATTCAACGGGAGTGTGAGCAATGGTTGCCCAAAGGATCTCTGCATAGCATAACCAGCGAAGAGGATATCTGCATAACTTTTGTTTTTCACAAAACAAAAAATAGTGATATCAGTTCTTTAACTGAAAAAATCAGTACCGCGTATCCGGATTTCAAATTCAATCTCATGGTCAACAGAACGGCTGGTTTGTAATTAATGAAGCCGGAGAAAAAATCACTTTTTATATTTCTCGGGACCATTTTTCTCTGTGTGCTCTTCTCCATTCTTGCCTATTTCTGGGATACACCAAGGCAAATATTCCAGAAAAAAACAGTTCCTTCCCCCCTGCTTGCCTTTGGGGAAACCGGTAAAATTCTACGAAAATTAGGCAGTATTTCTCCAGTTGAGAACAAACAGATGCCTAGCAGTCTTACCACCAATCCAGTTGAGTTCCTCCGGCGTGCCTCTCGGGAGAAAGACAAATGGCTTTTACTCGAGAGATTCGAAAGATATAAGGATAGCGGGATATTCGGTTATATTGAAATGAAGTCGCAAGAGCCTGCCGTCAGATTTAAGATAGAGGTTATGAAGAACGGTTCTTGGGTTGAGCAAGTTTCATCGCAAATAACAGCAAAAAAAGTTGGTTACTCATTCTTCATTGATATTGACAGCATTGATCCCGAACTGAGGTTTACATTCCACAATAAAGAATACCCCATATACATTTATGGCGTAGGTTTTATAAAAAATGACCATCATCCACTGGTATTTAATGATCAGATAGGCTATGCCAGTTTCTTTCAGAGCAGTGAGTCAAATATTGTTACCTATACCAAATCAGGTGCTGCAATTGGTCCATTGCAGGAAACTTCTCACCTGACGGCTAACTTATCATTTCAGAAACAAACATCGGTCGGCATTAGCAAGTATCACAAAAAACAAGGCAGCACGCCAATTGATGCAATTGCCAGCAGGGACCACCCGCTCCTCAATCAACTGATCATGACCGATGAAACTCTGGCCGCAATCAGCATTGCAAAAATTCCGCTTCTTGCGATTGATATAGACAACGACGATCTTTACTCCGAGAAGTATGGCATCCTGACAAACTATGACGGCCATGGACGAGAATGGGAGCGACTTGGCTATGCTCGCTTCTTCAAAGATGGTCAACCTGTGTTTTCAACTTTCAGCGGTGTACGCCTTCAGGGGGGAGATCCCGGACGTGAACAAGGTCTGATTAATTTGCGTCTCTATTTCCGTGAAGAATATGGCACCTCACAAATTGAATCGGATAAGATTCTTAATGGCTCCGTTAAGATAATCAAACGGCTGGCTGTTAAACAGTCTGAATGGAAAGAATGGCCTTTAAACAGTCCGATTTCATATGCTGTAACCAGGAAAGCTGGTGGTTTGGCACCTGCGACCGAGATGTGTCTGCTCTATCTCAATGGTGAAGATCTTGGTCTTTACTATATGGTGCCCCATCTTGGCGAAAAACAGGTTAAAATCATGCTGCCAGAAGAAGATTATCAGTATTTCCGGATCAGGGGGACACAGCATGATGCGGATTGGCATTTCTTTTCGGATTTTATTGAGACAATCAAACAACCAGAGATAATTGACGAATCCTATGGTTCACAGCTTTTTGATCTTGAAAATCTTGTGCAGTTAATTTTCTCATATATCATAAACGCCACAGGAGATTTTTGTCAGGGAGTTCTTCTCAAAGGTTCAAGTAGCGACAGCAGGTATTTCTGGTACGGCTGGGATTTTGATCATAGCTATGTCGATGTCCCGGTGGAGATTACAAAAACAGAAAATAAATCAGGAGAGCGCTGGGAGCAGTCCCCCTCATTTGCAGGTTTTCTCAAAGATGACCAAGGGCGCAAACCACATCATTGCCTGCGAGTCAACTTATTCAAGCGATTATTAAATGAAGATCCAGAATTCAGAGAGAAAATCAAACACCTGTTTACCTCAACTATAAACCATCGGGTAACCCGAGAATTCATCGCTCAATTGCTGGACTATTACCAGCAGATATTGACCGCCGTCGATTACCCCGGAGGAGATGAGTACATTGGCATCTTGCGAACCTTTTTTGCTGAACGGATTCCTTTTCTGTTGAACGAGATGGAACAGCATTATCCCACGGACCCTGCCATCGTCTGTGAGGTGACCTCTGATACCTACCCGATAATTGTGGATGGTTATACGAAAGAGGGACCTTATTATGGGTACTATTTCCCCGGATCGATACTGACGGTTACCCCAGGGGATTCAGATGAGGTCAGATATTGGCTCGTCAATGGCAAGCACACATTAAAACAGCACATTGCACTTTCCATCTCAAGCGGTCAGGAATGCCGGGTTCACGGTGTTAATTGAAGATATTTGTACAAATCTTCTCATCATTTCCGATCAAAACAAATAAATCCCCCTCCGTTATCTTTTCGAGCCGGTTTTTATGAAAACAATAAACCTGGTATCTTCTTTGGCATGAATCGAACCTTTCTGCGGCAGATAATAATTATCACCATTTTCAGGTTGCTCTTGAACACCGGTCGGCGATTCGTCTATCCCTTCGCTCCGGCTTTGAGCAGGGGGCTCGATGTGCCGCTTGCGGCAGTCACCTCGATCATTGCCGCAGGTCAATTTAGCTCCCTGCTCGGTATTTTTTCCGGTCCCCTTGCAGACCGGTATGGGTATCGGATGATGATGCGGGCCGGACTGGCCATGCTGGCGCTTGGTATGCTTATCTGTGGTTTGGTTCCGCTCTACTGGCCGGTGTTTGTTGGCCTGGTCGTGGCCAGTTTTGGCAAAACTCTATTTGATCCGGCGATCCAGGCCTTCGTGGGCAATAACGTCAGTTACGAGCGCAGAGGACGGGTCATCGGCATTGCCGAGACCGCCTGGGCGGGCAGTACGCTAATCGGCATTCCGGCTCTGGCTCTGGTTATCGACCATGTCGGGCTGAGAAATTCCTTCTATCTGCTGGCCCTTCTGGGAGGCCTGAGTTGGCTGCTCATGGGAGTGATAGTCCCTGCCGACACAGTTCGTACTGACACGCAGCGACAAAAAACAAACTTTCTGGCTGCCCTGAAGCCTCTGCTGAAATCCAGACCGGCTAGAGGTATGCTGGCCTTTGGGTTTTTAATATCGCTTGCCAATGACTGCCTGTTCGTCGTGTATGGGGCCTGGTTTGAACAGGATTTCAATGTCTCGATTGTCGCCCTGGGGTTTTCCACCGTGGCCATCGGTACGGCCGAGCTCCTTGGAGAATCCATGACTGCTCTCTTTGCTGACCGGCTTGGCCTGAAAAAAGCGATCATACTGGGTCCGCTGTTATCAATCTCCGCCTATCTGCTCTTGCCTCTCATCGGCCAAAGCCTGAGCCTGGCGATGATGGGGCTGTTCCTGGTATTCTTGTCGTTCGAGTTCACCATCGTCACCAGCTTTCCCCTGTGTACGGAAGTGATTCCGCAGGCCCGGGCGACGATGATGGCGGGCTATTATGCCACCGCTGGTGTAGGCAGGATGGCCGGCGTGCTGATCGCAGGTGTTCTCTGGTCCGCAGGAGGTATTGCGGGCGTAGCGGCAGCCTCTGCCGGGTTCACTTTTTTGGGACTTATGGCGGTGTTCTGGGGGCTGCGCGGCTGGTCTCCGTCGGACAAACCCAAAAGTGTTCGACTTCTTGTAAAAAAAGGGTAGGTGGAAAGCTACCGGGATCGGCTCTTCTTCTAGAAGAAAATGGGTGCCAGCACAAGCCACTCAAAAGATCTGGAGAATTCGATGGCGGCCCCTTCCCCGTCTGCCCTGGTGACAGTCCCGGACAGGTTGTCGACCAGCAGCCGGCTGTGCGTCCCCTGGAGAACGATTTCGATGGCGTAGCTCTTGGAGACTTCCGGGAGCCGGTCTGTTTCGATGAGGAACCCGGATCGACTCAGATTTTTTAGGGTTCCCTCTATGCGGATGTTGTCATCTATAAGGGTGCAGGTGGCCTTGGAGACATCGACCAGCCTGAAAGATTCTCTGCGTTCTTCTGCGTTCATAACCATGTTCTCCCTGTTGAGACGAAGTGAGAGCAAGCCTTATTTACCAAGCCGTCAAAGTCAAGGTGGTGAAACAGAAAAGGTACTTGACATCATTTGAACTTTTAAGGTTCTCGGGAACAGCGGCACCTGCGGCAAGCAAGGGATTAGCTCACCCCGGGAGTGGCGAGCAAAGATCCCGGATCTAGCCCTGTAGCTGCCTGATCAGTTCGTCTTTCTCCTTCAGCCTGGCATTGGCTTCTGCGGCAGCCTCGAAATTGTCCTGAGCTGCCTGGATAGCCTCTTCCTTGGCCTGCTCGGCGTGGGTGATCTTCTGAATCGAAGATTGGACGACCTCATCCATCTGTTCCTCGAAGTGCTTTTCAACCGCCGCCAGCTCCCTGGTCTTCTCTTCAAGTTCTTTTTTCAGCGCGGCGATTTCCGCACCAAGTTTTTCAATATCATCGCCGAAACCGCTCTGTTCTTCGAGTTGCTTACCCATTTCAGCCAATTTTGCCGTCTGGGCGCTGTGTTCTTCTTCGGCCTGGCGCAGTTTATCTCTGGATTCGCTCAGCTCCGTTTGTAATTGGTTGTTTTGCTCTCTCACCGATTGCAGGGTCGCCGCAAGGCCATCCATTTCTGTCTGCAGGTCCCGCTTGTTGTGTGCCTCTTTCTGCAACTCTGCTACTTTTTGATTATGCTGCTCAAGCTGGTTTCTGAGGGTGTGGAGTTCATCGAGATAGGTCTTCGCTTCGCCTGCCTTTTTTTGCAGCAGGATAACGCACATACCCGCAATTGCCACTGCCGCACCGATTACCAGCCATAAGCCCATACTGTCCATAATTGCCTTTCCCGTATTAGACGTTGATCGTGATAAATAGTTCTTTCAACTACGAAATTGTTAACACGCCCCTATCTCTTATATCTCAGCTTGGTGATGAATTTCAAGTAATGGCTTGAAATAACCGGAAAATAGAAAAATTACGCTGGTTCAGCGACCGCTCATAAAGCGGCAGGGCACCGATCGGGTCGGAGATGGCCCCGGCGGTCAGGGCGCTGGGAAGGGGTACGGGCTCGACCCGAACATTTTCGTCCTTAAAAAAACCTTCTTGTTCGGCCACATAGAACGGCGCGGAGTCCTCGATCTGTAACAACCCGATCTTCAGGCTTGCCGCGGCCGCACTGGAAGAGATGAGCAGGGCTGCGAGCAAAAAGGAGATCTGCTCCATGGTATCTATCCCTGGGTGAGGACTATTTATACAAAGAAATCCGGGAAACCGGTCAATCTGTCTGGTAACAGGCCAGAATTTCACCGAAATAGAGGGTGTGATAATCTTTGGCCGGATAGAGATTTTCCAGTTCATCGTCAAGATTGGTGTTGTCCATAGCCGATCTGTAGACGATTTTACATTCGTAATGTACGCCGGGAACATCGATGACCGGCGACGCCACCTTTACCGCCTTGCGCGTCTGCAGACCGCTTTCCAGAAACTTATCATAATCACGTCCCGATTTGGTGCCGCAGAAAATCAGCGCCTCCTTGCTGCCCGCATCGGTCGGAATGGTAACGGTGAAGTCATCGCTCTTTTCAATAAGTTCGAAGGTATGCCGCGAATTCCTGACAGCAACCATGAACACCTCCTTTTTCCAGACAAAACCTATGGTTGCCCAGCCAATGGTCATGGTATTTATAGAGTCGCCCGCTTTAACGGTAAGAAACGCTCCTTTGGTAAGGGTTTCCATCAGGTTGTCCAGGTTGTCCAAATACGCTCTGTTTTTCATTGCCGTGTCCTCAGAAGAATATTTTGTCGCAAAGCTACCTGAAAGGCTGCTGTAGTGCAACATAACAATGATTGGTCGAGAAAGAAGGATGGTGATTTTACAGAGGCCGCTGACAGCCGCTGCCTGCTGATGAAAAACTGGCGTTGATGAATATAGTAGAATTCCAGCCCTTTCCGTTAGATGAGGATTTTCTCCAAACACATCAAGAGGTGAAATCATGTCCAAAGCTATCCTTATGAAATCAACCGGCGGCCCCGAAGTGCTGGCCTGGAGTGAGTATGACCCAGGCCGTCCCAAGACAGGTGAAGTAAGAATCGACCAGCATGCGGTCGGCTTGAATTTCATTGATGTTTACCATCGTACAGGGCTCTACCCTCTACCTCAACTGCCTGCCGTAATCGGTATGGAAGGGGCGGGAGTGGTAACCGAGCTGGGAGACGGGGTCGAAGGTCTTGCTCCCGGGGACCGGGTCGCCTATGCCGGGCTGCCGGTGGGAGCCTATGCTGAAAGCAGGTGTATTCCTGCCGATCGGCTGGTCAGAGTTCCCGATGAGATCTCCCTCGAAGAAGCAGCGGCGGTGATGTTGCAGGGAATGACCGCACGCTACCTGCTGAAGAGCTGTTACCGTGTGGGGCCGAACAGTACGATTCTGCTCCATGCGGCGGCGGGCGGTGTCGGGTTGATCATGTGCCAGTGGGCGGCGCATCTGGGCGCCACCGTGATCGGCACGGTCGGCTCTTCCGAAAAAGCTGTACTTGCCCGGCAGCATGGCTGTACTCACACGGTTCTCTACGGCGAGGAGAATTTCGTCTCTGCAGTTGAGGAGCTAACCGGCGGCAAAGGCGTCGATGTGGTGTACGATTCCGTTGGCCAGGCAACCTTCGCCGAGTCGCTCAAATGCCTGCGCCCAATGGGGATGATGGTCTCCTTCGGGCAGTCTTCCGGACCGGTCGAACCTGTTGACCTGGGGGGTCTGGCTTCCCATGGCTCTCTCTTTCTTACCAGACCGAGTTTGATGCACTACACTGCTAGACGCGAGGATTTGCTCGTTCACGCCGAGGAGCTGTTTGAAGTGGTCGCCCGGAAAGCCGTTGTGGTGAATATCGGCAGCCGATTTAAACTTGCCGAGGCGGCTGAAGCCCATCGTCAGTTGGAGGCCAGAAAGACCACCGGCAGTTCGATTCTGTTAGTCTAAGCCAGCTGTTCAGTACGGGCAGAGTTGCCGCCCGCACCTGCCTGCAGGGCGAAATGCTGTTTTTCAAGAATCCCAGGCTAGTGGTCGCCGTGCTCATGCGGATGGCTGCCGTGGGGATGCAAGTGATGGTGGGTATGCAGGGCTGAGTGGTCAGCGGCCACAATGCGGCCTGCATTCATGCCGGCCAGATCGACGCAGGTTGCCGCCAGAAAATCATAATCGTGGGAAATGATGATGTGGCCAAGTCCGAGCCCGGCAATAATATCTATCAAACGGTCCCTGGTTTCGGGATCGAGGTTGTTGGTGGGCTCGTCCAGAAAAAGCCCGCGGGGCTTCATAGCCAGGATGGTGGCCAGCGATACCAGCTTCTTTTCACCTCCCGAGAGATGATGGGTTACCCGCTGCTCGAGATGATCCAGCCCCAGTTCAGTCAGGGTCTGGTGGGAGGCCTCAATTGCTGCTTTTGGACTGGCACCGAGATTGAGTGGTCCAAAGGCCACGTCCTCAATCACTGTGGGAGAGAAAAGTTGATCGTCGGCATCCTGGAAGAGCAGGCCAATTTCCTTGCGCAGGGTGAAGAAGTCCCCTGCCTTCACAATCTCTTTGCCCTTGAATCGGATTGAGCCGGACTGGGGCTTGAGAAGTCCCATCATGCAGTGAAAAAGGGTAGTTTTTCCACAACCGTTTGGGCCAATTAAACCCAATTGCTGCTGCTGCTGCAGGGTGAGGTTTATCCGGTCGAGTATCGGGGGCTGGACCTCGGGATAGGAAAACGTAAGATCTACGAGTTCGATCAGCGGCGGTGCCATCATGAGGAAATCCTGCTGAGTAGTTCCAGACCAATCAGGGCGGCGACGGCGGTCAGCATCAAGAGAGCAAAGCCGATTTCGGTTTTACCCACAGAAGAGTCATAAAGGGAGTGGAACTGCCCCTGGAAACCGCGCAGCACCATCGCCTGCCTTACCCGGTGAGCCCGGTGGTGGCTTTTCACGAGGGTCATGCCGAACAGGTAGCCGGTGGTTCTGTAGGTGTGCAGATTCGTGCCCGCCTTGAAACAGCGGAGTCGGGCGGCACGTACCAGCCGCAGATATTCCTGGTGGATAACGAAGATATAGCGATAGGAAAACAGCAGCAGCAGGCAGAGTTTGGCCGGCACCTTCAATTTTACCAGCGCCTGCCCCAGAGCAGCCACTGATGAGGTGGCAAGCAAAGATATCAACACCAGCACGGTGCCATTGGTTTTGATGCTGATAAGGGCGGCAAGCATAATTCCTTCCCGGCTGAAATCCAGCGGACCCAAAGTGAACGCCGCAGTACCCGGGTAGGTGAGTGGCAGGGTGAGCCAGAGAAAAAGGACGAAGCCGTTGACCAGCAGAAGGCGTCGAATCACCAGCTTGAGTTCGAGTTTTGCCGCCAGTACCAGCAGCAAAGCGACGCTCAGGCCACCACAGGCGGCGGCAAACGTGGTGCAGAGGGCAATAACGACAATCAGGGCCAGGCTTGACAGCAGCTTCACCCTGGGGTCGAGTCGCTGGAGAAACGAGTCGGCTGTGCTGAAGGTTTCAAACTTCATCGACGCTGGTATTCATCCATGTAAATCCATAACACCGCACCAATCTCAACTTCTTTGTCGCCTCCCTGGGGACCTTTGATGGTGTAGTCTGCCAGGCTCAGAGAAGCAAACCCCCACCAGCCGCTCAATGGACAGGTGAAGGTGAAGATACCCTTGTCGTTGGCGACTACCACCTGGGTGATGTGGGGACCGGTCGGGGCCTGGTAACGCTGCTCCTTGTCATAATATTCCACTTCCACTTCCGCATGGGCTGCAGGCTGTCCGTCGACCAGAACCTGACCGGTGAAACTATTGCCTTGATAATTGCCAAAAGGCCTGAGCAGCGGTCGTATCTCTGCGGGCAGGCCCAGTGGCTGCTGCCAGCCGTCCTCGGAACCGAAGACGGAGATAACGGTCTTGGTGTAATGGATAATGAACCTGTCCTCGAGGGGCTCCCAGTAGGGCTGGGGTTCCATGACGAAGTGGTAGACGCCGGGCCGGGAGGGAGTAAAACGATAATTGAACCCATTCGATCCCATTACGCTGGCGGGCTGAAGATCGCCCAGTAGATCTGTGTGGTCACCGTCTCTGGTTAAGAAAAAACTTTTAGGCTTAGCCAGATCCATACCGATGGTTTCGAACGGATGGGAGAACGACAAGGCGATCTCCACCGGCCGATTCTGTTCGCTTACCACTGGAGTTGACGGGATTACCATGCCGAAGTGGCCGTAAACCCTATCGGCATTGGCGACACAGATGAGCATGGCAGCAGCACACATCGGGAGGACCAATCCTTTCAATTTCATTTCTTACCTCTTTTTCGTGATCTGGACCAGGCGATCAGTGCGCCGAGCCCCAGTATTGAGATAATCCCGCTCACCACGTTTTTCAGCGGCGGCGATGACGGCAGCGGTGCTGGTGTGGTGGCGGCCACCGGTGAGGGGGCGGATTGGGATTCGGATTGATGATCCGTGAGGACATAGTCAATGCCGCTCACCTGCCACTCACCGCGATGCCCCGGACCCGCATCGAGGACGATGAGCAAATCGACAGGCTTCTCCAGCCCAAGCGCGTGCGGATCAATGGTAAACAAGCCGCTGTCGCCGGTGGTGGTCGTCAATAGAAGCTTCTGGTCGTCTTTGGAGATGACTTTTATGGTGCCGTTTATTACTTTTTTTCCCCCGGACAGCGTAGCCTCACCTTTGATGAACCCATTTTCCACAAAGGCAAACACCTGAACCCGATGGGCCAATGCCGGACATGAACATAGCAGGATGAAAATCAGCACCAGCAGTCCTCTCATTCTGTTCATTTCGCGGCTCCCCAGAGTAGTTCAGGGTGTACTCGGCCGATAAAAGAGACGACGAACATGGTAATGAAACCTTCGATCACCATGATCGGGATATTGGCGAGAACGGTGATTTTTGCGGTGGCCAGGAAGCCGATGTCGGTGAAGGCAAGGGAAAGCGCCATACTTATCGAGGAAAGCAATATCGAACCGCTGCCGGCAATAAAGCCGGCCAGCGGCCGGGTCTTGGCGGCAGCCAGAAGCGGCCGGACCAGGTAAAAACAGAGTACTGCCGGAAAAGCAATATTTACTGCGTTGACCCCAAGCACCAGCAGACCGCCGTACTGGAAGAATACGGCCTGCATGAGCAACCCTACCACGATGGCAGGAAAACAAGCCCAGCCAATCATGATGCCGAGTAATCCGTTTAATACCAAGTGGATAGAGGCGGGACCGAGCGGCACGTGAATCAGAGAGGCAACGAAAAAGGTGGCGGTGAGCATCGAAACTTCCATGATCCGGTCCAGGTCCAGCTTTTTCAAGCCGATCAAGGTGCCAGCAACGGCGAGGGACGCCCCGCCAAAAAGGACCGGTGCTGAAAGTATACCTTCTGATATATGCATGGAACTAGTATGAGCCAGTTGAAAAAGCTGAACTGTTCGGCAGAGCCAGGGCCCAGTATTACTAATTAATAATTCGTAATACCAGTACTACTCGATTTAACCGTACCCCGCAAGCGTAACCTGACGCTCCTGGGAGAAACCAATTTAAAGATGAATACAATAACGATATCCTATCGATATTTTGTTTTGCTGTGCTTAGTTGACAGACCACAGTTGCGGTCGCGACTATATTAACAGCCTGCCCGGGACTCCTTGACTGGCAGATCGATTCAACCAGTGAACGTCAGGTTATTTTTATCCCGGGCCGATGGCGCATACCTGATGCCCCAGGAAGAATAAGCTTGTATTTGATTGTGGTTTTAAATAGATTCCGGCAGGTTTGGACAAAGGCTCAATCAGAATTATAATAAAATCCACGATTCCTATCCTGATCATTCGACTTTATAGATCGCTGAGTTGCTGCTCCTGAAATTTTCCATGATGGGGGGGTGGGCTCGGCGAAGTTTCTCATCCTGGTAATAATATGACAAGACACAATTTACGCGTTGAAAAAATCGGTGGGACTTCGATGTCCCGCTTTCCCGAAATCATCGACAACATCATCCTGCGCAATGCAGATGACGTGTTCGGCAGGGTATATGTGGTCTCGGCCTATGCAGGGGTGACCAACGATCTGCTCGAGCATAAGAAAACCAGCCAGCCGGGAATCTATAAACTGTTCGAAGACCAGGAGAATTACCCCAGGAAGATGCTGGCCTTAAGGGACCAGTTGATTGAGCTCAACGAGCGGCTGGCCGATTGCGGACTTGAAGTAGAACAGGCCAACGATTTCATCGGCGACCGCATCGACCTGTCCATCAATATTCTGCGCAGCATGGAAAACGTCCTGGCTTCGGGCTATGTCTCCCGCGGAGAACTGCTGCTTGCGGCCCGGGAACTGCTGGCCTCCCTGGGTGAAATGCACAGCGCCTACAACTCGGCCAACATCCTGAAAAACCGTGGATACAAGTCGACCTTTGTCGATCTGAGCGGCTGGGAAGACGGACGGCAGTTGACCATCGATCAGCGCATCAAGGACAGCTTCGACAGCGTTGATCCATTTTCATCCATCTGCTTTGCAACCGGTTATACCAAGGGCACTGAGGGCATCATGCGGGAGTTCGATCGGGGCTACTCTGAAGTAACATTCTCCAAAGTGGCGGTGCTGCTTGGTGCCTCGGAGGCAATTATTCACAAAGAGTACCATCTTTGTTCCGGGGATCCGCTGCTGATTGGTGAGGAGACTGCCCATCCGGTGTGCAACACCAACTATGATGTGGCCGATCAACTGGCGGACGTGGGCATGGAGGCGATTCATCCAAAGGCCTCGAAACCGCTTGAAATCAATTCGATTCCGATCAGGGTCAAGAATGCCTTCGATCCAGATCATCCGGGCACGTTGATTACCAACGAATTCGTTGCCCCTGAGTCAAAAGTTGAAATCGTCACCGGCTCGAACCGGGTGAACTGCATAGAGGTGCACGATACCAGAATGGTCGGCGAGGTGGGCTTCGACCGCAGGATCATGATGATCTTCGGCCGGCACGACGTTTCCTACATAAGTAAAATGACCAACGCCAACACCATCGATCTGATCGTCCTGGAGCGCGACTGTACACCTCATCTGATGGCCGAACTCAGTGACAATTTTGAACAGGTGAGCTCCACCCCGGTGGCCATTGTCTGCGCCATCGGTTCCAATATTGCCCAGCCCGGCATAATGGCCAAAGCCTCACAGGCTCTCGCCAACGACAAAATCAATATTCTGGCGGTGTCACAGACCACGCGGCAGACCAATATGCAGTTTATCGTCAATCGGGATGAGTTTGCCGGAGCCCAGCGGGCCCTGCATGAGGCCCTCTGCAAGTAGGCAAATGGAGCCTGGGGGAGGGGGTACGGTGCCTTATCAGTCCTTCCTGGGCCAGACCGCGTCCTCTTCTTCAGTAACCAAATAGCAGAATTTGTTCCATTCGAAGGTCTTGTTGGAGATCGGACAGCGCAGGGTGACGGTTTTGTCGCCGACAGCGGCGATTTCCCAGTCTCCAGCTCTGCGTGATTTCTCGATACGGATCTTCTGTCCGACATAAAACGGGTAGGGTTCGAAAACGGCTACATCGTGTCCCATCGACGCCTCCTGGATTTTTACTCACGGCACTCGGCTTCTGTCTGGCCCGCAGGGTGGAAATTTTTACTTTTTCATTGATGAAGCTAAAATTACATCGTGTGCTGCTGGAAAAGCCACAGAAGTTCCAAATAACCTGCGCCGTATTTGTAAATGTAAATTGTGCTGTTTTCCAGAAACATCAGGCTAGGCCGGGCACTTTTCTTCCAGCAGCTCGGCGACTGCGGCCACCGAGGGGGAGTCGTCATCGAGCTCCATCAATGATTTTTTCTCCATGTCAAAATCGAGCAGGGCCGGATCATCGGGAATTATGCCGACAATGGGAACGCCCATTTCTTCGACTTCTTCGAGAAACTTGGCGTTGAGTTCAGCTGGGGCCCTGGTAACGACAATACCCATATCGGCGACTTCCAGTTTGAGGCTGCCGAGCATCTCGTGGATTCTTTTCAGCGCCCGGAGCCCGCGCAGCGAGTAATCGGTGACCAGAAAGAGCATGTCCACACGGCCGCTGGTGCGCCGGCTCAGATGTTCCATGCCTGCTTCGTTGTCAACGACCATGTAGCGATAGCTCTGGGTCAGACGATCGGTGAAATTGTGAAGGATATTGTTGACCATGCAGTAGCAGCCTTGCCCCTCCTGGCGCCCCATGACCAGCAGATCGAATTCGGGCTTTTCGATCAGGGCCTGCTCGACCAGGCTTTCGAGGTATATCGTCTTGTCCATCCCGGAAGGCACTCCCTGCGGGTCGCGCATGAAATCTTCACGGATATCGCCGATTGTCGAGGTAACCTCCAACCCCAAGGTTTCGCCCAGGTTGGAATTAGGGTCCGCATCGACTGCCAGAATAGGAGTCTTGCCCGATTTTGATAAACTTCTTACCACCAGCGAGGCGACAGTGGTTTTACCCACCCCACCCTTGCCGGCAAATGCGATTACTTTACTCATATCAATCCCTTACTTTTTTCTTGTTATATGCTCTGAGTTGAATTCCGCTCCTCAGTATAAGCACTGGTCGGTAAAAAAAAAGAAGCACACCGTCATTGCCTGGGGCCGGTCTGCTTCTAGGGGTGTTGCAGGGAGTCTTTTAGGCAGCTTCTTTCTGAGGGCGTTTTTTACGCTTCTTCTTTTTCTCCACCGGCGGTCCCAGCAGCGCCTTGAGATTGTCGACGTGGAGAGGTTCGATGGTGCTGTTTTGCTCGATACCCAGCACTTTTTCATCGATTCCGAGGCAGAGGCCGAGCAATTGAGGAAGCAGCAG
This sequence comes from Desulfobulbaceae bacterium, assembly GCA_024640625.1. Taxonomy (GTDB): domain Bacteria; phylum Desulfobacterota; class Desulfobulbia; order Desulfobulbales; family Desulfocapsaceae; genus JABDQA01. The sequence goes on from JAHEER010000029.1 coordinate 30,719, forward strand.
CACCGGTAGTACATCCTGATCCTGCCGCTGCTCTCTCATGTTCAGCTGGGTGGTGTCGAACTGCAGATGGCAATAAGAGCAGACCGGAGTGACGAACTGGGCTCCGGCATCGCGGGCTCCGTCGATCTTCTCCTGGAGCAGGGTCTGGGAAAGTTCGCTGTTCAAGCCGCCGAGAGCGGCGCCGCAGCATTCGAGCTTGCCCCGCCAGTCGAGGCTGGTGGCTCCGGTCAGAGCGATCAGTTCGTCGGTGATCCTGGGAACAAAGCTGTCGTCGAACAGGGTGACCTCTCGAGGCCTTAAAATGTGGCAGCCGTGGATGACCGAGAGATTGAGCTCACTGACCATGTTGACCAGCTGCTTTTTGATCGCTTCGAGGCCGATATCTTCATGAAGCACGGTGAGAAAATGTTTGACTGTACCCGTGCCCTCGAACTTCAAACCGTCCTTGGCGAGGATCTCGTTGATTTCAACGGCCAGCTCGGGATTGTTGGCCATGACGCTCCTGGCTTTTTGCAGACTGGCAAAACAGCAGTTGCAGATCACCATGATGTCGAGCCCTTTCTTTTCGGCGATGGCCATGTTTCTGACCGATGGGATGATGTAGGCTTTCTCATCCACATTGCGAACCGGGTAGCCGCAACAGGTGAACTCCTCAACAATTTCCAGCTCGACGCCCAATTTTTTCAGAACTGTTTCGGCCGAGACCGCGTATTGCTCGATTCTGATCGGTATGTTGCATCCCTGAAAGAAAGCGAGTTTCATGCGCGACCTCCTTCCATCTGCGTGATCGCAGCGTTTTTCAGATTGTAGAAAATATCGGTCAGCTCCACCTTGTTCGGACAGTGTTCCTGACACAGGTAACAGGTGGAGCAGCTCCAGATCATCTGCGAGCCCATGGCAATATCCTTGTTGCCGATGCCGAGACTGAAGATGATCTGATGGGGCAGCATGTCGAGTTCCGCTACCGGATCGTCATAGAGCCTCACAACTGGACAGATATTGGAACAGCGCTGGCAGGCGTAGCAGCTCTGGTAGCTGTCGGTTCCCACCTGTACCGGATCGCTGACGGTGATTGACGTCAGGTCCTTGAGCTTGCTGAAAGAGTCCTTGAAGATTTTTTCCAGCTTTTTCAATGCATTCTTATGGTCGTCGATGAAATTTCTGGTCAGCGACAGGGGAAAGGAAAAATGACTCAACATGGAGGTTTCAGGAATACCCTGGTTGAGCAGCTGGTACCTCGAACTGATGAACAATTCCCTGAGGTTGATGCCGGAGGGACAGATCTCCGAGCAGCGGTCGCAACTGGTGCAGATGTAGAGACCCTTCTGCAGGTTGGCCAGGGTCTGCTCATCGACCTTCTGGCCGGCGGCGACCCTCTTCAATATCTGTACTTTTTCAGACGGCAGGATGAAATCGTTCTGGAACGATTCGTAGAACATCAGCGAAGAGCATAGTTCGCTGCACGAGCCGCAATGGGTGCAGGCCGAGAGACCGACCATCCGGCGATTGACTACGTTGGCCGGGTCTTTGCCGGGCTCCTTGAAACCCATGACCCCGTTGATCAGCAGAGAAATCGGCGTGGCGATGACATGGAACATCTTGGAGAAAGGCAGCCAGGCGAGCAGGCCGACGCAACAGATGATGTGCAGGTAAAAGAGAACGTTCACCACCCCTTCATCACCAAGTCCGCTGACGATGGGTCCGACCACTTTGGCGAGGGAATAACTGATAAAGGCGCTTTGGGCCGGGGCATGGCATTCCATGCAGGTATCGCCGGCGATTTCCCTGCCCTCCTCTATGAGTGCCGGGTCATAGGGCTTGGCGATGTTGGGGGAGACCAAGCCATGCTCTGCTGCCCAATATGTCTCCAGCGGCAGCAGCTCATCCGGCTCGGTAATTCCGCCGTAATCCTCGGCCATCACGGTAAAGGCCGAATAACTGGAGATCTTGGAACTCTCCAGCACCATGCCCGAGAGGATGATGGCGCCGACGATGGCAATTGCCAGCCAGTCACTGCCGTAGCTTTTTACCCGCTGTGGTGCATCGGTGAGCCGGCGGTAGATGGCAATGGCCAGACCGAGGAGAACCATCAATCCGAACAGGTTGCGCAGGGAAAGATAGGGTTGAATGGTCGACTGATAGTCTCTGAAGAAAAACTCACTGACCCCCGTCCCCAGACCATGCATCAGCAGAAGTGCGATAAAACCGAAAAAGATCAGGCTGTGCGCCGCCCACCTAAGGGCCGACTTGTTGAGCAGCCGTTTCTGGAACAGGATGTCGGTGAAGAAGGTCTTGATCAGGGTAAAGAACTCACCGCTGAACACGGTTTCCATGGCTCCTTTGAGAGCCGCTGAAGGTCTGCCGGTTGAAGCTTTGTCGGTGGTCAGGACAGTCTGCGTCAACCAGCCGTAGATCCGATAGGTGACTCCAGCAAGAAAAACCAGAAGCGACAGGCCCACAAGTACTTTCATAACGTTCTCGCAGCTTGGATTAAGTTCTGCCTCAAGCGACGGGGCGACAGCGCAGCGCTCCCATCAGGAGAGACAGGATTGATTTGAATGACGACTGTACAGTTCACCACAATAAAAGTCAATTGGTGAAGATTGATTTTTCATATGGGCTGCCTGGTGGTGCGCTGCGGAACGGTTATCAGCCTTTCTTCGGTGACTATGGCGTCGAGGATTTCGTCGTGGGGCTGGAGATTGAGTCTGTTTACCACCTGCAGCTCAAAGGCAAGACCGTACCTGGCTGCGGTTGGTATTCTTGCCAGGAGTCTGTCGTAATACCCACCGCCATAGCCGAAACGGCCTCCACGTTCATCAAACACCGAGCCGGGGAGTACAATGAGATCGAGTGATTCGGGGGAAATGGTGTGGGCTGCTGCGGCTTCCTGGGTGGGCTCGGGTATATTGCAGTATCCCGGGGCCAGATCCCGTTCCGGATCCTCAATCACCACTATGTCAAGCCGCTTCTCGGCGACTCTGGTCAGCGGCACCGACACGTTTTTTCCCATCCTGATCAGACGGTGGATGAGGGAGATGGTTTCCACCTCGCTTCTGAAGCTCACATAGATGAAGATCGAGTTGCTGGAGGTCACCGCATCGGTGGACAACAGGGTGACGGTGATCTGCTCGCTCTTCTCGATCCGTTCCCGATCGGTCAATTTGTCGCGCCGACCGAGTATCTCTGCGCGCAGATTATCTGGCTGCTTCAAGGCTTGACCTCCCCGCTGAAATTATGGGTTCCACCAGCCAGTAAATCATAATCTCTGAATGGTGTACATGAAAAGCGGCAGTCTGCTGAGCCGCTTTAGTTTATAAAAATCGAACAGCCGGGCCCGAGAGGGAGCGTCGAAGCGAAGCGGACTCAGGTAGATGCAGCCTTTGTCTCTCACTGTTCCTATTTCATCTCGAATCAGCCGCAGCATGGCCTGGTAATGGCTGTCGGGCAACTCCGGGTCGATGACGAAATTAGCGCTGATTTCCACCTTGCGGTAGGTTTCATTGATCGACTTGATGCGCTTGAAGGCAGCGGACACCTGCGCCGCCTTCAGGGGTTTGCCGAGGTAGTCGAGGGTTGCCTGATCGGCGGATTCGAGGCCGATGTTGATGAAGATGCGGCCCGGTAAAGCCTCCAGATTGTCGAACAGCTTTGCCTCAGCGGCCAGCAGCGAGTTGACCGAGCCAAACAGGAAGGTGTTGCTGCCGCTGATCCAGGAAGCTCCGAGTTCCAGTTTGCGATGGGCCAGTTCCACCGCACCGCAGAGCAGGCTGGGGTTACAGTTCAAACCGTCGTGCTGGCCGAGGAAAATGGAATTGAAATTGATCAGGTTATCCGCCAGCAGCGTATGCAGGTCGTCGAGTTGGGCATTGATCTCGGCCACTGAGAGTTCGCTGAAGGCGCGTTTGTTTTTCACTCGACAGAAGCCGCATTTATAGAGACAGCCCAATGATATATTGAGCGGGATTACCTGATAATCGACATGCCTGGTATCGGGCGGCAGCACGCTTACCGGCCCGTCGACGATACGGTGCAGGGTTTGTGCTTTCTCGGCCAGGGAGGCGGGGGTGAATTCCCTGATCCGCTCGATCGCCTGGTCGATTTCTTCGCTGTAGCCGCTGCAGGCAGCGGCGCTGGCTCCAATCTCTTGGGGCCAGTCTTGTATAAGGGATCGGATCGGTTCCTTTTCCAGAGGGGTGCCGCCCAGGTGGTTGTTGGTGGAATAGGGAAGGTTGGGCAGGTAGAATTCTCCGATGGTCTCGAAGACGCCGGTATAGCCGCCGGTGGAGTAGTAAATCCAGTCGTTGCCGATCGTTCGCTTCAACCATTCCTGCGGGTGCGGCCAGTCCCGCTGCTTGCCGATCAAGCGGATGAGTTGGTGATTGAGATCAAAATGCAGTACCGCATTGGGGGTGACAATCTCATGGTACACACCGCAGCGAATCGGATAGCTGACTTTTTCGTAGCTCCGTTTGCCGCGCTTGAAAAGCTCAATTCGATAGTCGCCGCAGCGCTGGGAAAAGGGGGGCGGAATGGTTCGAAAATTATCGTTTTGTCCGGATTCAGCCATACTCTGTCGAGGGCCGCACAGGGTGCCCTAAAGCCACTCCATCTCACCATTTTCTGTTAGGTTCAGGGCCGCCTGTACACCGTGCGGCAGACCCTGTTTTTACAAATTAGATCAGGAGAAATTACTAATAATATTATACAAAAAGATCAACTCGATGGTGGAGGTACCACGAAATTTAAAAAAGAGATTGTCATAGCGGTAAAATTCCACAATAATGGGGGGCGTTGTGCTGTGCAGACAGAAGATATGACTACTCATTATTCATGATCAGAACCCTAATTCTTCTCGGCTGCTGCGAACAGCCGGCAGGATGTTAACGCAGGGTCTGATTCTGAGGAGGTTGTTTTGACGAAGAACACTCCCCTGGGACAAAACGTGGACAAGGTTGGTTCGGTACTGGTCGTAGGCTCCGGCGTCGGAGGCATGCAGGCGTCTCTTGACCTGGCCGACAGCGGCCTGCTGGTTCACATGATCAACGAGGAGCCATCCATCGGCGGTACCATGGCCCGCCTCGATAAGACCTTTCCCACCGGTGACTGTGCAATGTGCATGATTTCCCCCCGCATGGTCGAATCCAGCCGTCATGCCAATATCAAGATGTACACCCAGACCAGGGTCGCGTCCGTTGAAGGCGAGGAAGGCAATTTCACCGTCAAACTCGTAGAGAAGGCCCGCTATGTCGATCCGGACCGCTGTACCGGTTGCGGCGACTGCGAGCCGGTTTGTCCCACCCGGGTGCCCAACCTCTTCAACCAGGGGCTCGACAAAAGAAAGGCCGTCTATGCCCTGTTTCCCCAGGCGGTTCCCAACACCCGGGCCATTGACCCGGAGCGCTGTCTCTATCTGACCAAAAATGTCTGCCGCAAGTGCGAAAAGGCCTGTGAAGCATTGGCCATCAATTTCGAGGACACCGATAAACACTACGAGCTCAAGGTGGGTTCGATCATCCTGACCCCGGGGCTGAAGACCTACGATCCGGCAATTCGCCAGGAATTCGGTTACGGCCGCTACAAAAATGTCGTCACCTCGCTGCAGTTCGAGCGTCTGCTCTCGGCTTCCGGACCCTGCGGTGGGGAGGTGGCGCGCCCCTCGGACGAAGCGCATCCGAAGAGGCTCGCCTGGATCCAGTGCGTTGGCTCCCGCAACACCCATAACTCCAATAGCTGGTGCTCCTCGGTGTGCTGCATGTATGCGGCAAAACAGGCAATCATTGCCAAGGAACATGACGACGAGGTGCAGGCCACGGTGTTTTACATGGAGCTGCGTGCCTTCGGCAAGGATTTCGATAAGTACATAGACAAAGCTAAGAACGAGAGTGGTACCATCTATCGACGGGCGATGGTTGCCGGAGTCGTAGAAGATCCGGAAACCAAAAATCTGACTATTACCTATATCGACGAGGACGGCAAAAGGATCAATGAAGAATTCGATATGGTCATTCTGTCCATCGGTTTTGAGCCCAGGGAAGAAGCCCTGGCCTTCGCCGAGACTTTCGGTATCGAAGCCGACGACTATGGATTTGCCAAGACCTCCAAGCTGAACCCGGTCGAGACCAGCCGCAGAGGCATCTATGTAGCCGGGATCTACCAGGGGCCTAAAGATATCCCCGAGACCGTGATCCAGGGCAGCGGTGCTGCAGCCGGAGCCATGTCGGTACTGGGCGACCGCAGAGGCACCGAGGTCGAAGAGGTGGTGCTGCCGCCCGAGCGCGACATCACCGAGGAAGATCCCAAAATCGGCGTCTTCGTCTGTCACTGCGGGGTCAACATTGCCGGTACGGTCGATGTGCAGCAGGTGGCCGATGCAGCAGCACAGGAAGAAGGCGTGGCCCACTCCGAGACTATCATGTACGCCTGTGCTCCCGATGGGCAGGCCAAGGTCAAGGAGCTGATCAAGGAAAAGGGGCTTAACCGGGTAATCATCGCTTCCTGTACGCCGCGTACCCATTCTCCGTTGTTTCAGGACACCATCAGGGAGGTGGGCCTCAACAAGTTTCTCTTCGAGCTGGCCGATATCCGTGAACAGTGCTCATGGGTGCATAAAGAAGACAAGGCAGTGGCCACCGAGAAGGCTATCGATATCACCAATATGAACGTGGCCAAGGCCCGGCTGCTTGATCCGGTCAGCCAGAATTCGGTGGGGGTCAACCACACGGCGCTGGTGGTCGGCGGCGGCATCTCGGGAATGACCGCGGCTCAGTCGCTCACCGAGCAGGGCTACCATGTTCATCTGGTGGAGCGGGAGGACAGGCTCGGCGGTTTGCTGCGCCGCGTGCGCCGCACCATCGAGGGCGACGATGTGCAGGCTTTTCTGGCTGAGACCATGAAGCGGGTCGAGAACAATCCGGCGTTAACCGTCCACCTGAACAGTGCAGTGGAGAGCACCGACGGCTTCATCGGCAACTTCCTGACCACCCTCGATAATGGCGAGAAATAGAACACGGGGCCATCATGATCGCCACTGGCGGCAAGGAATATGAGCCCACTGAGTATGGCTATAACGATTCGGAGCGAGTCATCACCCAGCGGCAGCTCGAA
>JAHEER010000030.1 GCA_024640625.1 Desulfobulbaceae bacterium
TGGGCATCGCTGAACCGGTGATCGAACCGCTGGGCGAGTCGCTCAGCAATTTTGATTTTTTTCAGACTCTGGCCCAGAAACTAGGCTACTTCGAGGAGCCGTTCAGGCAGAGTTTCAATGACCGGCTGGAGAGCTATTTCAACAGTCTTGCAGAACTTCCCGAAGGTCTTTCCTACAATGGCTACCGGCCGGGAGAGTATGTTTTGTCGAAAAACGCTGCTCACAGCGGCCGACCCTTTGACGGCGCCGGCAACACCTTCCGTTTCGTCAATGCAGAGCTGCCGGAAGTGAGCCGGCATCCGCTCCTTTCAGCTGCCAAAGAGTTTGACAATCCCGACCTGAAAGCCCGCTTTCCCTTTCGTCTGCTTACCCCGCCCAATGACCGTCTGCTCAACTCAACCTTTGGCGAACGCTATGCCGGAAAGAGTGGAACCGTGCTTATCCACCCCGACGATGCGGCAAATCTATCGATCAGTGACGGCGCCCCGGTTCGTCTCGACAATCTTCGAGGTACAGTCACCCGTGTGGCCCGAGTAAGCGCCGACACCCAGCCGGGACTGCTGGTTGCCGAGGGCCTCTACTGGCCCTCGGGCGTCGGCGGCGAGAGCATAAACGATCTGACCTCACAGCAATGTTCTGATATCGGCGGCGGTGCGATATTTCACGAAGCGCTGGTCGACCTCCACCCTCTTTCCCAGGAACGCTGAGATACCCCTTGCCAACCTGCTAAGCCGACTGCAGGGAAGCGCTCTTGACGCTGAGAATAAGGTCGTCGACGGAGGACAGGTGGCCGAGTTGCTCACGGCTGAGAAAGACTTCGAGCTGGCTGGCCTGGCGCATGATTACCGGATAGGCGTGCTTCATGCCGTACTTTTTCTCGAACTCGTCCCGGTGCAGGAACTCCATGTCGATGCTGCTGTTTTCCCGGAACGATTTCCATTTGGGATCTTCCCTGAAGGTCCCGTGGGTCAGACTGCAGAGAAAGCAGTCATAGGTCTGCGGGCTCATCAGCTTGTGGCGGATATCCCTTAACATACTGAGCACGCCGCTGTTGGCGTTATAGACAAATATCAATTTCATGAACGGCCCCTTTTCAGGTGGTGCGTGACTGTATTCATCACAAAAATATAATAAGTGCTTAGTCGGAAATAACCAGGGGGCAGCAGCTCTACCCGGCGCTCAATTTTTACTGTCATGAGAATTGTCATGGTAAAAAGAAGTGGCAGCAAAAAACTATAATGCCCCATCAAACATCAAGGGTTTTGTTCAAGATCACAGAGGGGGGAATTCTTCCGCAGGCACTATTCCGGGGACACCTTGGGTATTGTGTCCCCTTTTTGATCAGGCGCCCAGGTAGGCTTTCTTGACTTCGGGATTGTCGAGCAGGCCGTCCGCCGGGCCCTCGAGAATCAGTTGTCCGTGTTCCAGCACGTACCCGCGCTGGGCGAATTTCAGAGCCAGACGGGCATTTTGCTCGACCAGCAGGATGGTTGTGCCCTGCCGATTAATCTCCTTGAGCGCCTCGAACATGTCGAGCATCAGCAGCGGCGCCAGCCCCATCGAGGGTTCGTCCAGAATCATGATCTGGCGGCCGCTCATATAGGCCCGGCCGACAGCCAGCATCTGCTGCTCGCCGCCGCTCAGGGTGCCGGCCAGCTGGTCCTTGCGCTCATCGAGGCGGGGGAACAAGTCGAACACCCATTTCTTGTCCCGAGCTATGCCGTCCGAGTCCTTCCTGGCAAAGCAGGCCAGAGTCAGGTTTTCGGTGACCGTCAGGTTGCCGAAAATCATTCTGCCCTCCGGGACATGGCAGATGCCGAGCTTGGAGACCACCTTGTCGGTGTTGTACTTGAGAATACTCTCTCCCCTGAACTCGATCTTGGAGCCCGGTTCGCAGGGGATCATCCGGGATATGGCTCGCAGGGTAGTGGACTTGCCGGCTCCGTTGGCGCCGATGATGGTGACGATCTCACCCTGATCAACCGAGAAGCTGATGCCGTGCAGAGCCTTTATGTTGCCATAGGAAACGGACAGATTTTCAACAACGAGCTGCATCAGTGTAGGTCCTCCTTGCCAAGGTACGCCTCGATAACTTCGGGGTTGTTCTGAATTTCTTCAGGGGGTCCCTCGGCGATCACTTCGCCGAAGACCAGGGTCTGGATCGACTCGCACAGGTCCATGACAAATTTCATCCGGTGCTCGATCATGAAGATGGCCACGCCGAAGTCCCGGTGCACCTGACGGATAATCTCGATCATCCTGATCAGTTCATCAGGCGTCATGCCGGCCGTGGGTTCATCGAGAAACAGAATCTTCGGTTTGGTGGCCATGGCCCGGGCCATTTCCACCCGCCGCTGAGCGCCGTAGGGCAGGTTGCCGATATTCTGGGTGGCGAACTGGTCAATGTCGAAAAGCTCGAGCAGTTTATAGGAATTTTCCCTGACCTCCTTTTCTTGTTTCCGGCTTTTGGGGGTGCCGAAAAAGGCCCCGAACAGCCCATAGGTGAGCTGGGAGTAGTGGGCCAGGCGAATGTGATCGAGTACGTTCATATGGCGCCACAGGGCCAGGTTCTGAAAGGTTCGGCCGAGCCCCCGGGCGGCAATCCGATGGGTCTCCACTCCTTTTATGTTTTCTCCTTCAAGCTCGACGATGCCCTCGGTGGGGGTATAGACCCCGGTGATCAGGTTGAACACCGTCGTTTTGCCGGCGCCGTTGGGGCCGATCAGGCCTTTGATTTCACCCGGCTCGATGGTCAGGTTGAAATCAGATACCGCCCGCAGGCCCCCGAAAAAGTGGGTCATATTTCTGACGTTGAGCAGTGGTGCCATTATTCAACTCCTCCAGCACGTTCTTTGTCGCGGGGGCGCATGAGTTCCTTGACGTTGAGCTCGGTGAAGGAAATCAGGCCGTGGGGTCTGAAGATCATGACCAGGATCAGAATGAGGGGAATGATGATCCATTTGAACAGTTCCAGGGGGCGCAGGGCCTCGCTCAGCATGCTGATGCTGACTGCCCCGATGATGGAGCCGTAGATCGAGTTGAGGCCGCCGAAATAGACCATGGCCAGAATCTCGGCCAGCTTGTTGAGACCGAAGGTGCCGGGATTGACGTAGCGCAGTACATGGGCGAACAGGCCGCCGGCCACGCCGGCCCAGAAGGCGCCGAACATGAAGGCGGTCATCTTGGTTTTGCGGGTGTTGACCGTCATAGAATTGGCCGCCGGCTCGTTGTCGCGCACCGCGTTTAAGGCCTTGCCCAGGACAGAGGTGGTAAAGTTGTGGACGATCCAGATGCACAGCGCCATCCAGACAAACACCACGGTCAGCGAGGCGTAGTTGGGCTGCGAGCTCATTCCTCTGGGACCGCCAATGATCTCCATGTTCTCGATAGCGCTTTTGACCATGAACAGGAAGGCAAGAGAAATAATGGCGAGATAGTCGCCCCTGGTTCGAAACGATGGAATGGCCACGATCAGAGAACCCAGGGCCGCGACGCCGCCGCCGACAATCAATATCAGCGGAAACAGCCAGGGTCCAAGGGCCGGGTTCATGAGCGGCTCGCCAAACATCTTGTCGTTGGCAAAGAGCAGCAAAGTCAACGTTGAGGAAGCGTAGGCGCCCAGGGCCATGAAGCCGGGATGCGAGCAGGAGAATTCACCCTGATACCCGTTGATTACGTTGAGACTCAAGGTGAGGATGATGGAGATCATGGTCAGTTTCACCACCAGTACCCGATAGTCGTTGATACCGGCCCACATGTGCAGAATTCCATAGAAGGCGGCCAGATGGAGCAGGGTGGCAAGCCACAGCGGCATCTTCTCGAGCTGGGCTGCGAGCTGGTTGGTCAGCGGGGCGAACAGCCTGGCAACCAGGAACACCGGCACGATATAGACGATACAGTCGTAGGCCAGGGCACTGGGAATCAGCAGCGGATTCTTAAGCATGAACAGGGTGCCGAACAGCACCGGTATCTTGGGCAGGTACAGGTAGTAGGAGATCAGATCCCCCAGATAATATTCCATCAGAACCGCGGAGAACACTCCGAGAAACCAGCCGGCCAGCGGGACGACGGAAAATGGTCTGAACAGTTTTTTAAGCGTTTCCATTCGACAATCCTGTGAACGTTGAGAGTCCCTGAGCTAGTTTTCTTAGAGCCTGAGCTGGGTGGAGTGCGCCATACCGAAGAAACCGCGCGGCCTGAAGGTCAGAATCACCAGAATGATGGAATAGGCGATCAGGTCCCTGAAGGTGGACGGGAAGAACATCGGTACGAACATCTCGATGAAGCCGAGCAGGTAGCCGGCCAGAGCGGCACCCATGATCGAGCCGCGGCCGCCTAGAATGGCAGCGACGAAGGCCTTCCAGCCAAGGGAGATGCCCATGTAGGGGTCGAGCACCGGGTAGGCCTGGCCATAGAGGATACCGGCGACGGAGGCAAGCCCGGCGCCGATGGCAAAGGTCATGGGGGCGATAATGTTGATCGACACTCCCATCAGGGGGACGGCCTGAAAATCGTAGGACATTGCCCGCATGGCCATGCCCCACTTGGTTTTCTTGATGAACAGGTGCAGGGCGGCCATCATGACCAGCGAGGCGACGATGATCAGTACTTTGACGTTGGTGACATAGATACCGCCGAAGTTGTAGGTGACCGACTCGATCAGCGGCGGAAAGCTGAACCGCTTGGCGCCGAGAATAATCAGGTTGCCGGTCTCAAAGATGATACCGATCATCAGACCGGTAATTGCAGCCGAGGCCCTTGGGGCGCCGCGCAGGGGACGGTAGCCCACCACCTCGACGAAAACGCCGACGAAACTGGCCAGGAACATGGTAATCAGAATGACCAGGATAAAGATCATCCAGCCCGGCATGAAGGCCGAAAACAGGGCAAGCAGCAGGGTGGCGATGCCGAACCCGATGTAGGTTCCGACCATGAAGATATCGCCGTGGGCGAAGTTGAACAGCATGAGGACACCGTAGACCATCGAGTAACCGATCGAAACTACGGCGTAAAAACTCCCCCACTGCAGGGCATTGATGATGTTTTGCAGGAAGATATCCATGTAGCGGCTCCTGTGTGATCAACTACGACTAGTGCCAAAACGACAGGTTTCAGCGCGGTTCCAAATAATTGATGTCTGTCCACAACCCGCCGTCATGCGGACGGCCCGGCTCTGGACAGGCACAATAGTGCCAACAAAAAGTCTGGTGTGCAACCACAAGGCGCACACCAGACTGGCGGTTTGCTTCTACCTCTTTTTGCCGCGGTTCAGATCACGGGCAGATGGACTTATAGAATTCGTATTCGCCCTTGTCGCTGATCTTGACGATTACCGCGCATTTGTTTGGGTCGCCTTCCTCGGTGAAGGTCATCTTGCCGGTAATGCCTTCGAAGTTCTCCACTCTGGCCAGTGCATCGCGAACGGCGGTCCGGTCTTTCTTGATGTCACCAGTCAATTCGCCGGCGCCTTCGATGGCCGCCTGGGCGAGTCGCAGGGCATCCCAGGTCAGGGCGCCGACATCGTCAGGTACATAGCCGTAGCTGGCGTTGTAGCGGTCGATGAACTCTTTGGTGGCACCCTTGGCGCCTGCTGCCGCGTAGTGGGTGGAGAAGAACTGTCCGAAGCAGGCTTCGCCGCACAGCTCAACCGTCTCGGCGGAACCCCAGCTGTCGCTGCCGACGACCGGGCCTTTCCAGCCAAGATCTTTGGCCTGATTGACGATCAGCGCAACTTCGTTGTAGTACTGCGGGGTGAATAAGAAATCGGCACCGGACTTGATGATCTTGGTCAGCTGGGAGCTGAAATCGGTGTCCTTGGTAGTGAAGCTTTCATAAGCGACAACGGAACCGGCACCGTGCTTCTCTTCCCAGGCGGCCTTGAAGAACTCGGCCAACCCTTTGGGGTAATCGCTGGCTACGTCGTAGAGTACCGCCGCCTTTTTGAAACCGAACTCCTCGGTGATGAAGTTGGCCAGCACCGGACCCTGGAACGGATCGAGGAAACAGCCGCGGAATACGAAAGGACGATCGGCGGTGGTGGCCGGGTTGGTCGACCAGGGACTGATCATCGGGGTCTCGTAGTTGTTGGCCACGTCACCAGCGGGGATCGCCTGCTTGGATGACTGCGGTCCAATAATGATCATGACGTCATCCTGGGTGATCATCTTGGTGTTGGCCTTGACGGCTGATTCGGCCTTGGATTCATTGTCCTCGAGGACAAGTTCGACCGGGTATTTCTTGCCGCCCACTTCGATGCCGCCGGCCTTGTTCACATCATCAAGCCACATCTCAGCGGCATACTTGGTGCCCTCGCCAACTTTGGGAATGTCACCGGTCATAGGGGCATTGATACCGACCTTGATGGTGGTCTTACGCTGGGTCCAGCCGTTTGAGGAAAAACAGAACGTCACAACACAGGCTGCCATGACCAGATACACGAGCTTCTTCATACTTAACGCCTCCTTTTTTATGGTGCTGGGGTTGATGCAGTCTCATCTGCGGCTGTTCTTCTTTCCGGCTGCCTGACAGGGGCAAAAATACGCTTAAACCCAGGCCTGGCAAACCGTTGGAAACTGTCCTAGGAAAGACTGCAAAATTGGTGTAAGCAACTCCTGGGAACAGGAGTGTCTGGTGATCCAAATCGGTACCACACCGGGGCGGTGATGACAACGAAAAAGAGGCGAGAAGGTAAAAACTCCTTGGCCCATAACCGGCTGTGGCAACCTAATAGATTGAAATTTAATGGATTCACGCCATTTATAAAAAGAATCCCACCGTTCTTTTTCTCGGCCTGCCATTGTCCCTTGCCGGAGGTCGGTCCAGGCCCATTTTACATTATTGTTTCAAAGGGTTGCAATAATGTCATCAACAGGCGATAGTGCTACACAAAGGGAATGATAGAGGGGCGTCAACAACGGATGGAAGCATCGCACAAATACCTGTTGCAAAAGATCGGTCTGCTGGTCATCGGTGATGAGATCCTGCTCGGCCGCAGAAACGACAAGCATGTTGCCTGGGCCCGGGAGTATTTTGGCCGGATCAACGTCGATATTTGCTGGATCGTCATCCTCGGTGATGACCTCGACGTGCTTCAACGCCATTTCAGACTCATCCGGGAGCGCGGCGACGACTGCTTCTCCTTCGGCGGCATCGGGGCCACACCCGATGATATGACCCGGCAGGCGGTGGCCCGGGCCCATGATCTGGAGATAACCAGGCACCCGGAAGCGGTGGCCCTGCTGGAAAAGCAGTTTGGAACGGAGGCCTACCCGAACCGTATCCTGATGGCCGAACTCCCCGAAGGAGCCGGCCTGATTCCCAACAGTCACAACAATATCCCCGGCTTTTACTGCGGTCGGATTCACTGTCTCCCCGGTTTTCCCGAGATGGCCTGGCCGATGGTGGACTGGGTTATCGAGCACCGCTACCGGCTCGCGCCTGAGCAGGCGGAGGAGTTTATCTCCTTTGTGGTCGGCGGTGCCAAGGAGAGTGAACTGGTACCGCTGCTAGGCAGCGTTCAGGACCGTTTTCCGGAAGTCAAATTTTCCAGCCTGCCACATTTTTCAGACGGCACCAGCTGGCAGATTGAACTGGGAATTCGAGGCAGCCGTCCACAGGTCGAGGTGGGCGCTTCAGCCCTGGCCGACGGAGTCCGCGCCCTGGGATTTATCATTGAAAAGCGCTGAGCCCACCGGCTGAAATACTAATCTGTGCGAGTATATAAGGAAGGAAGATATGCAACTTTTGCCGGCCATTGAAAAGGAGACCGCTCCCAACCCGAACTACAGCGTCATCTGGCTGCACGGGCTGGGCGCCGACGGCAACGATTTTGCTCCGATCGTCCCCATCCTGAAGCTGCCCGAGCACCAGGCGGTGCGCTTTATTTTTCCCCATGCGCCGCAGATACCGGTGACGGTAAACGGGGGGATGGTCATGCCCGCCTGGTACGATATTGTGGAGATGGAAATCGACCGGAGGGTGGATACCGAAGGGCTGCTGGCTTCGGCCGCCGTGATCGATAAATTCGTGGACCGGGAAATCGAGCGCGGCCTGAACGACCAAAATATCATCATCGCCGGGTTTTCCCAGGGCGGCGCCGTGGCCTACCATCTGGCCTTGAACCGGCCTGTGCGCCTCGGCGGGCTGCTGGCCATGTCCAGCTACTGCCCCACCTGCAGCATGATCCACGACCATACCCCGCATACGGGGCTGCCGATCGAGATTCATCATGGACTTTATGACCCGGTGGTGCCCGAGCATCTGGGCAGGGAGGCCAAAGGTTTTTTGGAGGAGCACGGGTATGCCCCGGTGTACCGGACCTACCCGATGGAGCATAATGTCTGCGCCGAACAGATTGAAGATATCAGCGCCTGGTTCAGCACTATCATGAAATAAGGATTATGATATAACAAACGGCGTGAGTACGCCGGGACCGACAAGGAGAATGAACAATGTTTACCGTCGCAGATATAAGAGAGATTGCCGTGCAGATCGAGAAAAACGGCGAGGCCGCTTACCGCCAGGCGGCAGGGATGGTCAAAGATAAGGCAGTAAGCGAGATATTCGCCTGGATGGCCGAGGAAGAGAAGCGGCATGGCGCATTTTTCACCGCGATAGAATCCGACGAACCGCTCAGCGAAGAGCAGCGTGAGTTGGAGAAGATGGGCCGGCAGCTCCTGCAGGAAATGGTTGTCGATCAGACCTTTTCGCTGGACAAGGAAATGCTGCTCAAGACCGAAGACTTCGAGGAAGCGCTTACCCAGGCCCAGGTACTCGAACAGGACACCATCATGTTCTACGAGTTCCTGTTGAACCTGGTCAGTGACGAAGAGAGTCGGCAGCAGTTACAGCAGGTCATCGAGGAAGAGAAGCGCCACGTCGAGCAGCTTGGCGAAATGAAAGCGGCCGGACCCGAATCATGCCGCAACCTGGCCCTCGTCTGAATCCTATGTGGTCGTTGATCCAATCAATGCCCGTCTGGGTTCTGGTCATTCTCTGCCTGACCCTTGGACTGGCACCGTTTGTCCCGGAACCCCACATCTGGGAAAAGCTGAAAATGCTGGCCGCGGGCACCCTGACCAGGCCGATCGATATATTTGATCTGCTGCTGCACGGCGCTCCCTTCGTCCTCCTGCTGCTCAGGCTGATCGCCGGATTAAAGGGACACACTACCTAAGGTGTCCCTTGAGGTAAAAATAACTTAGTAAAGCATACTGCAGGAGCAGGGACACCTTAGGTAGTGTGTCCCCCGTGTACTCCAATAGAAAAAGGAGCATGGGCCGCCGCCGGCCCATGCTCCTTTTGCACGTTCCCCTTGCAGCAATAGATCAATACTGATCGGAGTCCTGCGGGTTGAATTCGGCGTTGTCCACCCACCATTCGGGCTTCTGCACCATGTCGAGCAGGTTTTCACAGGTGCGCAGGTGATAGGTCTCCTGTTTCATCAGCGCCTCGAACAACTGCTTGCTGACTGGATCATCGGCCTCCTCGAATTTTTCCTTGTAAAAGGCCATGCCCCGCTTCTCGATTTCCACCGCTTTTTTATAATCTTCCACCGCATCGACGGAAAGGGTGGTGATGTTCTCGTCTGCCTTCATGTCCTCGAATACCGTCTTGATGTCCAGGGCCACCCCTTTCTGGGCCGGCACATCGAGTTTTTTCTGCAGCTGTTCGATGGCCACCCGGTGTTTGACCTCGTCTTCTGCAAGCATCAGCAGAACTTTTTTTATACCTTCAACCGGGGCGTTTTCCGCCATTTTGCGGTAGAGCGCCTCAGCATCTTTTTCCATCTGGATTGAAAACTCAAACAGATCCATACCTGCCTCCTGTATTAGTGGATATTAGCTGTGTAGCTGTTGGTTGGTAAACCGTTAATCTATAATTATCTACCCATTACCACAAGTAAAATCAATCGACTCAGTACCGATAATTGTCAGCCCGGAGGTTCGAACCTGTCCGAGTTGAGCAGGGCAACCGCCCCGTAATCGTAAGGAGATATTTCGTAGCCGTTCATTTCGGCGAGCTCGATGAAACGGCACTCGTCATGTTCCTGGAGGGTAATGTCCCGGGGGAGGATGGTGCCCGATACGGGAATGAACTCAGCCTTGAGGCTTTTATATTCGAAGAGATAACCGGGATAGACCCGGCCCACCATGATCGGGGCGTCGAGTTCTTCCATGATCTCCCGTTCCAGGGCCTCCTCTATGGTCTCACCGGCTTCGATCTTGCCGCCGGGAAACTCCCACAGTCCGCCGTATCGTTTGCTGGGATTGCGCTTGGCAATCAATATCCTGCCGCTGTCATTGAACAGCAGGCCCATCACCACTCTGGTCATGCTCCCCATCCCCCATGGAGGTCTGTCAGCCGAGTTCCTGTTCGGTTCTGCTGATGATCTCCTCCTGATGGTCTTTGTCGAGATCGACGAAATAGTCGCTGTAACCGGCGACCCTGACCAGCAGATTGCGATAGTCATCCGGATGTTGCTGGGCCAGCTTCAGGGTGTTGGTATCGACCACGTTGAACTGGACATGGTGGCCGCCGAGACTGAAATAGGTGCGCACCAGACTGCATAATTTGTCCAGATCCTGCTCGGAGGCGAGTACCGAGGGCAGAAAGCGCTGATTGAGCAGGGTGCCGCCCGATTTTATCTGATCCATCTTGCTCAGCGATTTGATTACCGCAGTCGGTCCCTTGCGGTCGCATCCCTGGGATGGCGAGGTCCCGTCTGACATCGGCAGGTGGGCAAATCTGCCGTTGGGGGTGGCACCGAGCATCTTGCCGAAATAGACGTGGCAGGTGGTGGACAACATGTTGAGGTGGTAGACCGTCCCTTTGGTGTTGGCCTTGCCGTCGATGGCAGTGAAGAGTGAATCGTAAACCCGGCGCATGATGCCGTCGGCCCGCTCGTCGTCGTTGCCGAAAAACGGCGTCTTGTTCCACAGGGTCTGGCGCAGCTTTTCGGCCCCGTCAAAGTTTTCCTGCAGGGCCTGGAGCAGCGTTTTCATCGACACCGTGCGCCCTTCGAAGACATGGGTGTTGAGCGCCGCCAGGCTGTCGGTTACCGTGCCGATCCCGCAGCACTGGATGTAGTTGGTGTTGTAGCGCGGGCCGCCGTCGTAATAGTCTCGTCCCGTGTCGATGCAGTCGCTGATCAGCACCGACAGGAACGGGGCCGGCGAGTATTTGGCGTACATGCGCTCGATATAGTTGTTAACCCTTATCTTCAAGTCGACAATATGGTTGAGCTGGGCTTCAAAGGCCTGGTAGAGCTCTGCAAAACTTGCAAACTCCTCGGCCTTGCCCGTTTCCAGGCCAACCCTGGTGCCGGTCAGCGGGTCGCGGCCGTTGTGCAGAGTGATCTCGAGAATCTTGGGGACATTGAGATAACCGGTCAGGATGTACGCCTCCTTGCCGAAAGCACCGGTCTCTATGCAGCCGCTGGTGCCGCCCTGGCGGGCGTCTTCAACGCTCTTGCCGACCCTGATCTGCTCCATGACCACCGCATCGCTGTTGAATACCGACGGATAGCCGTAGCCTTTGCGGATCACCCGGCCGGCAGCTTTCAGAAAACGTTCCGGCGTCACCCTGCTGATATGGACGCTGGGCTGGGGTTGCAGTAGGTGCAGTTCGTCCGCTACCTCGAGGGCAAGATAGGAGATGTCGTTGCTGCCGTCGCTGCCGTCGCTTTTCAGACCGCCGAGGTTGATCTGGGTAAAATCGTTGTAGGTGCCGCTTTCCTTGGCAGTCACTCCGACTTTGGGTGGGGCGGTGTGGTTATTGACCTTGATCCACAGACAGCAGAGCAATTCCTTGGCCCGCTTTCTGTCAAGCGTTCCGGCTGCCGTTTCCTTGTCGTAGAAAGGCTGCAGGTGCTGGTCGAGGTGACCGGGGGTCATGGCGTCCCAGCCGTTCAGTTCGGTGATGGTGCCCAGGTGGACAAACCAGTACATCTGCAGGGCTTCGTGATAGGTGTCGGGCTTGTGAGCGGGGACTTTGCGGCAAATCCGGGCAATCTCGAGAAGTTCTTCTTGGCGGGCAGGATTGTGTGTTTCTGCGGCCATCGATTCGGCCAGGTCGGCATGGCGTTCGGAGAAAATGATCGCCGCTTCACAGGCGATTCCCATGGCCTTGAGCTGTTCGTATTTGTCAGACGCCGCAGAGTCGTTGAGGTAGTCCAGAGCGGCGCTACGCTGCTCGATGCGCCGCTGGAAATCGACCATACCCTGTTGATAAATGGTGCCGTCCAGGGCCGTATGTCCCGGGGCGCGCTGCTCCATGAATTCGGTGAACAGGCCGGCCTCATAAGCGGCTCTCCACTCGTCCGGAACCTCCGAGAAGATCCGCTCCCGCATCGATCTTCCCCGCCAGTAAGGAATCACCTTGTCCCTGTAGGCGGCGATGTCCGCTTCGGCCACCCGGTAGCCGGTCATCGGCCGGTCGTTGAGGATCCTGAGATCTTCGACAGTGTGGCAGGTAAGCTCCGGAAAGGTCGGCACCACCTTGGGCGCCGGTCCGCGCTCGCCGACAATGAGTTCATCCTCGCCTATGTAAATGGTCTTGTGTTGGCAGAGATATTTGAAGCACAGGGCGCGGAGGACGGGTATCGAGTGCTTGCCGTAGTGTTGCTGGTAAAATTCGGTTTCCAGCAGAGCCCGTTCGGCGGATATCGAGGGGCGGGTTTCGAAACTCAGTTTTCGAAGACGCTCGATCCTGCTATTCATACTATGCTCCTCTTCACTTTTCCAGGTGGACCGTCAGGCCGTGGGCCTCGAGCAGCCGCCTGGTCCTGTCGACGATTTCCGCTGTGACACTGTAGGCCCTGTCGGTGAGGTCGGGCCTTTTCAATTTTCTATACTTGGCCCCGGCGAGATCGTGATAGACGAGCAAATCGACATGCTCGATCGATCCCAGTCCGGAAAGAAACCTGCCCATCGCTTCGACGTGGGCCGCCGAATCGTTTATCGAGGCCAGCAGCGGAAACCTGATCCTGACGCTCACGCCGTTTTTGCTCAACACCTCGAGATTGTGTAAAATCTGTTCGTTGCCGACACCGGTATGCTTTTTGTGCAGCCCGCCGTCCATGTGTTTCAGGTCGAACAGAAACAGGTCGGTGTGGGCCGCCACCTCGAGCAAGATCGGGGTTTCCGCATAACCGCTGGTATCGACGCACCGGTGAATCTCCAGTTCGCCGCAGCGCTTCAGCAGCATGAGCAGATGTTCGGCCTGGGCCAGCGGCTCACCTCCGGAAAAGGTCACCCCGCCACCCGACTGATCGAAAAAGGGCTGGTCTTTAGTGATTTCGCCGACGATCTCCTCGATCGTCGCCTGGTAGCCGACCGCTTCATGGGCCAGGGAGGGGCAGATCTCGACGCAGTTCAGACAGAGTGAGCAGCGCTCGTCGTCCCGACTGATGGCGGTGCCGTCCCAGCTCAGTGCCTGTTCGGGGCAGCCGTGTACACATTCCTGGCAGCCGATACAGCGCTCCTGCACGATTACCACCTCGAGCCCGCAGCCTATCCCCTCCGGGTTGTGACACCAGAAGCAGCGTAATGGACAGCCCTTGAAAAAGACCGTGGTCCTTATCTGGGGGCCGTCATGCAGCGCATAGCGCTTGATGTCGAAAAAAGTTGGCAGTTCATTCAGCATAAAAGGAGATAACAATAATTATTATCATTTTGCAAGCAGAGGGAAAGGCGGCGGGCGAGTCACTATTGACAAACATGGGCCTTGTCCTATGGTTGATTTAGCCTTTCCAGAGCTTGTTTGAGAGGTTGGGCGTTGCCTTGTCGCAAGACTTTCCGACCATATTACTTATACCTGAAGGAGCATACCATGATCAATCGACTCTCCGTCTCATTAGTCCTTTTCTCAGCTTTAGTGCTGGCCGCCGGCAACGTGTTCGCCCATTGTGAAATACCCTGCGGCATCTACGATGATGAATTGCGCATGAGCCTGATCAGTGAACATGCCGGTACCATCGAAAAATCGATGAACCAGATCATTGAACTGGAGAAGGGCGGCAATGCCAACCAACTGGTGCGCTGGGTAACCAATAAAGAGGTCCATGCCAATGAGGTGCAGCACATCGTCACCCAGTATTTCATGACCCAGCGGATCCAGTTCGATACGCCCGACTATGACAAGAAGCTGGCGGCCCTGCATGAGATCCTGGTCTATGCCATGAAATGCAAGCAGACCACCGACGTGACCAACGTTGAGATGCTGCGCCAGGCGGCCGACAGGTTCCACAAACTATATTTTCACGACTAGACTGATGGCTACCGCCCTCAGGGTGGAAATTTTGTTTTTCCATGCTTGCCAGACTAGCGTATCGACTGGCCGTGGGGGTCGCGGACCGGTTTGCCGAGCTTTTCATCGAGGTAGTCCACCGTGGAACTGTCGCTGATATGCTCGAGATGGTGGGCCGTGGGATGCAGTTCTTCCTGGGGAGTGCCGATTGATTCGAGGTAGGCTTCCCATAATCTGTGCGCCTTCAACACTTTCCCCGCCTCCTTGGTGCCGTCCTCGGTCAGCGAAAAACCTTCCGGGGCTTCAACCAGAAGCCCGTCCCCGATCATCGACAGCACTGCTTTTTTAAGCCCCTTGTCCTGTTCGACGTACTGATAGAGTATGTTCATAGGGGTGGGCTTTTCATAGCGCAGGATGGTGGTCAGGATGTCCTCCACCTGCTGCTGGGGGATAAGGTTGCGCATCCTCAGCCAGCGGGCCAGCAGACCATATTTCGGGGCCACTACCAGGACGACCAGAAACTGCAGGGTGCAGAACAGCATAATGGCGCCGCCGCCGGCGGAATCGAGCCAGACACAGAGGTAAAGCCCGCCGACTACGCTGGTGACGCCGAACAGCGCGGCCAGCCACATCATCCTGTCGAGCCGGTCGCTGAGCAGGTAAGCGGTGGCCGCCGGAGTGATCAGCAGACCGACCACCAGGATGACGCCGACCATGCTCACCGCGCTGACCACCACCAGCGATACGCAGATGGTCAGGACATAGTCGAGCAGCAGCACCGGCAGGCCGATCGAGGCGGCCATGATGGGGTCGAAGGTGGCGATCTGGAAATGTCTGAAAAACAGAATAAGTACTGTCAGCACCAGCGCCGCCACGAAAGCGCTGACCCAGAGGTCGGTGTCCGCCACTCCGAGGATGTCGCCCATGATGAAGTGCATCAGATCTATATGGATGTAGTGCCTGAAAATGGAGACGACCACTACTCCGAGGGCAAAGATGCCGGTGTACATGATGCCGATGGCGGTGTCTTCCTTGACCCGTGAAATCCGGGCAACGAAGCTTATCAGGGCGACGGTGGTCACCGCGGCGATAAGCGAGCCGAGCAGCATGCCGGGCGCGTGGGCCTCGAGGCTGAAGAGCAGCTTCATGACCAGGTAGCCGCCGGCCACCCCGGCGATCATCGCGTGACTCAGGGCATCACCCAGGAAGGCCATTCTCCTCAGCACAACGAGACAGCCGACCACGCCGGCGACCATGGCGACGATGGAGCCGCCGATCAGCGCTTTCTGAAAATAGGTTTCGGTGAGCGGGGCAATAAACAGCTCGTACATCAGGACTCCTCCTTGGCGAGGACATCGCTGAAAATCCTCAATCTTCCTTCGTACACTTTGCTGAGCAGATCCTCCCTGAGGACCAGGCGCGGCGGGCCGTAGGCGTAAAGCCGCTGCTTGATCAGGATGAGCCTGTCGAAATATTCCGCGGCGGTGGACAGATCGTGGTGCACAACCACCAGGGTTTTTCCGGCCTGCTTGGCGCGTTCGAGCACATCCAGGATGGCCCGCTCGGTGGCTGCGTCGACGCCGGCAAAAGGTTCGTCGAGCAGCAGGATGTCGCTGCCCTGGGCCAGGGCCCGGGCCAGGAAGACGCGCTGCTGTTGACCGCCCGAGAGCTCCCCGATCTGGCGTTCGGCAAAATCCTGCATCCGCACCATCTCGAGGGCCTCGAGGGCGGCCTGCCGGTCCTGGCCGGACGGCGATGTATACCAGGGAATTCGCTGGTAGCGGCCCATCAGCGCCACTTCCTCAACCGTGATTGGGAAATCCCAATCCACCGCCCCGCGCTGGGGAACATAGGCAACCTCTCCCTTGGCTTTCTGAGCGCTCTGGCCGTTGATCTTGACAATCCCCACATCCGGCTTGATGAACCCCAAAATGGCCTTGATGAAGGTCGACTTGCCGGCCCCGTTGGGCCCGATCACTCCGACCAGCTGATCCCGCTCGATACTGATGGTGACGTCGAGCAGGGCGGGCTTGGCCTGGTAGCTCACCGTCAGGTGATCGACTTCGATCACAAACTTATTGTCAGTGGTCATGGTCGGTCTCCGTGCTGGTGAGACTGAAGGGAACGGTGCCCGAAACCAGGCCCCCGCCGCTGCTCCAGATGGTCTGCTCGGCCAGGACCCTGTCCTGGTTCAGCAGGCGAACTCTGATACCGTGGGTCAGGTGGTTCTCCGCCACCGGAGGACTTGCCTTGATGAAGACCTCGTTATGATCGGAGAGGGCGAACTCGAGATCACGGATGAACAGCGTCTGTCCCCGGCTGATCGACAGATCGGCGATGTCCACCGCCATACCGTTGAGACGGAGGTCGAAGGGGCCTGTCTGCTCCGCTGTGTGCAGGGCGAAAGGGTCTTCTTCCACCGAAAAGGTCGGGGTCAATTCGATCGAAAGACGCTCTTTGGTCTTCTCGGCAACCGGGGCGGCCGCACTTTCAGTGACCGCACCGCTGTGGCGTTTTTGGGTGTAGGCATAGAGACCGCCGACAATGACGACCCAGATGGCCAGGCAGAGTAGAAATCTCATAATGAATCTTATTTCAAGGCGTTGACGATGAGAATGACATTTTCGCGCATCATGCCGATATATGTCTCTCCGGCGCTGTTCTCGGGGCCCATGGAATCGGAATAGAGTTCACCGCCGATCTCAACCCCGGTCTCCTTGGCGATTTCTCTGATCTGCTTGGGATTGATGGTGGTCTCGACGAAAATGGCAGGAGCTCCCGACTCTTTTATCGACTGGACAACCTTGCGTCTGCGCTCGGGGGTGATGCCGGCGCCGACTTCGGCACCGGTGGACCAGCCGACCGGGGCAATGGAGAGATAATCATTGTTGGGGTTGAGCTTGAATTCCCGGCAGAAATAGTTGAAGGCGTCGTGGGTGGTGACCAATATCCGCCGATCGGCGGGGATACGGTTGATCTGTTCGCGAATCCAGGAGTCCAGAACCCTGAGCTGCTGCAGAAAGAGCGTTGCTCGGGCCTCATATTCCTCTTTGTTGGCCGGATCGATCTGGCTGATGCCCCTGACGATGTTGTTTACATAAACGGCGGCGTTCCTCGGTGAAAACCAGGCATGGGGATCGGCAATCTGCTCCCCGCCCTCGTTGACGGTCAGCAACTCGATGCCGTCGGTGACGGTGACAAGCGGTTTGTTGGCATCCTTGGCCAGGGTGGCCATCCAGCTCTTGCCCTCCAGATGCAGCCCGTTTTCCAGGCAGAGATCGGCGCCGAGCACGATCTGCACGTCATTGGGGGTCGGCTGGTAGGTGTGCGGGTCCGCCCCGGGCGCCAGGATCGAGTTAACCACGGCTCTTTCTCCGGCGACCTGGCGGGCAAAATCAGCGATCTGGGTCGTCGAGGCGACGATTACCGGTTTGTCCTCCGCAGCAGCGGGATACTGCGCAAATATGAGTGCTATCGAGAACACCGCGATGGTGCTCAGCCAGTATTTCATCTCCTATCTCCCAACAGACTAAAACTGTAAATGAGGGCCCTGAAATGATCTTAAAATCAGTTCAAAGGATAAACACTTGTGCTTAGATTTCAACAAAATATCGGTGTCTGCCACAATGTCGAACAGGCTGCGGCGGCGGGGAGGGGCAGGCAGGTTGTCTCCCATCGAGCCCTTGTAACTGGGATAGACAATTGGTAGGCTTAAAGGAGAAGGAAGCTGCCGAATCAGGACAGGGGCAGCCGAGTTCTTTTTCGTGACGGGATCAACGGCCGGGTACGTTGCTACTGGCCCGGACTACGAGAGGCATTTACAGGGAGGTCGGTCATGAAAAGTACGCGTAAGATCAAAGAGGCGATCATCCGCAATTATCCCGAAATCGGCCTTGACGATTCTCTGGGAGATGCGATCAACGCCATGGCCAAAAACAACGCCTCGGCGCTGGTGGTCAGGGAGGGCGGTATCCTGATCGGTCTGGTGACTATCACCGATGTGATGCACAGCCTCGTCCACCACCATGATCTGCAGGACACCAAAATCAGCTCGTTCATGACCAAATGCGAACTGATTTCCGCCGAGGCCACCAAGAACGCCTGTGCCCAGCTCGATGAGGATCAGGATGTACTGTCGGCGCTGAAGGTGATGCATCAGGCCGGCGTCAATCACCTGGTAGTCTCCAGAGCCGAAGGGGATCCGGTCGGGGTGGTATCGAGCCTGGAGATCATCAGATTGCTGGGCAGGTAATCCCTGCCGATCAGGCCTCAGCAGGTCGAGTGGAAGAGTCCGCCGACGGCGACGTCTTGGTCAATGCAGTCGTGGTACATCTGGACCGCACGCTTGGTGTCGGTGGCGATGGTCTCGATGCCGTGGCTGTCCAGATAGGCCAGTGCCTCGTCGGTCACTTTAAGGCGCGAAAAGACGCCGCGGGCCAATATCACCGTCTGACAGCCGCGGTCCACCAGTTCTTCGACATCTCTCACCTGAATGCCCGGGGAGTGTGCGGTTCCCGTTTCCTTCCAGTCCCAGGACCGGCCGCCTCCGGGCCACAGTTTGAAATCCTTGCCGCTGCCCAATGACTCTATCTTCATTTTGCCCCAGCCGATGGACTCTATTCTCGGTGATTTGAGCTTTGCCTTAGTCATCTTGTCAGTAGTTGTCAGCAGTCAGGATCGGTTTGAGGAGTTGGAGCATACGTTCATGGTGCGAGCCCCGCCAGTAGATCGATGAGCAGGATCCGCACTGCCTGAAACTATGATAATACCTTTTGGTCAATGGTTCGAGTCGGTGCACCACGGTTTCTTTGGAAACCGGGGCGAGCAGGCCGTTGCACTTGAGACAGCGGCTGAACGGTGCCAGGCGAGAGCGCAAATCGTAAAAATCAACTATTTCAATTAATTGCGCGGCCGGGTCTTGGGTACGGACGAGTCTGCCAAAGGCCACTTCCCGGTGTTTCAGCAGCTCCCTGTCGCGGCTTAAAAGAATGCGGCCTGAAGTGCTGCTCTCTCGAACGATATCCCGTTTGGAATACGATTTGGGCAGGTCTTGCACCGAGACGGTGTCGAAGCCTGCCATCCGCAGCAGACCAGCCAGCCGGGCGATGTTGATATCGACCAGGAAGCGGAAATCGGTGGGCGCCCGGGGGCGCAGCGCACTGGGTTCGGCAGCCGCCGGACCCGCGGTGACGCCGTAAATTTGAAGCCGGTCACCGGGGAGCGGTAAATAATTGAAAGCAAGCTGCAGCGCTCCCTTATAAATGGAACCTATTTCAGTATGAGGGATGCCCACGGCCTCGAGGATGTCCTTGATCGAGGCGCTGCGTGACAGCCGGTAATGAAGTACCGCATCCTGCCGATATCGTCTATGGAGCAGGTCTTTCAAGTCCCCGTGGAAAGAAAGATGGAGATGATCATCTTCCCTGATAGACACGATATCGACCCAAAGAAAAATGAGGTCCGGTCGATGTATCGGGGAGTACTCCCCGATACATCGAGATGAAGCTGATCAGGCGACCATGGTGAATACTTTCGGCAGGGCCGAGCACACCGGACAGTTCTCGGTGGGCTTGCCCAGCTCGATATAGCCGCAGATGGGGCAGAGATAGAACTCGCTCTCATCCAGGTCGACACCCTTCTGGACTGCTTCAAGCGCCTTCTTGTAGATTTCGGCATGTACCTTTTCGGCGTCCAGGGCGAAACGGAACATGGTCTTGGCCTTGTGCCCTTCCTCTGAGGCCAAATCTGCCATGGGCGGATACATCTCGGTGTACTCGTAAGTTTCACCGTTAATCGCAGCCTGCAGGTTCTCGGCGGTGGAAGCGATGGCGTCGAGCGCCCGCAGATGTCCCTCGGCGTGGATTTTCTCGGCCTGGGCAGTGGTGGCGAAGAGTTTGGCGATATTGGCAAAGCCATCTTTCTCGGCCTTTTTGGCAAAGGCGCTGTATTTCTGGAAGGCCTGACTTTCGCCGGCAAATGCTTCGCTTAGATTTTCTGTTGTTGTGGCCATAATAAACCTCCTTTGTTGTGGTTAATTGTGTGATGCGTTGATCACGGTAATAATTATTATCGATCCACTATACCCGAACCGAAACAGCTTTTCATGTGGAGAAAACGGTTGTGTTAAATTCAGGCAGCCGCCAGGCTCCGGCAGAAAAGAAAACCCAGGTATACGGCCTTTGTTTGACCTGACACCGACCGGCGTGATATGTGTGAAGCGTGGTACACGCCATTTTTTTGCACCCATAGCGAGAGCGAACATCACGGAGCAGAGGTACAGATGTATTCAGATCGACCCACCGCAGCCTTTGAAGAGATCATTGCCGGCCAGATTCCGCTGCTCGACGTGCGCTCTCCGGTGGAGTTCAAGGCCGGCGCCATCCCCTCTGCGGTGAACATTCCTCTGCTCGACGACGAGGAGCGTCACCAGGTCGGTCTCACTTATCGTACACAGGGCAAGGAAGAGGCTTTCAGGGTGGCCCACAACCTGGTGGACGAAGCCAAGCAGCACATGCTCAGCGAGATCTGGTGCGCCTACCTGCAGCGCTATCCGGACACCATAGTCTACTGCGCCCGGGGCGGGATGCGATCGGCAACAGCCGCCCGCTGGATATACCAGAGCAGCAGCACCCAGGTGAGCCGGATAGAGGGCGGTTACAAGGCCATGCGCACCTTTTTGCTGAATCGTCTCGACCCCGCCACCATTACAAGCAGACCGGTGGTTCTGGGCGGCCGGACGGGGTCGGGAAAAACCCGGCTGCTCAACACCCTGGCCAACTCCATCGATCTTGAAGCCCTGGCCAATCACCGGGGGTCGACCTTCGGCCGCTTCACCACCCCCCAGCCCGGTCAGGCCGATTTTGAGAACCGGCTCGCGGCAGCCCTGATCAGACACCGCAGTGCCGGCCATTCCCACCTGCTGCTCGAGGACGAGGGACGGCATGTGGGCAAGCGATTTCTGCCCAAGGAGCTTGCGGAGTTCTTCAATTCCGGCGACCTGGTGGTGGTGGAAATCGATTTCGAAGAACGGGTTGAAAATATCTTCCAGGAGTATGTGATCGAGGCCCAGAAGCGGAGCGGGGACCTCGCCGGCCAGTCCGATGCGGTCCAGCGGATGTGGCACTGGTTCCGGGAGATGAGCCGCAACCTGGGGCGCATTGCCAAGCGTCTCGGCACTGACAGGTTCGAAGAAGTGCAGGCGCTGCTCGAATCGGGCTG
Source organism: Desulfobulbaceae bacterium (assembly GCA_024640625.1). Classification (GTDB taxonomy): domain Bacteria; phylum Desulfobacterota; class Desulfobulbia; order Desulfobulbales; family Desulfocapsaceae; genus JABDQA01. The sequence continues at coordinate 21,466 of JAHEER010000030.1, forward strand.
CTATCACCAGGAAAAGAACGGCGATCCACGGGCCCACAAACACTGGATCAGGCTGCTGCTGCGCCACTATTACGATCCGATGTACGACTACCAGCTGCAGAAACGGGGCAAGGCCCCGGTACTGGCCGGCAGAGAAAGCGTCATCCGCCAATACCTCAGGTCCCTGGGCAACTGAGCACCCCCGCCGCTTACAGAAAACTACTTGATAAAATTCCCTGCCTTATATTCGCGAAAGGCGGTCTCCAGCTCTTCCTCGGTGTTCATGACTATGGGGCCGCGCCAGGCGATCGGTTCGCCCAGCGGAGTGCCGGACAGCAACAGGAAGCGCATTCCCGCCGGACCCGCGCTCACCGAAATTTCGTTGCCCGGCCCGTAAAGCACCAGCTGCCGGTTGTGAACAGCAGCCGAGGCCGTTGCGCCAGTGCCGTCGATGGTATAAAGCAGCACGGTGTGGCGGTCCGGAATCCGGCGCTGGAATCGGCCGTTGCCCGGCAGGGTCACATCGAGGTATTCGGGATCGGTGAAAATGTCGCTCACCGGCCCCCGGGTGCCATCACACTGGCCGGCGATGACTTTGATACGGGCCCCGTCGACGTTGATCTCGGGAATCTGGGCGGCGCTGATCTCCTGGTAGCGCGGCGCCGTCATCTTGTCTGCGGCTGGCAGATTGGCCCAGAGCTGAAAGCCGTGCATGACGCCTTTCTCGTCCCCTTTGGGCATTTCCTGATGGACGATGCCGCTGCCGGCGGTCATCCACTGCACATCGCCCGAGGAGATGGTGCCGCTGTTGCCCAGACTGTCGCCGTGCTCGACATCGCCTTGGAGCATGTAGGTGATGGTCTCGATGCCCCGATGCGGGTGCCAGGGAAATCCCTTGAGATAGTGGGCGGGGGTTTCAGAGCGAAAATCGTCGAGCAGCAGAAAGGGATCAAAGAGCTCGACCTCGGAAAATCCGAAGACCCGGTTCAGGTGCACGCCGGCCCCTTCAAGCACCGGGCTGGCCGATATGATCCTGGCGGCGTTTCGTTCCATGACTGCTCCTCTGGCTGGGGGTGAGTAACGAGGTCTATGGCACCCTATTGTACCATGGGGGCGGCGTGCCTGCCAGGTCCACTATAGGGGTGCGGTATCGGTGCCGACCAACCCATAGGAAAACGGTATTTGACGCGACATTGCGCGAGGCGACACAATACTTATTATATCCCCGCACCCCCACGAGAAATGGAGGCCCACTGCTTAATATGCACTTGCAATAATTATGCGCCGGGTCACCTAAACAGGCAGCCATGTCCATACTCAAATATTTCAGAAAACCGACCCTGCAGAACCTGTCGAAGACCTGCGGCTGAGCGGCCAAAGTCGACCCGGTCGGGCTCGGAGCGCTTCTCAACAGTCTTCCCCAGTCGCAGGATGAAAACCTGCTGGTGGGCTACAACACCAGTGATGACGCGGGGATTTACCGGATCAGCGATGACCTGGCCCTGGTGGCCACGGCCGATTTCATCACACCGCCGGTAAACGATCCTTATGTCTTCGGCCAGATCGCCGCCGCCAACGCCATCAGCGATGTCTATGCCATGGGCGGGGAGCCCAAAGTCTGCCTCAATCTGCTCTGCTTCCCCTCGAAAATTTTACCGCACGAGGATCTCGAGCAGATCATTGCCGGCGCCCTGAACAAGATCACCGAAGCCGGCGCGGTGCTGGCCGGCGGTCACTCGGTGGAGGATGACGAACCAAAGTTCGGCCTGTCGGTGCTCGGCCTGGTCCATCCCGAAAAATTCTGGACCAACACCGGCGCCCGCCAGGGCGACGCCCTGGTACTGACTAAGCCGCTGGGCAGCGGGGTGCTGTTCAACGCCAACCTGAAGCGTTGGGTGAGCGACTCGGCGATGCAGCGCTGCGTCGAGGCCCTGATCCACCTGAACAGGGAAGCGGCGGATATCATGAAAAAATATGAGATCCATGCGGTAACCGACGTGACCGGTTTCGGTCTTGGCGGCCACGCTCTGGAAATGGCCAAGGGTTCCGGGGTGAGGCTGCGGATAAAGATGGACGAGCTGCCCTTGTTCGATGAAGCGCTCGCCATGTATGAAAAGGGCATGAGCACCGGGGTCAACCGCCATAATGAAAAATTGATTGGCGCCTACCTGGAGTATGAAAACGAGTTTTCCGCCTCACAGAAAGAAATGATTCTCGATCCACAAACCAGCGGCGGCCTGCTGGCGGCGCTGCCTGCCGAGCAGGCTGCGGAGCTGGTCAGCGAGCTGCAGCAGGTACCGACCCCGGCGGCGGCAATCATCGGCGAGGTACTGAGCCGGGACGACAAACCCGGACTCATAATTTCCTGACTGACGGCATTGAGATAAGAGTGAAAACCACTTCTCACTGCAGTGAACTCTGCCCCCCCGTCTCTTCACACTCCTCTTCTACAGTGCAGGCATTCTCTTCGCTGGTCAGCGGCAGCGGGTAGTTGCTTGACAGCTGTTCGGAACTCTGCACGCCAACCTGCGGCAGTGAGGGCCGGCATTGCTGGTCGATATAGGTTTGAATGGCCTTTTCCCCTCGGATCAGCGTCATCGACGCCCCCTCTTGATCGAGCAGCACCGGCACTTCCAAGATTCCCAGCCTTTTCAGAAACCTCAGGTTGACCTTGGGGCGGTAGCTGGCGACCATCTCGGCGCCGGGATAGGAAAATCCGTCATAGCGGTCGACCGGATTGAAATCAACGGCACAGGCCGTGCTCTGTTCCAGGCTGGTGAGTACCGCTTGGCAGTGGGGACAGCTCGAAGAGACGAACAGGGTGAAGCGTTTATTGAAATTATCCGGCTGATAGCGGGCCATGGTCCCCAGTTCCAGCGGCTGCAGCTGCACCGCGCCGCCATGGTAGTCGAGGCTGAAGCTGGCGATCATCACCGCCGAGAAAATGAAAATGCCCTTGAACATCTGCTTGAGGCCCAGGCACAGGTTGGCCAGGACGATGAGGGCCAGAATGATCAGGCAATAGGAGCAAAGCGCCTGGCTGATGATGATCTGAAAGGCCAACAGCACCGCCTCGGCGGCCAGACCTGACAACAGCCACAAACTGGTGAAACGCTCCCAGATGCTGGAGCCTTTCCGGGCCCGGCTGAGCCCGAGTGCGGCGATCAGGAAATAGAAAAAGCCGGCCAGGTTGAAGTAGAGCGGGTCGACCAGGGTCAACGAATCAACGATCTTACAGCCCTCGTTGAAACAGACGCCCTCGCCCTGCAGATAGATGAGCAGACTTTGGGCTCCGGTGATTAGACATCCGATAAGGGCAATGAAAAAACCGACAAGCATGGGGATTATTAAGGGGTTATATTATTGTAATTATTTTTGTCTTTGATGTTTTTTGCTGGTAAAATCAGCGCCGTGTTCCTGTCCGGAGATGAAACAGCGGCATAGTGCGGCCACATTGGCTCGTCTAATCTAACTCACCGAAATTAAATTGCCCACTGTTTTGGCACAATTTGTCTGTCTAACCAGGCTGGAAAGAAGTTTTAAATCCCGGGGATTTCAAAGAATCAGTTTCTTGAACACAAAACAGCTGAACAGGTAGGCCACGAGCACTGCCAGGTAGCCGAAATTGAAGATCAACGGGTTGTCTCTGATCGAGATGCCGCGCAGCCTGGTCGCATAAGATATGAAGGCGCCATACTGAAGGACCAGGGCGAGGAGGAAGAGCGCGGTATTGCCCCTGACGAATACGAGGACGCCTGCAAACGAGGAAACCACCAGGAAGAGGGTGTCGAAAAATTTTCTCATGTTCGATTCCGGGCGATGGCAGGGCCAGCGCAGCCAAAATGAATGATACCTGCAATTTTCATCTGCCGGATGATTATAATGCAATTAAATAGTATTGGTTACTGAAAATATTGGTGATAATCTCTTATTCGTCATTTCCCATGCAGGATCTCTATTATTCGAAAAAATTAGACCAGTATTTTCCCACTCGAGTCGACTACCTGCTCTATGCCCATGACGGCAGAGGGCTGGGGCATGTGAGCCGGACCACGGCGGTGGGACTGGCTCTGAAGCGGCTTTACCCCGAAGCCCGGATACTGCTCATCACCGGCAGCGCCAAAACCCATGTTATGGTTGGCCGCGGCGCGCTCGACTGGATCAAGCTGCCGTCCTATCAGACCGTACTGGCCGCGGGTGCCTCGGAAGGCAGGGACGGCGAGTCGGGATTCTACAAATCGGTGCTCGGCAACCTGCGGGCGGAGATGATTGTCAAGATGGTCGAGGTGCTCCGTCCCCGCTGCCTGCTGGTCGACCACAATCCCGTGGGCAAACGGCAGGAGCTCCTTCCGGCGCTGGAGCAGGGGCTGGTCGCTGACTGTCACTGGGTGCTGGGCCTGCGGGCCATTGTCGGGGAAGACAAGGCAGTGTGGACCGATGCAACCGCCCGGGTGGTTGAGGATTACTACGGCGAGATTCTCTGGTACGGGGACCGCAGCGTCCTGGGGCCGGCCGCGATGGAGAGGATCGGCTCCCATTTCGCCCGATCCCCCGCCGAAATGGGCTATGTCTCACGGGTACGTGAACTGGCCCGGTTTTACGAAGACCAGGCGGAAAATGGGGAACAACTCGCCTGCACGGTTTCTCTTCCCTGGTTTGGCCCGCACACCAGGAGCCTTGTCCACAATCTGTATGAAGTTCTCGACCGCCTGGGGGAGCGGCACGGCCGCAGCCATATTTACGTGGAGCGCAGCCGGGCCCAGGAAGTGGCGGAATTGTTCGACCCGCTGCCCCACTGCCTGGTGGAACCCGTAGGTGACCGTTATATCGGTTCGCTGCTCAATTCCAGGGTTGCACTGATCTACGGAGGGTACAACAGTATCCTCGATGTGCTGGCCCTGGCCACACCGGCCCTGGTCGTGCTTCGGGCAACCCGCGACCGTGAGCAGCAGGTTCATCTCGATCTGCTGCAGCGCTCTGTGGGTGGGGCTCTGCAGGTGGTAGAAGAGGTTGAGGCCACCAGCCGGGCCCTCGAGGAAGCGCTTCGGCAGCTGTTGGCGGCCGAGCCCGGCAGTTCGCCGCCAATCAACTGCAATGGTGCCGGTAACACCGCCAGACACCTGCATCGGCTCGTCCAGGAGCAGGGCTGAGCCTGGGCTGCGGAGCGGGGCACAAAAAAATAAATAGGGGAACAGATGGTAGTCAGAATCGTCATTGCATTGTTCATCTCGCTGGTCTCAGGGGTTGGCTACCTGGCCGGGCTCAGCCGACTGATGAGCGGACTGCTGATCGGCTTTGGGGTAATCTGCGGACTCTTTTTCGGGCTCATCTTTCTGCTGCCGCCGGGATCCGAAAAAATCACTTTTGCCGTCAGCGCCCAGGGGGTGTCCTGGCCCTTTTTCCTGGTGGCGCTGATTCTGATCCTGCTGATCGCTTATCTTTACCTCTATAAACCAAAAAACGGCCACAGACCTGGATTTGAAGCGCTCGGCAACTCTCACCTGCGCCGGCTGGGCTTCGGTCTGGTGCTCTACCTGGCCAGCCTGTTTCTGCCGGTGCTGCTCTGGTTTCCGTCCGCAAGCACTTTGCAGGCCGGCAAACAGTCGGAACTGGAAATAATGGCCCTGGTGGGAGTGCTGATCTTCATCGTCGGTATTTCGGCAGCGCTTTATCTGATCTACGGGTCGACCACGGGGGGCACCGAAGATAACCCGGCCCTGATGAGCCGCATTGTTCCGGCGCTGTTTTCGGTGTTTCACCTCGACAAGCTGCCGGCCCTGGTGGCCTATCTTTTGGTCTACTCGTCGGTACCCGAACTCGTCTTTCCCAAGATCGCGGCTCTCGCCCTGGCAGGCTATATACCGGTTGCCGTCTTTCTGATCAAACTCGCTTTTGCCGCTGACCAACGCCGAACATGATCGAGGAGCAGACCATGCCCCAGATACCTGTGATTGTGCGCGACAACATCGACTGCCCTGGCTCACCGGAACTAGATTTCCGCCTGCTATGTGTACCCTGAGCTGGTGGCGCACCGAGGAATCCTGGGGTGTCTTTTTCAACCGCGATGAATCGCTCAGAAGAAGCGTGGCCCAGCCGCCCGCGCCCCGCGAGGAGGACGGTGTCGCCTACCTCGCACCGCTCGACCCGGACGGCGGCGGCACCTGGATTTTTGTCAACCGGGCGGGCCTTATTGGCTGCCTGCTGAACAACTACCAGGCGCCGTTCAAGGCGGAGCATCCCATCAGCAGGGGCCTGCTGCTCAGATCGCTGGCCGGCCAGGCAAGCACCGTCGCTGCCGCAGAAGCGGTCGAGGAAGCGGAGCATGCCCGCTACTCAGGGTTTCATCTCTTCTTTTTCAACGGCGAGACGACTTTGCTCTATAACTGGGACGGCAAGAGGTTGACCCGCCAGAGCGGCAGCGAGCTCTCCCGGCCGCTCACTAGTTCAGGATTCCGGCCCGAAGAGGTCGCCGCCTACCGGAAAAACAGGTTTTCCCAGCGGGTGCTGCCCGAAGATGCAGCCTTCATTGACAGGCTCAAAGAATTTCACAGTTTTCACGACGAGCGTTTACCCGCCCATTCGCCCCTGATGGTCAGATCCGAAGCCCGTACCGTGAGCCAGAGCAGGGTCGCCGTGGATCGCCAACGGGTCAGTTTTGACTACCGGGCGGTGGAGCCACACCGACGAATCCAGCCCGCCATCCTCACCACCCTTGACCGTGACTCCTAGAACATTCTATATCCTCGCCATCCTGCTGATTGTCCTGCCCGCTTCGGGCTGGTGCTCCAGCCAGGGAACGGTAGCGGAGCTGCTCACCGGCTTCGAGCAGTATGCGGCCCAATCGTCGAGCCGCCTCACCCTGCTCTTCATCATCGCCGCCGCGACCCTGATCAGCGAAGATCTGGCCTGCATTGCCGCCGGGCTGCTGGCCGCCCGGGCGATCATCAGTCCGCTCGAAGCGGTGGTTGCCAGCGGGCTGGGCATCTACATCGGCGACATCCTGCTCTACTTAACCGGTTATCTGATTGGTCTCAAGGCCCTGCACCACCCGCCCCTGAAGTGGCTGGTCAGCGAACAGCGGGTCCGCCAGTGCCGGACCTTGTTTGAGAAGCGGGGGCTGGGGCTGATCTTCATGAGCCGCTTTCTGCCCGGCACCAGGACGGCCACCTTCCTGGCTGCCGGACTGGTGCGGGTCAATATGGTCAAGCTGCTCGTCGTTTTCGGTCTGGCCGTACTGATCTGGACGCCTATCCTGGTGCTCTCCGCGGTGTTCATCGGCAAACAGGTGGTGACTTACATAGATGTCTACAGCGGCTGGGCCTTGTGGGTTTTCCTGGGGCTCATGGCCTTGATTTTCGGGATCACCAGGCTCATCGTACCGCTCTTCACCTGGCGGGGCCGAAGGCTGCTGCTGAGCCGCTGGCGCCGCCTCTCGAACTGGGAATTCTGGCCCTTTTACGTCACCAACGTGGTCACCTTTTGCTATGTCATCTACGCGGGCATAATAAAGTTTCGCAAGCCCACCCTGTTCACCGTCACCAACCCGGCCATCAGGCCGGACAGCGGTTTTATCGGGGAATCCAAGTCGGATATCCTCCAAGGGCTCGACCAGGACTATGTGGGCCGCTGGCGGCTGGTGGCCGGGGAAACCGGGCGTGAGGAAAAAATGGCGCTGCTCACCACCTTCATGGCCGAGGAACATCTCGATTTTCCGATCGTGCTCAAACCCGACGTCGGGCAGCGCGGCCAGGGCGTCAAGATCTGCGCTGATCTTGACGAGGCCCGCGCATGGCTGGAAGAAATACAGTGGGATTACCTGATGATGGAATACCTGCCGGGCGAGGAGTTCGGGGTGTTCTACTATCGTCTCCCGGATCAGCCGCGGGGCCGTATTTTCTCCATCAACCGCAAGAAGCTCCTACAGGTCGAGGGCGATGACCACTCCACTCTGGAGGAGCTGATCCTCAAGGATGACCGGGCGCTTTGCCTGGCCCCGATGTTTTTCAAGAACCTTGAGCCCCAACTGCTGGACATCATACCAGCCGGGGAGTCCAGGCAGCTCAGCCAGGTCGGCACCCACAGCCTGGGGGCGCTGTTTCTTAACGGCGCCGATTTGATCAGCCCCGAACTGCTCGACGGGCTCGAACCCATTATTAAAGAGTACCGGGGCTTTTATTTCGGCCGCTTCGACCTCAAGGTCCCCTCCGAAGAAGACCTCAAGGCCGGACGCAACCTGAAGGTGATCGAACTCAACGGCCTGACTTCCGAGGCCACCCATATATACGACCCGCAGAACTCCATCTTGTACGCCTGGAAGACGCTGATCACTCAGTGGTCGATCGCTTTTGAGATTGCTCAGGCCAACCTGAAAAAAGGCGCGCAGCCCATGGCCCTGGGTGACTTCATCCGTCACTGGCGACGGGGCGGAAATTGAGAAATAATGGGGACACAATACCCAAGGTGTCCCCAAACCCAAGGGACACCTTGGGTATTGTGTCCCCCCTACTCATCTCTGACCCGGGTAAGCAACCAGGCGCCGATTACGAACAGAAAGAGAATGGAGAGCACGCCCCACCTGGTGTCGCCGGTCATCCTGCCGACGATGCCCAGCAGCGCCGGACCGGCGATGGCGGCGAATTTTCCCGAGACATTGTAGAAGCCGAAAAACTCGGCGCTGTTTTCGGGCGGGATCAGTTTTGAGAAATAACTCCTGCTCAGGGCCTGGATGCCGCCCATGGAGGAGGCGACCAGCAGGGCGATGGCCCAGAACAGCGTGTGTCGAACCAGGTGGCCCTCGAGAAAGGGCAGCAGAAAGGCCAGGAACGTGATCAGGCAGTAGACGGCGATGCCGGCAAACAGCAGCGTCCTGGTCTCGAACCGGGCGGCAAGCCGCCCATAGAGCAATGTGCAGGGGAAGGCGACGATCTGGATGACCAGCAGCACGGTGATCAGCATGGTGATGCCGAAGCCCAGGTCGCGGCCGTAGGCGGTGGACATGGTAATGATGGTGCCGACCCCGTCGATGTAGAAAAAGTAGGCGGCTAGAAAGAGAAAGACGGAGCGGTGGCGCCTGATATTCTTGAAGGTCGTCCAGAGCCGCACGAAGCCGTCGGCAAAAGGGCTGGGTGACGGCGGTACGAAGTGGTGTTGTTTTAGATTCTTAATGGCCGGCAGGGAAAGGCAGAACCACCACAGGACGACGACCACAAAGCCCATCCTGGTCCGGCCTGCAGGCAGGCCGTCGCCGAGGCCGCCGCTGACGATCAGGGCAATGACCGCCAGGAAGGGGATGATGCTGCCGATATAGCCGATGCCGAACCCCTTGGCCGAGACGCTGTCCATGCGTTCGGGGGCGGCGACGTCGACCAGGAAGGCGTCATAGAAAAGATTGGCCCCGGCCCAGCCAACCCGGGCGCCGATGAACAGCAGCAGGCAGAGCAGCCACTGACCCTCGAGGGGGATGGTCAGCGCCACGGTGAAAACCAGGCCGGTGATCAAAAAGAAGAGAAAATAGGGCTTCTTGCGGTCCTTGTAGTCGGCCATGGTACCCAGCACCGGGGCCAGCAGGGCGAGGATCAGCGAGGCGGTGGAATTGGCGAAGGCCCAGTTCGAGGTGGCCACCGCATCGGCGAGGCCGCTGGCGGCTACGTCCTTGAAATAAATGGGCATGATGGCGGTGATCATGACCAGCACGAAGGCCGAATTGGCCGCGTCGTAAAGGACCCAGCTCTTTTCTTCCCTGGACAGGGGGGCGCGCTCAGTCATCTCGGGAGAAAAGCTTTACCAGGACGACTGCGCAGATGAAGAAAAACAGCGCGTAAAGGGCGTAGCCCGACAGCCTGACGGCGGCGGCCGAAAAACCCAGTGACAGGGCAAAGTTGTTGACAATGTCGAAGCCGCTCCGGCCAACGATGTAGAGCAGTAAAAGAAAGCCCACGTAGAACGGGGCTTTAAGCAGCGAGACCAGCGATGAATATCGTTTTTGTGCGCTCATCTGGTAGCCATCTGGGCAGAGGTGAGGGCGAGGGCACTCCCTGAGTGGTTACTTAGCAGTTTTACCCCGATGTTTCAATTCTTGCACAAAAAAACCAGTGTGGTAAAGGCAACTATGTAACTCCGCTAATTTACGACCCTTGAGGCGAAAACAATGGGATTTGTTCCGGTTATCGGCAGATCGATAAAAAAACAGCTCGAGGAGCGCGAGGCGCAGATTCTTTCGCCATTCGCCGCCCGCAGCGCCACCTCCAAGGGGCGCCGGGTCGAGGAGCCTGAGGATATGTGCGACATCCGGCTGCCCTACCAGCGGGACCGCGACCGCATCATCCACTCCAAGACCTTTCGAAGGCTCAAGCACAAGACCCAGGTATTTTTGGCCCCGGCCGGCGATCACTACCGGACCAGGCTCACCCACGTGCTCGAGGTGTCGCAGATCGCCCGCACCATCTCGGCTGCGCTCTGCCTCAACGAACCGCTCACCGAGGCCATCGCCCTGGGTCACGACCTGGGCCACACCCCGTTCGGCCACGCCGGCGAAGCGACCCTGAACGAGCTCCACCCGAGCGGCTTCAAGCACTACCTGCACAGCCTGCGGGTCGTCGATCACCTGGAGAAGAAGGGACGCGGTCTGAATCTGAGCTGGGAGGTCAGGAATGGCATCGCCTGCCACTCCAAGGGCCGCGACGAGATCCTGCCGAGCTCCGGCCAGGGGCTGGCCGAGACCCTGGAGGGCCAGGTGGTGCGGCTGGCCGATATCGTCGCCTATGTGAACCATGACCTGGATGATGCCATGCGCGCCGGTTTACTTGAGGATGGCGACATCCCTCACTCCATCGTCGCGGTGGTGGGCAGCGGCCATTCCCTGCGCATCGGCAGCATGGTGCGTGACATTATCGTCGAGACCCTGACCGCCAGCGACGGCAACCTGCACATCAGCGAGCCGATGCTGGTGGCGATCACCGAGCTGCGCAGCTTCCTCTATGACAACGTCTACCGCAACCTGCTGGTGCACCGGGAATTCGAGAAGGCACAGCGCATCATTACCGAGCTCTACGCCTATTTCCTGGAGCACGGACTGGTGAGACGGATGGGAGACGACTGGGCGATCGCCGCCGGTGACTGTGACTGGCCCGATGAAAAAAGTGGTCACCGGCGGGTCTGTGATTACATTGCCGGAATGACCGACAATTACGCCATCGGCGTCTATGAGCACCTGTTCATGCCGAGTCCCTGGAGCGTGAGGTAAGGGGGAGGGCGAACCAGGCCCAGGCGGCCGATAAAAACGGTTGCTTTTCACCGGGGCGACAGGTAATTTGCCCTTTCGCCCGCGGCCCAGGGCAGCAACAAACCCAAATAAAGCACACAACAATAACTATATAGCAAGCCAATGAGCGACCATAAAGAACTGAGCAAGAGCTACGACTTCAGCGACGTCGAGGAGAAGTGGCTGCAAACCTGGGAGGAGCAGCACTGTTTCGAAGCCGAGATGCGCGACGGCACGCCTTCGTTTTCCATCGTCATCCCGCCGCCCAACGTCACCGGCGTGCTGCATGTAGGTCATGCGCTGAACAACACCCTGCAGGACATCCTGACCCGCTATCACCGCATGTGCGGCGCCAACACCCTGTGGCTGCCCGGCACCGACCATGCCGGCATTGCCACCCAGAACGTGGTTGAGCGCCAGCTCTCCGAGGAGGGCATGAGTCGCCACGACCTGGGCCGGGAGAAATTCGTCGAACGGGTCTGGGAGTGGCGCACCGACAAGGGCGGCACCATCATCAACCAGCTCAAGAAACTGGGGTGCTCGTGCGACTGGAGCCGGGAGCGGTTCACCATGGACGAGGGGCTCTCCAGGGCAGTTCGCGAAGTCTTCGTGCGGCTCTACAAGGAAGGGTTGATCTACAAGGGCGACTACATCGTCAACTGGTGTCCGCGCTGCCTCACCGCCCTGGCCGACGACGAGGTGGATCACGAGGAAACGAGGGGCAAGCTCTATCACCTGCGCTACCCTTTCGCCGACGGCTCGGGGCATGTGGTGGTGGCCACCACCCGTCCGGAGACCATGCTGGGCGACACCGGCGTGGCCGTGCATCCCGACGACGAGCGCTACGCCCACCTGAAAGGGGTGGGCATCGATCTGCCGCTCACCGGCAGGACCATCCCGGTGGTCTTCGACCCCCATGTACAAAAGGATTTCGGTACCGGCGCCCTGAAGGTGACCCCGTCGCACGACCGGGACGACTACGAAATCGGCCGGCGCCACAACCTCGAGCTGTGCAAGGTCATGGACGATCATGGGGTGATGAACGAGAAGGCCGGCATTTACCAGGGGCTCGATCGATACGAATGCCGCACAAAGATAGTCGAAGACCTCGACGCCCAGGGTTTTCTCGAGAGGATCGAGGACTACGACCATGCCCTGGGCCAATGCTATCGCTGCAGGACGGTGGTTGAGCCGACCACCTCGCTGCAGTGGTTCGTCAAGGTCAAGCCGCTGGCCGACGCCTCGGTAGAGGCGGTGCGCAGCGAGCGCATCAAGATCTACCCCAAGACATGGTACAACACCTTCTACAGCTGGATGGACAATATCCGCGACTGGTGCATCTCGCGGCAGATCTGGTGGGGCCACCGAATCCCGGCCTGGACCTGCATCACCTGCGGTGAGCTCATCGTCGAGAACACCGACCCCGAATTCTGTCCGGCCTGCACCTCTACCGAGCTGGTCCAGGAGACCGACGTGCTCGACACCTGGTTCTCCTCGGCCCTGTGGCCCTTTTCGACCATGGGCTGGCCCGAGAACACCAAAGAGCTGCAAACCTTCTACCCGACCTCGATCCTGGTCACCAGCTTCGACATCCTCTTTTTCTGGGTGGCCCGCATGATGATGATGGGCATCCACTTCATGGACGAGGTGCCCTTTCACGACGTCTACCTGCACGCCCTGGTGCGCGATAAGCACGGCAAGAAAATGTCCAAGTCGACCGGCAACGTCATCGACCCGCTCGAGGTCATGGGCAGCTACGGCACCGACGCGGTGCGCTTCACCCTCACCGCCTTTGCCGCCCAGGGCAGGGAAATAAAGCTCGACGAGGACCGTATCGAGGGCTACCGCTTCTTCATCAACAAGATCTGGAACGCGGCCCGCTTCGCCCTGATGCACCTGGGCGACTGCGGCGACGAGGTAAGAAAGGCGGTGGACAAGCCGGCGGAGTTGCCGCTGGTCCACCAGTGGATCCTGAGCCGCACGGCAAAAACCGTCGACGAGGTGCGCACCGGGCTGGACGAGTATCACTTCAATGTGGTCGCCTCGGCCAACTACCAGTTCATCTGGCACGAGTTCTGCGACTGGTACCTGGAGTGGATCAAGGCCGATCTCTACAGCGACGACGAAACGGTCAAGGAGCAGGCCCGGGGCGTGCTGCTGGTGGTCCTGGAAACGATACTGAAGCTCATTCACCCGGTGATCCCCTTCGTCACCGAGGAGATCTGGAGCGTGCTGCCCGGCGAGCGCCGTGTGCTGATGCGCGAGCCCTATCCGGAACGGCAGGAAGAGTGGCTTGATGACACCGCCGAACAGCAGATGGAGCTACTCATGGGCGTCATCACCGGCATCAGAAACATCAGGGCCGAGGCCGATGTCCATCCATCGCACAAGATCGACGCTTACCTGGCCAATGTCGACGGGGACACCGCCGCTCTCATCGGCTCGTTCTCGCCGGCGATCAGCGACTTGACCAGGCTCAACGGCCTGACCATCACCGACAGCAGCGACACGCCGGACGACGCGGCCACCTATATCTTCAACGATATCGAGATTTTCGTGCCTCTCAAGGGGCTGGTCGACGTGGACAGCGAACTTGCCAAGCTGGGCAAAGACCGGTCCAAGGTCGAGGCCAGCCTCAAGCAGGTAGACACCAAGCTTGGCAACGATAAATTCCTGGCCAACGCCCCCGAAGCGGTGGTCGCCAAGGAAAAGGGCAAGAAGGAAGAGCTCGAGGCGCGGCTCACCCGGATCGAGGAAGCGGAGCAGCGCCTGCACAAGATCCGCGCCTGAGAACACGACATCGGGAGATGGCCGCCATGGACAAGAACCTGCTCGACAAGCTCTACCGCTCCTTTCTCAGGGAAGATATCGGCCGGGGCGACCTGACCAGCGAGGCTATCTTCCCCGCGGCGCAAACGGGCCGGGCCGATATCGTCGCCCGGGAGCCCCTTATCGTGGCCGGTGCCAGAATCATCGGCGGCCGGGTTTTTCGGGTGCAGAATCCTGCTATCGAGATTATCGATCCGCTGGAAGACGGCACTGCCGTCACAGCGGGCGACGTGCTCTTCTCGGTGCAGGGGCCGGTGGTCGATCTGCTCAAAGCGGAACGCACCGCGCTGAACCTGCTGCAGCGCATCTCGGGCATCGCCACCTTCACCGCCCGCTTCGTTGCCAGGGTCAAGGACTACCCGGTGCGCATCTGTGATACCCGCAAGACCACGCCAGGGCTGAGAGTGCTGGAAAAATACGGGGTCGTGGTCGGCGGCGGGGCCAATCACCGTTTCAACCTCACCGACGGCATCCTGATCAAGGACAACCATATCGCCGCCTGCGGTTCGATCACGGCGGCGGTAGAGCGGGTTCGTGACCGGGTGCCGCACACCATCCGCATCGAAGTCGAAACCGACACACTGGAACAGGTGCGCGAGTGTCTGGCCTGCAGGGTCGACATCATCATGCTCGACAATATGGACCCGGCCATGCTGCGCGAGGCGGTGCGGGTCATCGACGGCAAGGCCCTGGTCGAGGCCTCGGGTGGCATCGTGCTGGACGACCTTGAGGCCGTTGCCCAAACCGGGGTGGACATCATTTCCATCGGCGCCCTGACACATTCAGCCCCTGCCTGCGATATCGGCATGGACTGGGCCTGATTGCATGGAAAAACCGTGAAAACAAGTTGTTCCACCCTCCGGGCAAGTCGAGCCGGACCTTTATCCAGACTCGCTTTTGCGGGGGACACATTATACCCAACGTCTGCCGTCTCGTCGGCCGTCTCGACGTGTGAATAATCATGTTTTAACCCGCGAAATGTTGATTATTGCTTGATTTTTTGTAAAAAAATGTGGGATACTGGGCACAACAACGGTTGGGGGGTATGTCCGTTCGCGACCATATCCGATCTTTATCATCAGAGCAGAGGGTTAATCGATGCGTTGTCCTAAATGTGGTTACATCTCATTTGATAATGTTGAAAAGTGTTTGAAATGCCGAAAGAATATCGCTGATGCATCAAAACTTTTCCAAGGCAGTGTCCTTAATGTGACCACACCGGTGTTTCTGAAACTCGTCCCCGATGAAGAAGACGCCGGAGACGTGGAGATCCCTCAGGACGATCTCGAAGTCGCCGAAGAGGATTTCGAGATCAGCGATCCGGACCTGGACATCCTGCTTGAAGAGGAAGAGGGCGGCACGGCAGAAGTGCAGCTTGAGATGGATGAGGATTTCGATCCTTCGGCCCTGGACCAGCTCAACGACGATCTCAGCGAAATAGAGGCCTTTACCGATGAAGACGCCGGGGAGGAGACGGTTTCGGAACTAGGTGGGCTCGACGAGATCGAGATGGAGCAGGCCTTCGGCGAAGAACAACCGGATGAAGAACTGAGCCTCGATGTGCCCGACGAGCTGGCCGATCTTTCCGATCTGTCGCCGCCTGAGAAGGCCCCTGAAACTGTGGAGGCCCCGGTTGAAAGCGAGGTCGATCTTGACTTTGGCGATCTGGTCGAAGAGTTTGACGAGAAAGCGCCGGCCGCTGCCGCTGGCGCCGCAGCTGGAGCTGCAGCCTCGGAACCGAAGAAGGAAAAAAAGAAGACGCTCAGCCTCGACCTGGACGAAGACCTCGATTTCGATCTCGACCTTGGCGGCCTGTCGATCCATGATGATGACAAGTAGGCTGGAGGGCCCCAGGCACCTTGAAAATCGTTGACACCGGCAGCGATGTTTTGTAAATAGTGCACCTCTAGGTTGCCTTGAATAATTAGGATTTTAGCCCAAAATCAAGGCGCGTGGGAGAATTTTTCCGCGCAACGCATAGTTTGGGTAAAAAGACAATTATTCAAGGTAAGCTGATACGGTGCCGAGATAGCTCAGTCGGTAGAGCAACGGACTGAAAATCCGTGTGTCCCTGGTTCGATTCCTGGTCTCGGCACCATTTATATGTAGCAAAATCAAGTCCTTAGCGGGTGTTTTCGTTAGGGACTTTTTCTTTGAATCTTTGGATTGTGCCTAAATTGTGCCTGTCTTGAGAATT
>JAHEER010000031.1 GCA_024640625.1 Desulfobulbaceae bacterium
AAATAGAGGGGACACAATACCTATCATGTCCCTCTGGGACATGATAGGTATTGTGTCCCCTAACGCCGTGTGTCCCCCAACGCCGCTTATTGGTGATAATCTCCGAGCCACTTCAGCATCATGCCAATCGATAAGATCATCGAGACAGGATTAGCCTTGTCCTGATCTGCGCTATCCGGCGCTGAGCTATGATGTTGTTCGCCTCGGAGTGCTACGGCGGATTGTCACCAACACGGAAATTGAAAAGGTCACGATCATAGCGGTTGTATTCTTCATAGCGGAGCAGATCATAGAGATCTTTTCGATGCTGCATCCGATCGAGAACAGCGTTCTGATCGCCGTCGCGGAGGATCGTCTCCAAACCCCGGTCAACCTCGCCCATTGCCAGTCGCAGTGTGGTAACCGGATAGATGACCATATTGTAGCCGAGATCCTCGAGTTCTTTTTTGTTCAGCAGCCTGCTCTTGCCAAACTCGGTCATATTGGCAAGCAGCGGAACAGCGATGGCGGACCGGACAGCCTCGAACTCTTTTTCGCTGGTCAGGGCTTCGGGAAAAATTATATCGGCCCCGGCATCGACGTAGGCCTTCATGCGCTCGATGGCTTTATCCAGTCCCTCGACAGCGCGCGCATCTGATCGGGCAATCAGGCAAAAGTTTTTGTCGAGCCTGGCACCGGCAGCGGCAATGATCTTTTGCACCATTTCCTCGACTCCAACCAGTTCCTTGCCGTCCAGATGGCCGCACCGCTTCGGCATACGCTGATCTTCTATATGACAGCCGGAGATCCCGGCCTCCTCCATTAATCTGATCGTCCGGGCCGCACTCATGGGTTCGCCAAACCCGGTGTCGATATCGATGATGGTCGGCAAGTCGGTGGCGCGGCCAATCTGGCGGCCCCGATCAACGAATTCGCTCAGGGTGGCGATACCTATATCGGGCAAACAGAGGTCTGCGGAGAGCACCGCCCCCGATATGTAGACCCCGGCAAATCCCTTGCGTTCGATCAACTGGGCGCATAAGGGATTGAAAGCGCCGGGAAATTGATGAAGCCGGCCATCTTGCATCAGCGCGGCTAGATCGGCGCGTTTCTGAGCTGCTGTCTTACTGGTAAAAAGCATTAGAATATCCCCTGCAGCTCGTTCTCACTCAAGTACCCCTCCGGCACCACCGGGTTCAGGGTTTTGATTTCCTCCGGGGCCAAATTCGGTAGGTTCTGCACCAGATCAAGAAATCGAGAGCTTTCAGATGGGTCTAGAATATCGTCGGTCAAGATTTTGAATTTGTTGATATATTCGTTGCGGCCGAAGGGCCTGGCACCGAGCGGGTGGGCATTGGCCACGCTTATTTGATCGTCGATAAGGGAACCATTCTGCATAGTAATGACCACCCGCGCCCCGAAGGCCCTTTCCGTCGGATCATGGCTGTGATAACGGCGGGTCCACTCAGGATCTTCGCTGGTCGATATTTTATGCCACAATCTCACCGTATCCGGACGCCGGGCGCGTTCCGGAGCATAGCTGTCGACATGGTGCCAGCATCTGTCCTGCAGCGCCACCGCAAAAATGTACATGATTGAATGATCCAGGGTTTCCCGGGAGGCGTGGGGATCCATTTTCTGCGGATCCCCCGCACCTGTGCCGATGACATAGTGGGTGTGATGAGAGGTGTGGATGACGATGCGTTCTACGGTGTCGAAGTCGTCGATCTTTTCTCCCATCCTGAAGGCCAGATCGATCAGGGCCTGGGATTGATATTCGGCCGAATGCTCCTTGGTGTAAGTGTCCAGGATCGCCCGTTTCGGTTCGCCTGGAGCCGGCAGCGGTACCGTGTAGTAAGGTTCGTAGGGCGAACCTCCCTGATCCCGGCGGCTTCGTCCGTTGAGTAGGTAGGATAGTAT
Source organism: Desulfobulbaceae bacterium (assembly GCA_024640625.1). Classification (GTDB taxonomy): domain Bacteria; phylum Desulfobacterota; class Desulfobulbia; order Desulfobulbales; family Desulfocapsaceae; genus JABDQA01. The sequence continues at coordinate 1,900 of JAHEER010000031.1, forward strand.
CGAGTCCTCACCTTCGTAGATGGGGCTTGGCGCACCCTCGCCGCGCATACAGCGGTCGACCGCTTCAATGGCCGTCTTGCCGGCATAGGCCGGGGCAAAGGCCTTCCACGAGGAGATCTCTCCTTTTCTTGATTGCCGGGTGGTGACCGTACAGTGCAGGGCCTGCTGAATAGCCTGGTAGGCGATCTCGTTGTCGAGTTCGAGCAGGGTCGCGATACCTGCGGCGGCGGCGGGACCGAGGTGGGCGATGTGGTCAATTTTATGCTCATGCAGACAGATCCCTTTGACCAGGTTGACCTGGATTTCATAGGCGGTAGCAAGCGCTCGAATCAGATCGTTTCCGTTTCTACCGCACTGCTGGGCGACGGCTAGAATCGGTGGAATATTGTCTCCGGGGTGCGAGTAATCTGCGGCTAGGAAGGTATCGTGAAAATCCAGTTCCCGTACCGCGGTGCCGTTGGCCCAGGCTGCCCATTCAGCGCAAAATTCCTCGGCAGCCGGGAGACCGAACAGGGTGGCGCCACCTTTCCGGGGATGCGATCTGGCCATGGCCCGGGCAGATGTGATCGGGCCTCTGTTCAGTGAGGCAAGCGCCACGGAAGCGTTGTCGATGATCCGGTTGATGATCATCTCCGCAACAGCTGATTCCACTGCCGCCGGGTCAGCAGAAACTGCGGCCATTTTCCAGGCGAGTTGATCGGCACGGGCAAGCATATCTTTTGACGGGGAGGCATGAACTTTGTGTTCAATCATGATTGTTTCTCCACTTGTGAGCTGAAAAAAGATCCAACGCCACTGGAATTACTCCCATGCGGTAGTGCTTCACCAGAGGATACGCTCCAACTCGTGATTCGACTTTAAGAGATGAGTTTTACAGCAAAGAACTTCGTCAGTCAGTTACCCTTTGCGGTTTCTTCAGGATGTTGCGCAAGAACATCGGGGCCACGAACCCCGCTACTGCGGCCACCCAGAGGCCAATTGAAATAGGCGAGGAGAAAAGGTAGGTCCAGTCACCATCCGACAGCAGCATGGCCCGCCGCAATGCAGTTTCCATGTGTCCCCCCAGAAGAATGCCCAGGATGACCGGCACGGTCGGGATATCGAGCTTGCGCATGATATAACCCAGCACACCAAAGCCGACCATCAGCAGCAGATCAAAATAGCTGCCCGACAACGAATAAATACCCACAAACGAGATCATTGTCACACCGGGCATCAGAACCCAGGGTGGCACCTGCAGCACGCGCACAAAGATTTTTACCATTGGGACGTTCATCACCAGAAGCACGAAATTGGCGATCAATAGCGAGGCGATCAAGCCCCAGACGACCTCGGGATTCTCGGTGAATAAAGTGGGGCCAGGGGTGATGTTCAGCGTCATCAGCAGGGCCAGCAGAACGGCTGTTGTCCCCGATCCGGGTACGCCCAGGGTCAGCATAGGCACCAGTGCACCTCCGGCAGCAGCATTATTGCCGGCCTCTGGCGCCGCGATGCCCTTGGCCACGCCTGTGCCGAAACCACCCTTTTCCCCGGCAATGGATTTTTCCGACATATAGGCCATGAAACTGCCCAGAGAGGCGCCCGCACCAGGCAGAACACCGGCGATAAAACCAACGACAGAACAACGCAGCATGACCCAGCGACAGACAATGATGTCCTTCCAGGGAATGCTGACTTTATCGAGCTTCACCCCGAGAGACGAATGTTTACCGTGACTTTCGATGAAAAAGAACACTTCGGTAATGGCGAACAGGCCGACAATCGCGACCAGGAAATCGACCCCGTCATAAAGATGCAGGTTCCCCCCGGTCAGGCGCGGCAAACCACTTGATTCGTCTACACCTATCATGGCAATTGCCAAACCAATACAGGAGGCAATTGCGGCCTTGGCCTGATTGTTGCTGGCCATACCTCCAAGCGTGCAAAAGGCCAGCAGGTAGAGAGCAAAATATTCTGCCGGACCAAAAAGAAAAGCGACCCGGGCCAGCAACGGAGCCAGGAATATCAGACCGAGGGTGGCCAGGAACGCGCCGACAAAGGATGCCACCCCCGACAGTACCAGGGCATCGCCGGCCCGGCCCGCTTTGGCCATCGGATAGCCGTCCAGCGTCGTCATTAAGGCGGGTTCATCACCCGGAATATTCAACAGAATCGAACTGATCCGGCCTCCGTACATGGCGCCGTAATATACTGCCGTCATCAGCACTAAGGCTGAGGTGGCATCAAGCCCGAGAGCAAAGGTCAAAGGAATCAGAATCGCCACACCATTGGATGGCCCAAGGCCGGGCAGCGCACCGATGATGGTGCCCAGAAAGCAGCCAATCACGGCCAGCATCAAGGTATATGGGGATAGGGCGATCGAGAAACCGAGGGCAAGATTGGCCAATATATCCATGTCAGCACTCTTATCCTAAAAGCCATTTAGGGACGGCAACCAGACCCAGACCCAAGGCATATTTAAAAATCAAGAAAAGAACACCCGAGAGACCTATACCCGTCAACGCGGCATGTTTCGGATTGGGTGAGATTTGATAGCTTAAAACGCCGGCGGCAACGGCCGTGGGCAGCAAAAAACCAAGGGGTTTCAGGGCATAGGCATAGCCGATCAAGATAAGCACGGCGAATGCCAGGGCACCAAAGGTGCGCAGGCCGGGCCACTCCGGTTGCGGGTCAGGCCGCAGCACCATGAACATAGCACTGATCGCCCAGATTATTCCTATCAAAATAGGAAATCCTTTGGGCCCGACTGGATCCGTTAAAAAGCTTATCTGGGTCTGGTTGGCACTCACGATATACGCGAGTGCCAGGACCGTTGCGACCAGGCCGAAAATCCGGTCGCTTTGCATTACTGGATGACCCCGAGTTTCTGGCTCATCGTCCGAACTTCAGCTACGATCCCATCAACGTAGCTCTGGAAATCGTCACCGACTTTGGTAAAAGGTGCCAGCCCGTTGTCGGCCATTACCTTCTTCCATTCTTCTGAGTCTGCGACCTTCTGGAGTCGATCCGCCCACATCTTGAAAGTGTCGTCGGAAACACCCTTGGGGATGTAAAGACCACGCCAGTTAACGGCGACCACATCGATACCCTGCTCTTTTGCTGTCGGAATATCGTCAAACCCTGGAACACGTTCTTCAGTCAGCACGGCGAGAACACGAACATCTCCTGACTTCAGGAAACCCACAACCTCGGACATGTCACCGGTCATCGCCTGGGTGAAACCGCCGATAGTCTGGGTAAGCGCATCGCCGCCAGCATTGAAGCTGATGTATTTGACTTTGGTGATGTCATCGACCCCTGCGCGCTGCAGCACCATCAATGCTTTGAGGTGGTCAAAACCGCCCACGGCTGAGCCGCCGGCAAAGGCAACCCCACCCGGGTCGGCTTTGACTGCGTCGACCAGATCGCCCAGAGAGTTAAAGGGACTTTTCGCGCCTACCACGATTACACCGGGATCAGCACCGATTGAGCCGACAAAGCGCACTTGATCAGCTGTCATGCCGGCATAGGCATTTTGCGCCAGGCGGGTCGTGGTCGCTGAAGAAGCAGCAACGATCAGCTCTGCATCATCGTTGCGTTCCGCCACGACATGGTTGAATGCAAGTCCGCCGCCGGCGCCGGCCATGTTGGTCACCTGCATCGGCTTGTCGATCGCTTTGATGTCATACATGACTTTACCGATCTGGCGACAGGTAAAGTCCCAGCCACCGCCTGGATTGGCCGGAGCGATACATTCGGCGGCAAGGGCAATGCCGCTAACTCCAAGAATAAGCAGAGAACTCAATAACATCACTTTTAGCTTTTGGTATTTCATAATCTCCTCCTCGATTGAAAATTAAATACGACGTCACCTTAGGTTACAACTTCCTCGCTCTACCCGATCCCTCCCATTCCTTTGATTGTTATGGTTTTTGGCTAGTTAAATGGCCTCACCTCTGAACTTTTTTAGAATACATATTGCGCATTGTCAACAATACAATGTAAGATTTACTTAATATTTGGAATTTTGGACCCATTTTGGCCTGATTCGAGCAAAATTGTAGACAAAATGAAAGAGAAACCCGCATCTTTTTCAACTGAAAGCCAGGAAAAATCAGAGGTCCTTGCTAATATACTTTGCGAAGAAATAATCAGAGGTCAACTCAAACCCGGTGAAAAGTTGAGTGAAACCGCCATCGCCTCCCGATTCAAAGTGAGTCGCGGACCGGTTCGCGAGGCGCTGCGCCGTTTAGCAGAACGAAATTTTGTCGATTTTGTACCAAATGTTGGAGCCCGGGTGGCGAGCACCTCGCTGACCGACATGCTGCATTTGATGGAAGTGCGTGAATCTCTCGAGGTGCTGGCCGCCGAACTGGCTGCCGAGAAGATGACAGCGGTTGAGAGATCTCGTTTGGAAAAACTATACAGAAATCACCTCTCAATGTTTTCAAGGGAGAGAATCAACCCCTATTTTCAATCTCCGGAAGATTTTGATTTTCATTATGCAATCGCCAAAGGCTCAGATAATCCGATTCTTTTCAAGATTCTTTGCGAAGATCTCTATCCGAAACTATTGGTATGCCGAAGCCAGCATCAATATATTAAGGGCAGGGGGACAAAAGCACTCGAAGAGCATCAGTTTATCCTGGCTGCCATAACCGAAGGGGACTCAGAGCTGGCCGGCCTGTACATGAAAAGACATCTGCAATCGGCCAGAGCAAGTTTGGAAAATTTGATTGAGCCACCTACATAAGGTGTGCCATCAGCCCGGGCATTGACTGCTACGATCCCATCTTTCCCGGAGTGCTTTTGGTCAGATTATTCTTCCTCCTTTACCAAGGCCTTCCTGCAGACGCGCTGATCGATTTGGCGCTGTCTCTTTACTATGATCCAGCTTTCGCTGCCGTACACCATCTCCGCCGCATTTTACTGCTCATTACGCTTCTGCCCCTGTTTTTATGAATTTGTAGGAAGATGGTCCACACTAGGTGTTGATTTGCACTTTAGTTATGGTATATGGGGAGGGAAACGACACCAGTCGATGTCGACGAATATGTTTAAACCAGAACTGAACAGCAAAGAAGATAGTGCGGAAGCGCAAAAGGTCTGAAAGTCGTTGACTTGGATGCAACAACCATATATTCTTCTTAGCGATATGATGTTCTTTCTGACAGAACTCAAACGTGTTGCTTACAGCAAGAAAAGTTGCACGGCACTACTAATCCGATCCGGGTTTGGGTGGATGGATCAGAAACTGGCTAAACAAAACCCATGGCAAAGAAAAAGAAGCTGAAGCGGCATGTGATCAACCGTGAGTGGTGCAAGGGCTGCGGCATCTGCGTGGCGGTCTGCCCCAAGAACGTGCTTGAACTTGACAGCAAGGAAAAAGCGGTGGCGGCTCGCAAGAAGGACTGCATCGCCTGCCAGTTGTGTGAGCAGATCTGCCCGGATCTGGCCATCGAGGTGATGGTCAAATACGTCGAAGAGTCAGCCAGCGGGGACAAGTGAGATGTCGAAAAAAATAACCTTTGTTCAAGGCAACGAAGCCTGTGCCCTGGGCGCCATGTACGCGGGACTCGACTTTTATGCGGGCTACCCGATCACCCCGTCCACCGAAATCGCCGAGACGCTCGCAGTGATGCTGCCGGCGGCGGGCAAGAAATTCATCCAGATGGAGGATGAGATCAGCTCGATGTGCGCCATCATCGGTGCCTCTCTGACCGGCAACAAGGTGATGACGGCGACCAGCGGCCCCGGCTTCTCGCTCAAGCAGGAAGCGCTGGGCTATGCGGTGATGGCCGAGATCCCCTGCGTGGTGGTGAACGTGCAGCGCGGCGGCCCGTCGACGGGCAACCCTACGCACGTGAGCCAGGGCGACGTCAACCAGGCCCGCTGGGGAACCCACGGCGACCACTCGATCGTGGCGCTGAGCGCGTCCAATCACCAGGACGTGTTCAAAATGACGGTTGAGGCTTTCAACATCGCCGAGACCTACCGGACCCCGGTGATCCTGCTGTTCGACGAGGTAATCGGTCATATGCGGGAGAAATTGATCGTCCCGGAAGAAGGTGAGATCCCGCTGGTGGCCAGACTGCGCACCAGCCTCAAGGAAGGGGTCAACTACCACCCCTATCTGCCGCGTGAGGACGGCCGCCTGCCGATGAGTGACTTCGGCGACGTGCACCGCTTCAACGTGACCGGACTGTACCACGACATGTGGGGTTTTCCGACCGACAAGCCGGAGTTGGTGCAGGAACTGCTCAGACACCTGATCGACAAGATCGAGAACAACGTCCACAAAATGACGTTCTACAAATCCTACTTCCTCGAAGATGCCTCGACGATCCTGATCTCCTACGGCTCCGCGGCACGCTCGGCGCTGAGCGTGGTCAAGCAGCGGCGCAACCGGGGTGAGTCCATCGGCCTGCTGGAGCTGAACACGATATGGCCGTTTCCCGCCGAACTGGTTCGGGAGTGCACCCAGCATGCGGATCTGGTCGCGGTGGTGGAGATGAACGTGGGCCAGCTGACCCAGTCGGTGAAGCTGGCGGTGGGCACGCAGAAGCGGGTGCACCTGATCAACCGGCTGGACGGGCAGATGATCATCGACAAGGACATCAAGCGGATACTGCGTATTCTTCAGGGACGGGGGATTTAGGTCATGGATGTGAAATACTATCTGAGAGAGCGGTTCTTCCCGCACATGTGGTGCGCCGGCTGCGGCCACGGCATCGTCCTCAATGCGCTGGTCAGAGCGGTGGACGGTCTGGGCATCAAGAAGCGAGACATGGTCATGGTCTCGGGCATCGGCTGCTCGTCGCGCATCTCGGGCTACGTCGATTTCCACAGTCTGCACACCCTGCACGGCCGGGCTCTGGCCTTTGCCACCGGGGTGAAGCTGTCCAAGCCGTCTCTGAATGTGATTGTGCCCATGGGCGACGGCGACGCCCTGGCAATCGGCGGCAACCATTTTATCCATGCGGCCAGACGCAATATCAATATTACCGCCCTGGTGATGAACAACCGGACTTACGGAATGACCGGGGGGCAGTTTTCTCCTTTGTCCGGGGTCGGCACCAAGGCGACGACCGCGCCGTATAGCAACATCGACCGCGAGTTCGATACGGTGGAGCTGGCCACGGGGGCCGGGGCCACCTTTGTAGCCCGGACCACGGTCTATCACGTGAAGCAGCTGCAGAGCCTCTTGAAAAAAGCGATCAGCCATAACGGCTTCTCGGTGCTCGAAGTGTTGAGCCAGTGTCCGACCTACTTTGGGCGCAAAAACAGGAAGGGCTCGGCGGTGGATATGCTGAACTCATTCAAGGACGGGACGGTACCGGTGGGTTCGAAGAAAAAACAGGACAACCCGGAACTGATTGAGCGCGGCGTATTCGTTGACAAGATCTTGCCCGAATATTGCGAAGCATATGCCGAGCTGGTTGAAAGAGCCACAGCAAAATAAAAATTGTCCTTTCGTCCAGTCTCTTTGTTGCGAGTGAAAATTTCATCCTCGACATATCAGTTATATGCCGGCGGTAAAATTTCCACCCGCGCCTTGATTCTGAACGAAAATGTCAATTTTTAAAGGTAGTAAAGAGAGGAGTGGGTAGATCGACATGGAAATCACACGGTATCGAATAATATTTTCCGGATCAGGGGGCCAGGGGCTGGTCAGTGCGGCGATCATTTTAGCCGAGGCGGCGGTGCTGTACGAGGGGCTCGAGGCGGTACAGTCCCAGAGCTATGGGGCGGCGGCCCGAGGCGGGGCGACCCGGGCCGATGTGATCATCGCCGACGGACCGATCAACATGCCTAAGATCACCCAACCCTCCATTTTGATCTGCATGACCCAGGAAGCATACTCCAAGTTTTCGGGTTTGATCCGTCCCGGGGGGCTGCTGATCTCCGACAAGAAGTTCGTCACCACTACCCGGAGGGTGGACGCCCGTCAGATCGAACTGCCCCTTTACCAGACGGTGGTCTCTGAGATCGGCAACCCGGTGGTGCTCAATATCTGCGTGCTGGGCGCCTTGATCGGCATGCGCGGCATCGTCAAGAAGGGCTCGGTGGAGAAGGTGCTGGCCGACAAGTTCCCGCCCGCCTTCATGGCTGGCAACCAGATGGCGCTCGATATCGGCTTCGAGATGGGATTCGAATATGCCGAGTAAGGGGGACACCATGGGTATTGTGTCCCCACTATCATCTGGGCTCTCCCCGTCAAGTATAATCTCCTCTTTCGTTGCCGTTCATCCCTGCTAATTTCCCTTTTGCAGCCAATTTGTTGTAAGATACTCTCTATGCGGGGATGAGGTGAACCACCAGGAGTGAATCAGAACCAGACTAGATGATACTGGCAGGCGACATTGGCGGCACCAAGACGGTGCTGGCACTTTTTTCTGAAACCGAGGGCATCGGTACCGGTCCACGTTTCGAGACCCGCTACCCCAGCAAAGATTATGATTCTCTGGAGTCAGTGATCGAGGAGTTTCTGGCAAAGACCGCTGAAATCCCCTCTGTCGCCTGTTTCGGGGTAGCCGGCCCGGTGGACAGACAGACCTCGCAGATCACCAACCTGCCCTGGCAAATCAGTGCCCGGTCGATCAGCGACCGCTTCAAGATTGCTCAGGTGACCCTGATCAATGATCTGGAGTCGATTGCCACGGCCGTGCCCCACCTGGACAGTGAAGATCTCCACACCCTGAATCCGGGTCGTGCCGAACGGCGCGGAACTATTGCCGTGGTTGCCCCCGGGACCGGCCTGGGAACCGCCTTTCTGGTCTGGACAGGTACGGGCTATAAAGCCTTGGCCAGCGAAGGCGGCCACACCTCGTTTGCTCCCCGTACCCAGCGGGAGGTAGAACTGCTCACCTATCTGCAGTCTCGTTATCGCCATGTCAGTTTCGAGCGCATCTGTTCGGGCAGGCATCTGCCTAATATCTACGAGTTTTTACTCGACAGCGGTGAGTATTATGAGCCCAACTGGCTGACCACTGAACTGACCCAGGCCCAGGACAAAACTCCGGTTATCGTCCAGGCGGCGCTGGCGCAGAAAGCTGAGATCTGCATGGCCACCCTGGATTTGTTCGTCTCCACCCTGGGCACTGCGATCAGCAACATGGCAATCACCATTCTGCCGCGCGGCGGGATTTATCTTGGCGGCGGCATCCCCCCGCGTATTCTGCCCAGGCTTCAGCAGGCAGATTTCCTCGAAGCAGTCGCCCACAGGGGAAGGTTTCGTGATTTCAGCCTGAAGTGGCCGGTGCATGTTATTTTAACCCCCAGGACGGCCCTTTACGGTGCCGCATTGTCAGCCATGAAAATGAGTAAAGCCCGACCTGACTGAGCCTGGGGAAGGAGAGAATATGCCAAAAACAAAAGAGTTCAAGATTCAGGACAGACGGCTGTTGTTCAAGTGTCCTTCATGCGGGGCCCGGAGGAACTCGATCATTCCCGATATCAGAAGAAAGACCATCCGCTGCCACAATTGCGGCGAGATGACCCGCGCCCTTTTCAACAGGCGTCCGGAGCAACGGGTCCACCATGCCGGCAAACTGACTTTGAAAACACGTGATGGCAGGGAGGTTGAGGTTACGCTGAAAGATCTCTCATCCAAGGGGATCGGTTTTGAATTGCCAACCGGTAAATCCCTGAAACTGCTAACGGTAGGACATGAAATTCACCTCACCTGCAGTTGGAATTCCAATCTCCTCCCCGATACCCGCTACGTCGTCCGCAACATCACCGGTCTCAGGGTCGGGGCCGAAAGGCTGAGACGCTGACTACCTGAGTGTTCTGAGGAGACTCCGAACCAGTGACAGAGCAAAGCGGTCGATGCCGATCGACAGCGGTACTCTGGTCGCGTGCCTCGCAAAAATGTACACGCGGCATAAACCACTGGTTGGTTCGTCGCCCTTTTTGAAAATAAAAAATAATTGCACCTAACCCATCTGTTGCCAGGGGCCTGGTATCTGTGGTATCACAGTGTGATGCCCTTCTGGGGATTGCACCACCTAATAAGCAGTACAGTTTAAGAATCCGGGAAATTCTTCCCGAAACTCACAACACTTGTCTGGAGGAAACAATGAAGCTTTGGAAAAGTCTTTTTATCGGATGTTCACTGGTAGCGGTGTCTGCAGGACTCGCATTCGCCGACAACGGTGATACTCTAAAAGATGTGCAGGCAAAGGGTTTTATCCAAGTTGGGGTAAACGGTGACCTGTTCGGGTTCGGTAAGGCCGATCAGAAAGGGGTCTGGAAGGGGCTTGATGTCGATACGGCCCGAGCTATCGCTGTCGCCGTATTCGGTGAGTACAAAGACCGGCTGCGTTATACCCCGCTGACCGCCAAGACCCGTTTCACCGCTCTGCAGTCAAAAGAGATAGACGTCTTGACCAGAAACTGCACTCAGACCCTGGGCCGCGACACCTCGCTGGGCCTCGATTTCGTCCAGGTCAACTACTACGACGGCCAGGGCTTCATGGTTCCCAAGGCGCTTGGCGTAAAGAGCGCCAAGGAACTCGGCGGCGCCACCGTCTGCGTCCTGCCCGGAACGACCACCGAGCAGAATGCCGCCGATTTTTTCCGCTCAAACAATATGGAGTGGAAAACGGTCACCATCGAGAATACCGCGGAGCTTTCCCAGGCATTCTGGGCAGGCCGCTGCGACGTACTCACCTCTGATGCCTCTCAGCTCGCTGGACTCCGGGCAAGCGCCCCGAAACCTGAAGATTATACGATCCTGCCAGAAATCATTTCCAAGGAGCCTCTGGCGCCGGCTGTTCGCCATGGCGACAACCAGTGGAAGGACATCGTCAATTATTCGGTACTGGCGATGATTAATGCTGAGGAACTGGGTATTACCTCCGCAAACGTAGATGAGATGCTTAAATCAAAAGATCCTAAAATTCAACGTTTTCTGGGTGTTTCTCCGGGCAACGGCGCCGCCCTTGGGATCGATGAAAAATTTGCCTACAATATCATCAAGCAGGTGGGCAACTACAGCGAGGTGTTCGAGCGTAATGTCGGCGTCAACACGCCGCTTGGCATCGAGCGCGGCCTCAACGCCCTGTGGACCGACGGCGGCCTGATGTATTCACCGCCGTTCAAGTAGGCGTCTTACACTTTTTTCCCTCTGCTCCCTGCCGGTCGAGAGGCCGGCAGGGGCAGGACGGCTGCAGCGCCGTTCTCACCCTCGAAGGGTTCGTTAACGACCGGGTTTTCTGTTTATGTCTTCGGAGCAGAACAGCAACGCCAAAACATATTTCTGGAACGATGAGAAGACCAGGGCAATTCTCTACCAGATAGTCACTGCCGCATTTGTGGCCTTTATCGGCTATTACCTGATCTCCAACGTGCAGACCAACATGGAGAAGCAGTCGATTGCCAGCGGCTTCGGCTTTATTGAGAAGGAAGCGGCATTTGAGATCGGTGAATCGCTGATTGAGTATTCGGCCGCCGACACCTATGGACGTGCTTTACTGGTCGGTGTCCTGAATACCCTGAAGGTGTCCCTCATCGGCATGATCCTGACGACCATTCTGGGCACCTTTATCGGCGTCTGTACACTTTCTACCAACTGGCTGATCTCCAAAATAGGCACTATGTACGTGGAGTTGTTTCAGAATATTCCAGTACTGTTGCAGCTTTTTTTCTTCTATGCCCTGTTTTATGAGATCTTTCCCGCTCCCCGGCAAGCGCTCAACCCGATTACCGGTGTCTTTATCACCAACCGGGGCATCGATTTTCCGGTACCGGCCTCAGATCCGGTCTGGGGCTATATTGGCCTGGCCTTCGTGGCAGCCTGCATCGTTATTTGGCTGGTCCGTCGCTGGGCGGTCAAACGACAGGAAAGAAGCGGCCAGCAATTCCCAACCTTCTGGGTCGGGCTGGGAATACTGCTTGGTCTTCCCCTTCTCACCTGGATTGTCAACGGGGCGCCGACCGAGATGGACGTGCCGGTACTCAAAGGTTTTAACTTCCAGGGCGGCAGGAATATCAGCCCTGAATTTTCCGCGCTGCTTATCGGTCTTGTGCTCTATACCGCTTCCTTCATTGCCCAGATCGTGCGAGCCGGTATTCAGTCCATCAGTCACGGCCAGACCGAAGCGGCCATGTCGATCGGTCTCAAACCGGGGCTGGTGCTCAAACTGGTCATTTTTCCGCAGGCCCTCAGGGTTATTGTACCGCCGCTCACCAGCCAGCTTCTGAACCTTACCAAGAATAGCTCGCTGGCAGTGGCCATCGGCTTTCCCGATTTCGTCCAGGTTGCCGGTACCACCATCAACCAGACTGGTCAGGCGGTCGAAGGGGTGGCCATGATGATGGTTGTCTACCTCACCTTCAGTTTGCTGACGTCAGCCTTCATGAACTGGTACAACAAGAAAATCAAGATCGTTGAAAGGTAGTTCACCCATGGCTGAGACAACACAGATCGAAGAGATAAAGCCCCCGGTAACCGATGTGGGTGTCATCGGCTGGCTGCGGCAGCATCTGTTCAACGGACTTTTCAACTCGATAGCCACGATCCTGATTCTTGGCTTTCTGATCAAGCTCATTCCCCAGTTCATTCAGTGGGCCTTCATCGACAGCGTCTGGTTTACTTCCGGTCAGGAATGCCATCAGGCCGCAGGCGCCTGCTGGTCGGTCATTACCCAGAACATCCGTTTCACCATATTCGGCTATTTTCCTTATGAGCATCAGTGGCGGCCTCTGGTCGCCATGATCATCCTGGTCGGGATGCTGGTCTATAGTCGTGAATGGAACCGTTGGAATAAACGGCTTGGCTATGCCTGGATCTTCGCTCTGCTGGTGATGGGATTGCTGATGAAGGGCGGACTCTTTGGCCTGGTGCCCGTTGAGAGCACCAAGTGGAGCGGCCTGCCGCTGACCCTGCTGCTCAGTTTCTTCGGCATTCTCGCCTCTTACCCATTGGGCGTGGTGCTGGCCCTGGGGCGGCAGTCGCAGATGCCGATCATCAAATCACTCTGCGTCGTCTACATCGAGATGATACGCGGGGTGCCGTTGATTACCATGTTGTTCATGTCCTCGGTCATGTTCCCGCTATTCCTGCCCGAAGGAGTGACCATAGATAAAGTACTGCGGGCCCAGGCGGCCATCATTCTTTTTACCGCTGCCTATATTGCCGAGGTGGTGCGCGGCGGTCTGCAGGCGATGGACAGGGGGCAGTACGAAGCCGCGGAATCGCTGGGCTTGAATTATTTTCAAATGATGCGGATGATCATTTTACCCCAGGCGCTGAAAATTGTGATTCCGCCGACGGTGGGTATCTTGATATCCGCTTTCAAGGATACCTCGCTGGTGGTAATCATTGCCTTATATGATATCCTGAACACCACCAAATCGATTTTGTCGGAACCGGAATGGACCGGTTTCAGTACCGAGGCATATATCTTCATAGCCATGATCTATTATGTCTGCTGTTTCTCCATGTCGAAGTACAGCCGTCGCATCGAAAAGCAGCTGGAATATAAGCACACACCAAACCAGGAATAAAAATTCTCCTAAAACGAGTCGTCATGAGTACAGAACAGACCAGCAGTCAGAGCCCGCCGGCCGAGGGTAAACCGATCATCGAAATCATCGGCATGCACAAGTGGTTTGATGATTTCCATGTGCTCAAGGATATAAATCTGGAGGTCAGGCCGAAGGAGAAGATCGTGGTCTGCGGCCCCTCAGGGTCGGGTAAATCGACCGTGATCCGCTGCATCAACAGGCTCGAGGAACATCAGCGCGGGCAGATCATCGTCAACGGTACCGAACTCACTCGCGACCTGAAAAACATCGAGCGGGTCAGAACCGAGGTGGGGATGGTGTTCCAGCACTTCAACCTGTTCCCCCATTTGACCATCCTCGATAACCTGACGGTGGGCCCGATCTGGGTCAGGAAAATGCCCAAAAAAGAGGCCGAAGAACTGGCCATGCACTACCTGGAGATTGTGAAAATCCCGGAACAGGCTCAGAAATACCCCGGCCAGGTATCCGGCGGGCAGCAGCAGCGGGTGGCCATCGCCCGCAGTCTCTGCATGAAGCCCAAAATCATGCTCTTCGACGAACCCACCTCGGCGCTTGATCCGGAAATGATAAAAGAGGTTTTAGACGTCATGGTCGATCTGGCCAGGGAAGGCATGACCATGATCGTGGTCACCCACGAGATGGGCTTTGCCAAGGAAGTGGCCGACCGGGTTATTTTCATGGACTATGGAGAAATTGTCGAGGAGAACGAACCTTTCGAGTTTTTCGACAATCCGCAGCACGACAGGACCAAACTGTTTCTCAGCCAAATCCTCTAGTACCTGGCGACCTGAGTTCAATCCAGTCCCGCAGGCTGCTGCGTTGCTCGCGGTGGCGGTTGCTCAGAGCCTGCGCCGGCTGTGAGCTCTTATTGTCAGGAAAATTTTTTGAACAGGGCAGGAACAACGGCGAGCCACTCAAACGGCTCGTCGAAGCGAATTGCCAGGCCTTTTTCATCGCTGCGGACGATGTAGCCACTGAGATTGTTTATCTCCATCTCGCTGTGTCGTCCTTCGAGTACGATCTGAATATCGCATTCGCCCGTCAGATCTTCTGATTCCGCTATTTCCATGTAGAGACTGAACAAACTGATGTCGCGGATCACGCCGGTAAATTCCCTGCCCCCGTCCTGCAGTTGACAATACGCCCGTGGTGTAAAGGGCAATCTGATTAGTTTGCGTCTATTATCACTTGTGGCCATCCAGCAGATCCTCCACTTACAAGTTTCCCCCCTGAGACTGTTTATCTCGGCAAGGCTTCGTTAGGCCCATAAATTTATTCCCGGTGAAGTAACTCGGCCTGCGGTACAATTGGTCGCATGGTTTGATCTCGACGACAGTCGCGATCTCCGGGATAAAAACTAACAATATATTTTTACAAAGAAAATGGTACGCTAGTAACCGGTAAAAGATATACAACCTTTGCCGAATGCTGACAATGAGGAAATGGCGCGCGGTGCCGCTCGGTCTCCGTGTCGTCGAGGCTCCGGCACCCGAATAACGCCCGGCGATGGTCTTTTTCAGCAGCAGCCCAGGTCATTCCATCAGCCAGTTCCTGGCCCGCTCGATATCGGTGAATACCTGGTAGTTGAGCCCCCTGATCGCGGCCACCGAGCCGATGTCTTCGGCATGCGTGACCCGGTCTTTATCCTCGGGAACGACATGGGCGATTTTGTCGCCCAGCTGGTCCTTGAGGTCGATAATCGCGGAGACTACGTCGATTATTCGGTACATGTCCATTTGGGATGCTTGCAGCGCTGTCTGCCTGAGGTCGAAGAGAAGGTTGCAGCCTCTGTTGTTGGAGGAGATAATGCGCAGTTGAGCGAGCAGATTCAGCAGAATGTCCCGGTGAAGTTGTCCGGAGACGATTCCGATGATAATCCTGTTCTCTTTATCTATGTCGTAGCGAATATTCATAACCGGTCGATGCAGGGTGTCTGGCAGGCCGGTTTCAGCTAATCCCGGGGACGGTTCCAGGCCTTGGCAGTATCGCAATCAAAGGTACTGTATCTGCAATAATAGAGCAATGGTACCACAAAATCAAATAATTCCAGCTGTTATCAGTACCACCCGTAACTGGGTTCGACCCCCTGGCGGGCCCCAGGCGCATTTGAGTGCTGTATTTCAACTGTCTAATTTGTATAATTGCCCTGGCTCACTCAGTACCGTTCTTGCATTGGTGCGGATCAGTTCTATCGTTGCCATAGTGTGTTATTGAGAGAATTTTCTTGCCCTGCCCGCGAGCAGCAGAGCGGCAGCCCTTGAGAGTGCGGATATAAGGACCATGAAAAAAGTGATCATCGCCACCATCTCGCTGCTGGCGATCCTGTCGGTACTTGTCTATGTGGGGATTCCGGTCCCCCTTGGTGCGCTAGAGGATCGCCTCGAGAGGCTGGCGGGCTCGGTGCTTGACAGGGAAGTCAGCATTGACGGACCCTCCACGCTGAACATTTCCCTGCACCCCGCGCTGACGATCGGCGGGCTGGCGGTTGGCAATCCCCCCCACTGGGTGGGTGAGGAACCTTTTCTCCAGGCGCAGAGTGGGAAGGCCCGCATCGACCTGCTGGCTCTTCTCAGGGGGCAGATTCGTATTGAGACCCTGGAACTCGAGAGGGTGGCCCTGCGTCTCATCACCCGCACCGACCTCCAGACGAATTTTGCCTTCACTTCAGCCCAGCGCTCGTCGGGCAAGGGCCAGAGGGTCCATGAATTCGCCGGGCTCGACTCGGTCAAGCTCAGCGCTATAGAAATCAGTTACCAGGATGAGCTGAGCGGCGCGCACTACCGGCTCACCATAGATGAGGCGCACGGTCGCGGCAAGCCTGAGACCCCCCTGCAGCTGCAGGCATCCGGAACATTTGCAGCGGTCCCATACTCATTGGACATAGAAGGCGGGCCCCTTGTCGATCTGCTCAGAGGTAGCGGGAGCTGGCCGCTGACCGGCGGCCGTTTGATGATCGGGGACGTCACTCTCGAGGCGGGCGGAACATTAACTCCGTATAGAATGGGAGAGGGAGGTTTTTTGAGTGTAGCCCTCGAAGGTCAGAATCTTCCGGATCTGGCAGCTCTTTTTGAGGTTACGATTCCCGATCCCGGTGCCTTCACCTTGTCTACCCACATTGGTCTGGTCCCAGGCTTTCTGCATTTTACTGATCTGGCACTGGAAGCCGAACCGGGGCTGGTAGCGGGTGATCTGGCAGTGTCTCTGCAGGGCGACAGACCCCTGGTCGGCGGCAGCCTGTCTCTATCGCTGCCCACAATGGCGGGAAACAAAGCCGCCTCGGCGGAGGGTTTTGACAGCAAAGAAGCGCGGGACAGCCGTGGGGCTGAAAAAAAGAAGCTGCCCTGGCATCTGCTTGAGGCGTTGGATGCTGACCTGGTGGTCAGAGTTGGGGATATCAGCAGAGCCGGGTTCGAGCTCAGCGGGATCAAGTCAACGATTTCGCTCGTCGATGGTGAATTGGTCGTTCCCGTTGCCATGAATATCTATGATTCTCACATCCAGGGACTGTTTGCAGCCGCTGCGGGAGATTCTCAGCCCGCCGTCTCTGGAAGAATTTCAACTTCCGGCGCCACTCTCGGCCCGTTGCTGCAGAAGGCCGGGGATGAGGTCAGTTGGGGCGGGTCCCTCGGCCCCCTCCAGATAAGTGGCTCCAGCAGAGGCAGCAGCGTTGCTGATCTGCTTGAAGCGATGACTCTTTCAGTACGCCTTGGCGAATCAGCGCTGGCCCGTGACGAAGAGACGGTAGTCAGGACGGAGGAGCTGTCCTTTGAGCTGCTGGCCGAAAACTCCGTCGCTCTGTCGGTGCACGGTGAGCTTCTCGACAGCCCCCTCGACCTGCGTGCCCGCCTTGCCGAGTCGTCTGTGTACATCGATCTGGAGGCCTGCGATACCTCAGTTCTGGTTAACGGCCGAAGGATCGATGAGGTCATGGACCGCTCCGAGTTTGACCTCAAAATAGAAGGTGAAAAAGCCTGCGGCCTCATGCATCCCCTGGCTCGGTTCACTGACATGGAGCCTGGCTATGAAGCCGCAGCCTCCGGCAGTCTGTCGAGCGCTGGAATCGAGCTTGAAGTGGAACAGGCACGACTGGGCGATCTCAGGGCACAGGGGCGGCTGCACGTGCAGGAGGGAGAGAATGACCAGCCTCGCGTTACCGGAGAGATCCGCAGCCCGCAGCTCGACCTTGCCCATATCTTTGCCGGGGCACCGGAGACTGCGCCGCCAGTCTCAGCAGGCCGGCAACTCCAGCTCTCTGACACAGATCAGGACGAGTACGAGCAGAGTGTGGCTTTGCTCTCTCAGATCCTGGCCATGGAAACAATGGGGGTAAAGCGCTTTCTGTCCACCGATGTACAGCTGAAAATCGGGGTTGAGGAGATCGTGACCGGTCTCATCGATGTTGCTGACGTCGAGCTTACCATCGAAGCGGAGGAGGGGAAACTCAGACATTCGCCCTTCCGGGCCCGGATAGGCGGAAGTCTTTTCAGCGGCAGCGCCGCCCTCGACCTGAGAAGTGAAGTTCCCTCCGCCCATCTGGACCTGGAGACAAATCATTTCAGCGTGGCGCAACTTCTCGAGGAGTTGCACCTCGACGACGTTCCCGGGATCAGTGCAGCCCACGTCGGTCTCGAAATGAACTTCGAGGGCTCAACCGTCAAGGAAATGCTGCTGGGAGCCCATTACCGCGCCCAGCTCCGGGAAGGCAGAATAAAGATCGATCGGGAGCCCCTGACTCCTTTGATAATGGCTATCGAGACTGCCGAATATGTCGCTTTTCCAAAGCAGCCGGCGATGATGTCGCTCAAAGGTAAGGTGAACTCACTGCCGCTTCATCTCGAATCAACCAGCAGCGGGTTTTTCGCCAGAGGCACAGAAAAGCCGGTGATCCTTTCTCTGCAGGGAAATATCAGCGATTGCAGATTTGAGGCCGACGGCCGGATCAACCGGCAGAAGAAAAGCCTGGAATCTTTTAGTTTGAGATCGGGTATCTCTGGATCCCGGATGGATACGCTCAATGAGCTTCTGGGGCTCGATCTGCCGCCCCTCGGTCCATACGAGATAGAAGGCACCCTGGCCTCCAGAGGCCAAAAGAGTGTCGGCCTCTATGATATGGGCGTGCGGATCGGCGATTCATCGCTCTGGGGTGAATTGATTCTGACCCTGTTTCCCGGTGAAGGTGAACAGGCGGCCGCACAAATCGGTCTGCAGTCCAGACTCGAGGCCCGCACCATCCAGCTGAACGACTTTAAGTTCGGTCAATGGTCGCCCCTGTCCGGGAAAAAGGATCAGAGACGGAGCCGTGAGGCGGCTGTTCCGCCGCAGAAAGCATCTTCTGCGGCCGCCTATGATCTGTTCAGCGAGGAGGTTGCGGGGAAAGTAGACGCCACTCTGGAAATAGTCGTCCAGGAGGTGCTTTCAGGCCAGGATCAGCTTGGGCGCGGATATCTCAAAGCGAAACTGGAGCAGGGGATCTTCAAACTGAACGAGCTGCAGCTCAATATACCGGGGGGCACCGTGCAGATCAGCGGCAAGCTCAGGCCCCAAAAAGAGAAGATCGGGGCTGAACTGCTGATGAACATAGAGGACTTCGATTATGGGATCCTGGTCAGGAGGAACCAGCCTGACAGCAAACTGAAAGGCCGAATGAACCTGAGGCTTGATTTGAACTCCGAGGTGGATCGGGCCGCTCGACTTTCCAAGAACCTGAATGGCAGGTTTCGCTTCGGGGTTATCCCGGAAGAGTTCAGGGCGGGGGCGCTCGATCTCTGGGCTGTCAATATCATCACCGCAGCGCTGCCCGTCATGATGAAGGGGAGCAGTTCGGTGGTGAATTGCCTGGCGGGAGATTTTGTCCTCGAACAAAGCTTGATGCAGCCCGAGCTGTTCGTGCTCGATACCAGCAATATGCGAGTCAACGGGAAGGGCTTGGTAAACTTCAGAACCAACGAGATCGATTTCGTTCTGAACCCGAAACCAAAGTCGGCCCAGTTCTTCAGCCTGGCGACCCCGGTTGCGGTGACCGGTTCAATTCTGAACCCGGACATCGGGGTAACGACGGCAGGGGTTATCGGCACCCTTTTCCGTCAGCCGCTCAGTATTCTCACTGTTCCTTTCCAATGGCTGTTTACCGATAATCTCGACAGGGACGGCGGCAAGGTGTGTTCAGCCGCGATGCAGTGGGTTAAGGATGCCGGCGAAGAGGAAGGGCCTTAGAACAGGTGCCAGCGATGAATTTTTTCCGCAAATCCTCTGTAATGCTGCTGTTCCTGATGATCTGTTCCGGTCAGGCCCAGGCCCGGGATTGTGTCGTGCTGCTGCACGGACTGGCCAGGAGTGACGGCTCCATGGAGGAGATGGCTGAAAGTCTCCTCGAAGCCGGATTCTTTGTGGTCAATCACGATTATCCATCGACCAAGCATCGTATTGAAGAACTCTCCAGATCGGTCATCCGCGAGGCAACCGCTGAGTGCCCGCAAGAGAGCAGGGTCCATTTTGTGACCCACAGTCTGGGCGGTATTCTGGTGCGCTATTACCTTGAGTATCACGAACTCGACAACCTTGGCCGGGTTGTCATGCTCGGCCCGCCCAACAAGGGCAGCCAGGTGGTTGACGCCATGGCTGAACTACCCGGATTCGAGCTGCTCAACGGTCCGGCTGGACTGCAGCTTGGTACTGAGCAGACAAGCATTCCCAACAGCCTGGGCGGCGCTGACTTTGAAGTGGGCATCATTGCCGGTACCAGAAGCATTAATCTTATCTTGTCTCAGCTGCTTCCCAACCCCGACGACGGCAAGGTTTCGGTGGAGTCTACCAAGCTGGAGGGAATGGCGGACCACCTCACCGTTCCGGTGAGTCATCCATTTTTGATGAAGGATGAAGAGGTCATTCTCCAGACCATTCATTTCCTGCGCTATGGGCAGTTTCAGGAAAGAGCGGACCTGCGCTAGAGATGCGGGCGGGCTGAAGGCGCTCACCACTGGCTGCTATCCCCGGCCTACAGAAACCTCTAAGATCGACAGATTGGCCAACTGTTCAGCAGCGGAGGACAGGGCCGGACAGCTGGCGACCAGCCCCTGCTCAGGAGCGCTGGCCGCTCTGGTCGTCTGCCAGAAGGTGGGCAGCGGCCGTTTCCGGAGTCCGATCCCCGATACGGGTCTTAATGTATTCCAGCAGCAGGATGCGGATGATTTCATCACTGTTCATCTGCTGCAGATACTCTCCTGAAGCCACACTGCTGATAAAGGAGGAAGGGCAGCTTCCGGCATCTTTGCCGTTGCCGATGAGCTCGAGATAGGGGGTGACCAAACGGCGCAGTTCCTCTTCAGTTTTTTTACGCAGTTCCTGGTATTTGTCGACTATCTCGGTAACTTCGGGCAAATCGGGAGATTCAAGCACGCTCTTGAGACCGGTGGCAAAGCGTTTAATGCCGCCCAGGATATGGTGCGATTTGACCATATTCAATTTCTGCCAGCCGGCGTTGAGCCACTTGAAAGTTGCCGTCTTAATAGTCTCGGTCGCAGGATCGGCAATATAGAGCATTACGGAATAGGCCTCATACATATAGCTGTGTACCCAGCCGAGCCCCATGGTGTTCAACCCTGTTTTATCAGAAAAGAGGTAGTCCCAGTTGCCGTCGTCACCGACGATGCACCCCCTTCTGCCGACATCTGAGATCTGGTCCTGCAGGGTTGCCGACAGCAATACCGGGCCGGAAACTCCGGGCAGCAGAGCGACCAATCTGCCCTGACTGTAAGAGTAGTAGCTCCCGGTATTGGTATCGGGAGTGATGGTCTGGTTTTCTTCTCCGCGCAGGACCACGGTCGAATGCGGAGACGACGCCTCATCGATCAGACGGCGAAGTTCTTTGGCGAACTCCGGCGTGAGCGAATGATGACTCTGCAGCGACGAGGGCATGGTAATGTAGGACGGGATATCAGGGTTGTAGACGTAACCCAGCAGGTGATCGAAGGAACTGTCGATCTGAAAGGAATGAAACGCACCTGCCATGCTGTTTCTTTTTTTCAGGTCCAGGCTGGTGTCGGCCGGTGTGGCCTCGACAAACTCGATCAGCGCAGCCAATTTTGTCGGATCAAGTTCTTTCTCCGGGTCAAACAGGGAAGAGAGGTAGTCCAGCTCCTGGTACACCTGATCGGATATCTGCTGCTGCTCCTGGCTGAAAGAGGAAAGGACCGATAACTTTAGAAGGGCGAGAACGGTGATGACAATCACCCACCATTTAACTGCCATATATGACACCTAATGAATCATCAATGTGTGTTTTTGAAAAAAGAGCAAAGATTGTCTCTCAAACTTCAACCACATTAATCCCTATCTCCCATGTGGCAATCCGAAAGTAGTAAAATAAGACTAATCTACAATCAGGAAAAATGTTTGACAATGCAATAATTATATCAAGACGCACACTGCGGCGCTGGTCAACGATTGCCTCTCTGGGTGAAGCAGTGAGAAACAGTAAAAACGGGGCTCAGACCTTCAGCCTTCCCTGATCTGGATCATCAGCAAACGCCCCCGGGCATGCACGGTCCCATCGGTGGACACGGTGACATTGACGGTTACCTTACGGCCCGAAATCTCTTCTACCTTGGCCCGAAGTTCCAGTTCTTTACCCACGGGGGTGGGGGACAGGTAATCGACTTTCAGAGAGGCGGTGACAAAGCGGGGCATGGCGCCCGGCTTCATCTCGATTTTGAGTTCTCTGGCCTTTGCCGCGGCGGCGGTCCCTGCACCGTGGCAATCCACCAGCGAGGCGATCAGGCCACCGTAGAGGATGTCCTTCATGCCCCCGGAATAATGGTGCTCGGGAAGTATACGGCAGACGCCCTCGTCACCCTCCCAGAAACTTTTCAGTTGGTAGCCCCTGTCGTTGAGACGACCACAACCGAAACAGTGGGAATAGTCGTCCGGGTAGTAATCTTGAAATGGTATCTGATTCATTGTTCACCTTTCTGCGTAATTATGGATTGTCTGTCAAATTGATGGAAGAGAAACGTGGTGTCTTCTTCGGTTCGAAGCGCCTCCGTTTATTTGACTTTGTGAGATTTTGTTGAGATAATAAGAGTTAACCCGAACGTTGCCCTAACAGCCAAATAGGGAGTAAGGTTATGAAAATTTGGTCGCCTTTGCCTGATTCGCTGCACTGTTCGTCACCCCTTCTCGTCATTTTCTTGGTCGCCTCCGCCATCTACATGTTGACTGCGTCAGAGGACACAATTATCCATCGCATCGCCATAGGATGTTTGATGTGGGCTGTCTGGATCTCAATGGTATCAATTAACAAGGAAGTGCGGAAAAACAATACCCAACCCACAGCCTGATTACATCCGTAACCCAAATACCCCATCATTCTTGGTTGCTTTGATTGGTAGCGCTGATGCCCTGAAGGAATTTTAAGATAGACGGTGATCTTAATCGGATGTGCATTTTGGGCGCCTTGCGATTACCAGAGGATATCGTAAAAAACTAGATCAGGTTGGGGGTCCAGGTGAAGCAGTTTAGACGAAAATGGGCTAATTATGCAGCATTAAATAAGTTTTTAATAAAATAATTTATTTGTTGCATAGATGTACTGCTCTGTGGTATTATTAAGAACAAATCCCAACTGGGAATAATTCATGAAGGTTATGGTAGCCGTTGGAAACCATAGGGGAGGTACCATCATGAAAACATTCTATCGCGCTGCGCATATCTCGCCGTTCTTTGCGGCTCTCAATCCTACTTTGACTTTAACTCTTGTCGATGATGGGTCGGTGATCAAAATCCCATCTTTAACGTTCGGTGGGCGAAAATCAGTGATCGCTGCCGAACTTGTTTGGTAACTAGAGAAAATTTGTGATACTGCCATATCAACCTTTTTTCTAGTTCGTGGAGAGGGTTGACTCCCTTCAACCCTCTCCCAATTTATCGTTAATCAAGACGATACGAGGGGTTTAAGATGCTCGGATTTGATGAAATTATCGTAGCGTTGTGGTTTCTGCCTGTTGTTCTTTTCATAATCATACCGCTGACCATGACCTGTATATGGGTGGTAATCTCGCCAATTATTGCCCTATTCAGACCTGTTGCCGGTCAGTCAACAGAGCAGCAGTCTATAAAGTCAGCGGCCACAGCCTAAGTTAATCTACACTCCAGCTGGCCTGTACCGGGTTGGGCTGTGGGCTTTTATCAGACGAGCCCAGATGCCCAACCCGATTGCCAGATTCGGATGAAAAGATCCGCAGGGTGAATCATAATACATGATCACAAGGAAGCAGATTATTGTACTTTCCTGCCAACTCTGAGGGTGAACGTCCACAATTCTCCGAGCATCAAAGAATGCTTGAATTGCCCATGAATAAAACCAACCGCTAAAACGTTCTCTTTGAATTTCCTCACATTACATCAAGTGCCGCACTTGACTCAGGCTCGATCACCATACTCTGTAATATGTTGCGGCAGCCGTTCATCGGTTCCATACATGAAATGTTTTTCCATGTTTTCCCTATATCTGCTGGCCATGGGTGTCTTCCCCACAGCTTCAGCCACTTCTCGAATATGAATCGGGGCGGCACCGCAACAGACGCCCAAATACCTGACACCAATGCGATACGCCTCTTCGGCAAACTTACGGATCTCATAGCGGTTGCAATACAGGGGATCAAGGGCGGTGGGAAAAGTCCGACCATGAGGTGAGGGGCAGGTGCACTGATTATTGTCATCGAGGTTAAAGAAGGTGGGTTGCGCGGAATTTGTGCGATAAGGAACCGGCAGGCCAGCGACATGACAACGCACATTTTCTCTTATCTTTTTGAGATACGGCATCATGGTGGATGGGCCCCGAAAGCAATTAAGGCCAACAACGTCTGCCCCGCGCTGTTCAAGTTCCTTACATGAGTCGACAACAGACCAGTTGTCTCTCATTATGTTCTCGCCCATTGGGGCAATTGTAAGGACTGCGGTAAGGCCTGCAGATTTTATTGTCTCCAGAGCGCAAAATGCTTCCTCGGCATAATAGAATGTTTCACCGATAAAAAAATCCACACCTTCTTCTACACCCCACCCGACCATCTCTGCAAACATACTTCTGACCTCTTTCTGAGAGACAGGATCTGCGGGATTCCAGATGTTCGAGTTGGAGATGTTTCCGGCCACTAAATTTTTTTCGGTATTCTCCGGCACATCGTCTGCAACCTGTCGAGCAATTCGCACGGCCGCTCGATTCAATTCCTCGAGGCTATCCTGACGACCGATAATCTTCAATTTTTCTTTATGACCGTTATAGGTGAAGGCCTGCATAACGTCCGAACCGGCATGCTGGAAATCTTTGTGCAACCGTTCGAGGCATTCAGGATGGTCAAGAGCGACTTCCGGAACGAATTCACCTGCAGTCAAGTAGCCCCTTCTCTCCATCTCGAATAGATATCCTTCTGCACAAATTACACATTCAGATTCCAACCTTTCCAGTAATGTTCTTTTCATTGTCTCGTTCTCTAATTGAGAGTTGTCTTAGTGCTTGTTTTTCGCCAGCTGCGAGAGCTGGCCCTGAGGCGCATAGAAAATAATGCGTCTAACATTAAAACTGATTCGGAAATTAACAAGAACTACTCACCGCTTTTCTAAAAGGCTGATTTCTGCAATAAGAAAATACCCAAAAGGACCTCGCCGCCGGAACAGCCAGAAAAATTATTCCGCTCGAAGATTTTATAACGGGACCGCTGCCACATGGTTCCATTGACTTGGTTTCGCCTCTCATACTACAATTTAACCAGGAACAAGGTGAAATAAGACAAAGCCAAACTTGTTGAGAAACAGGGACGGAAAGCCACGGATCTGAGGAGACAGCCGGGTTGCCTGGAAAAGGTAACCCGGTTTGGTAATTTTGGGAAATACAAACAGGAGCCGTCAATCCCATCGGGGGATCATATTAGAGTACGAATATGAGAGATAGACGCGGGGCACAGAGGAATATCGATCCCTTACGGTGGACAGAACCAGGGGAGGAGATCTTATGTATATCAAACAATCGGAATTGTTGTGGGGCTTGGATAATCATTTCATCAAGGAATTTATTGACTCCGCCATGAAGAAAACGTACCCCGAGGGGTATAAGCTTTTCAGCGCAGGTGATCCGGCCGAATATTTCTATATCCTGCTGCGGGGGTCCATCCGGCTGAGCGTCGGCAAGGAAAATAAGACCACCTATGTGGTTGAACATGGCGGAGAGGCCTTTGGCTGGTCAGGGCTGGTGGGTATGCCCAAGTACTCGGCCTCGGCCGAGTGCGCCAAGGAATCGATGGTGATGATTTTCGCCAAAGACTTTGTTCAGAGTGTGGCCGATGCCGACCCGGAAAACGGCATGAGATTTTACCGAAGGCTGGCGCGCATGCTTGGCAAGAGACTTATCTACAGCTACGGGATGGAAATGGAAGGCGTGACCGATGATCTGCACTACACGTTTGCACCCGATGAACAATCCCCATCACTTGAGCCTGCCTGACGCACTGCCTCGAACACAGGGCCGGGATCACAGACCGGTCCCCGCCCTGTGCCAGCACCTTTGTCTGGAATAGGATGCGGGCCGATTAGGCGGCCCTGGGCTCGATGGCTGCCCTGGTGCTCACTGGCGTGCTGATGCCGGGGGCGGCACTGAAAGGGCTTGGCGATACGACCGTGGTCATGAGCGCGGCGCTGTTCGCAATTGGTGAAGGGGTGTCGCGTACCGGTGTGACTCCCCAGTTCACTGCGGCAGTCGTGTCCTGTTCCTCTTCTGATGGATTTTTCCCCTGTTCGTATATATCGTTGAGCAGATGTTGGCCCGCTTTCTTTGGATGATACTGCGTCAGAAAGAGTTGAACGACCTGCAGATCTCCGGCTGGGCCGCATCCTGGCAGAGATGGTTCCGCCTGTATTGCGGCGGGTGGTTGTTCGAAACAAATATGGAGAAGTAAGAGAGTCAGCGATGAATATCTTTTGTAAACCATTGACAGCGCTGGCGATGACCGTTGTCCTGCTGATGTCATTGACAGGTAATTGCCTGGCCCGGCAGCCGACACCGGTAATTGTTGCGGAAGCGAAAATTTCACAACTCTATGATCGGGTGGAAGCCCTCGGTACCTTGCGTGCCAATGAAACGGTTGAAATCACCGCTTCGGTGACCGATACCGTCACGGCAATTCATTTTGCCGATAATCAGATCGTAGAAGCCGGAGATATACTTGCGGAAATGACCAACAGCGAAGAACACGCTCTGCTCGAGGAAGAGGTGTCCCGTCGGGAAGAAGCGCTCAAGCGATACGAGCGGGTGCTCACACTTGTCGCCCGCGGCGCGGTATCCCAAGCCCAGTTGGATGAGCGGGAACGAGAACTTGAAACCGCCGAGGCGCGCTTGCGTGCCATCGAATCACGCCTCCAGGATCGGCTTATAAAGGCGCCGTTCGGCGGCGTAGTGGGGTTGCGCAATATCAGCCTTGGGGCGCTCGTCGAACCCGGAGATATGATCACGACCCTGGATGATGTACGCGTCATGAAGCTTGACTTCAGTGTGCCTTCCATCTATCTGGCAACTCTCAAGAAGGGTACACCGGTGGAGGCCGTCTCACCGGCTTTTCCGGACAAACGCTTCAAGGGATCGGTGAGCAGCATCGACAGCCGGGTGGATCCGGTAACCCGGTCAATAGTGGTGCGGGCCTTGATCGATAACAGCGATGGGCTGCTCAAACCGGGCCTGCTGATGTCGGTCGAGCTTTTAAAGAATGAACGTGCGGCCCTGATTGTTCCAGAAGAGGCCCTGATTCCTAGAGGTGAGCGCAATGTCGTGCTGCTGGTTGACGAGACAAAGTCGCCTGCGGTGGCCGAGGAGCGGACCGTGGCCATTGGCACCCGCCGGGTCGGCGAAGTGGAGATCCTGGAAGGTCTGCAGCCCGGAGATAAGGTGATTACCCACGGTACGCTCAAAGTGCGTCCCGGTCAGGAAATCTCGATCCGGGCCACGGATGATCAGAACAAACCGCTGAGCGAGATGCTGTCCGGCGATGCTTCAGAGACCGCACAATGATCCTCTCTGATACCTCGATCAAGCGGCCGGTATTCGCCTCGGTTCTCTCGCTGCTGCTCATTGTCTTCGGCCTGGTTTCATTTTCCCGACTGCCGCTGCGCGAGTACCCAGATATCGATCCTCCGGTGGTGACCATCGACACCGTTTACCCCGGAGCTTCGGCTAACGTGGTGGAAAGTCAGATCACCCAGCTGGTGGAAGAACGGATCGCCGGTGTCGAAGGCATCCGCTTTATTGAGTCATCAAGCGAGGACGGCCGTTCCAGGGTGACCATTGAATTCTCCACCGGCCGGGACATCGATGCGGCGGCCAATGACCTGCGGGACCGGGTCTCGGGGATTGTCGACGATCTTCCGGCTGAGGCCGATCCTCCCGAGATCCAGAAAGAGGATTCCAACGACGACGTCATCATGTGGCTCAATCTCACCAGTGACCGTCTCACGGTACCGGAACTCACCGATTACGCCAATCGCTACCTGGTGGATAGATTTTCGGTGCTTGACGGCGTCTCGCGGGTCAGGGTGGGCGGCGGTCAGCGCTTCGCCATGCGCGTCTGGCTCGATCGCTCTGCCATGGCTGCCAGGGATCTCACCGTGCCCGAGGTTGAAAGGGCCCTAAGAGCGGAGAATGTAGAGCTTCCGGCCGGTACCATCGAGTCTGCCACCAGAAGTTTTACCGTGCGCCTGGGCCGCGCTTTCCGCACCGCCGATGATTTTTCCAAAATAGTGATCCAGCGCGGGTCCGACGGCTATTTGATCCGCCTCAGCGACATTGCCCGGGTTGAGCGCGGCACCGAGGAAGACAGAACGTTCTTCCGGGGCAACGGAGTCGCCATGGTCGGGCTCGGCATAATAAAACAGTCCACCGCCAATACCATAGATGTGGCCCGCAGCGCCAAGGCGCAGATGGGGCTGCTCAACCCGACACTGCCGGACGGCATGCAGATCCGGCAGAGCTTCGACACCTCGGTGTTTATCGAGGAAGCCATCAAAGAGGTGTACAAGACGCTGGCAATAGCCATTGGGCTGGTGATCCTGGTCATTTTTCTGTTCCTGGGGAGCGTCAGGGCAACCATCGTGCCGGCGGTTTCGGTGCCGGTATCGATCATCGCCTCTTTCATCGCTCTGAACGCCTTTGGTTTTTCAGTCAATCTGCTCACCCTGCTGGCCCTTGTGCTGGCCATCGGACTGCTCGTAGACGATGGCATCGTGGTACTCGAAAATATTTTTCGGCGCATCGATGAACACAACGAAACTCCATTGGTGGCCGCCTTCAACGGCACCAGGCAGGTCGGCTTTGCGGTCATCGCCACCACCCTGGTGCTGATTTCAGTATTCGTGCCCATAGCCTTTCTGCAGGGCGATGTGGGCAGACTCTTTTCAGAATTTGCCCTGACCATGGCGGCTGCAGTCTGTTTCTCCAGCATAGTGGCCCTGAGCTTGTCCCCGATGCTCGCTTCAGTCCTGCTTAAGCCAAAGCGCCGCGACCGCGCCACCCCTCCCCGCATCGACCGCTTTTACCGCTGGATTAGACGAACTTACAGGAGAGTACTGGGACGCGCCCTGCGCTGGCCGCTGCTGGTCGCCGTCGTTTTTGTCTCTCTTCTCGGGGTGACTTACTGGCTGTTCAGCCAGATCGCGACCGAATATGCCCCTAAGGAAGACCGCGGTGCCTTCTTCGTCATCGTCAACGGGCCGGAGGGAGCCACTTACGAGTACATGAGCGAATACATGGATGAAATCGAGTCCCGCCTGATGCCGCTCGTGGACAATGGCGAGATCACCCGTCTGCTGGTGCGCACGCCGCGCAGTTTCGGCAACATTGAAAACTTCAACACCGGCATCGTCATCTCCGTGCTCGAGCAGTGGGGACAGCGGCGCTCGGCCTGGGAGATCATGGACGAGGTGCGCTCCAAGCTCGGAGACCTCCCCGGAGTCCGGGCTTTTCCGGTTATGCGCCAGGGTTTCGGCTCCTCGATCCAGAAGCCGGTGCAGTTCGTTATAGGAGGGGGCACCTACCAGGAGCTGGCGCAATGGCGCGATATTCTGATGGCTGAAATCGAAGCAGACAACCCCGGTCTGCGCGGACTTGACTGGGATTACAAAGAGACCAAGCCCCAGATTGAGATCAGTATCGACTATGATCGGGCAGCTGAGCTCGGGGTGACGGTGTCGGCCATCGGCAGGACGCTGGAGACCATGTTCGGTTCGCGCCGGGTGACCACCTATCTCGAGGAGGGGGAAGAGTATGATGTCATAGTCGAAGGGGAGCGCGACCTGCAGCGCACCCCGAACGACCTGCAGTCGATTTATGTGCGCTCCGAACACAGCGGCAAGCTGGTTCCGCTGGCCAGTTTCATTTCCCTGAAGGAGTTCGCCGACTCCAGTACCCTGAAGCGCTACAACCGGGTCAGAGCACTGACGCTGCAGGCCAATCTGGCCGATGACCTGGCCCTGAGCGATGCACTCACGTATCTCGAAGCCCTGGCGCGTGACAATTTGCCGGAACGGGTGATCATCGATTACAAGGGCATTTCCCAGGATTACAAGAGCAGTTCCGAGTCGATCCTGTTCGTCTTTGCCCTGGGTATCATCGTGGTTTTTCTCGTTCTTGCCGCCCAATTCGAGAGCTGGATAAATCCTTTGGTGATCATGCTGACCGTACCGCTGGCCATGGCCGGCGGACTCTTCGGCCTCTATATTACCGGAAATACCCTCAACCTCTACAGTCAGATCGGCCTGGTCATGCTGGTCGGTCTGGCCGCCAAGAACGGCATCCTCATCGTTGAGTTTACCAACCAGCTGCGGGATCGTCAGATCGGCTTTCTGCGGGCGGTGCTCCAGGCTGCCGAAATTCGACTTCGTCCGATAGTGATGACAGGGATTACCACCGCTGCCGGGGCCGTACCGCTTATTCTTTCTTCCGGGGCCGGAGCCGAGACCAGGATGGTGATCGGCGTGGTGGTGCTTGCCGGAGTTATCTCGGCCACTTTGTTCACGCTTTTTGTCGTTCCCGTTGCCTACAGCGTACTGGCCCGGCGTACCGCGCTGCCGGGCACGATAGAGCGTCGTCTCAGGCGGGAGCAGAAAAACTCCTCGAGAACGAAGCGCGAAGAGCGGATTTAATAGTTGACCCTGTTCAGATCAGCGTGAGTAGTCCTCGCTCCTCAGCTCCCTTTCTGCTGCTGTATGGGTTGGATTTGAGTTCCGGTAAAGCAATAAAAAATAACTATTATTTAGATAAGAACTTATCTGCATATATGAAATGAGAAGCGATGAGCAGATGAGGCGTGAGTGGTCTAATCCAGCTCCAACGAGGGTACTATTAAAACTAGAGAGGTAGATTGATGATGCAAAGTTAACGCTGTGTTTTCAGCAACTGGTATACGCTGAAATATAGTTCCAGTCAACTATGTCGAACCAGTCGGTCTGGCAATTAGTAATGAAACCGAAAATAGAAGGCCGGGAGCACAAACCGTATCAATGGTTTTTTACTAAAGAGGTTAACGGTAGTGTTTTATTACTTCTTGCTGCAGTCAGCGCGGCATGTCTAGCAAATTCTAAATTTCACGAGATGTATGAGCATCTGCTCCATCTCAATATCTCTTTTTCATTCAGCACATTCACCTACAGCAGTTCCCTCCAGCATTTCATCAATGATGGTCTTATGGCTCTGTTCTTTTTTACCGTAGGGCTTGAAATAAAGAGAGAAATCCTCGTTGGTGAACTTGCCACCCCCAAGATGGCACTTCTGCCGATTATTGGTGCGGCAGGAGGAATGCTCGTTCCCGGATTGATCTATGTTGCTTTCAATTACGGCAAACCCAGCATCTCGGGATGGGGTATTCCCGTGGCGACAGATATCGCTTTTTCCCTTGGGGTCATTGCCATGTTAGGCCGTAATCTCCCACTTGGCTTGAGGATTTTTTTATCCACCTTTGCAATCGCCGATGATCTAGGGGCAGTACTTGTGATTGCTCTTTTTTACACAAATAGCATTGCCATGAATTTTCTTGCGGCAAGCCTCATCTGTACATTGATTCTAGTTATTGCCAACCTTTTATATATTCGCTCAATAACCTTTTATGTCGTGGTAGGATTTTTCACCTGGGCCTGCGTTCTCGGTTCTGGCGTTCATGCAACAATAGCTGGTGTTGTGGTTGCCATGCTTGTGCCCGCGCGTGGTAAGTATGATATGGTCAGATTCATTGGTATTGTGCGATATATAACTGAAAAAATGCAAACTAATCGGGATGTTGACGGCCAATGGTTTTCCATATTCATCAAACCGGAACACCTCAATAATGTGCAGGAGTTGGAAAGCGCTTGCCACGATGTGGCTCCCCCTCTGCAACGGATGGAGCACGCCCTGCTGCCCAGCGTTACTTTTGGCATCCTTCCTCTATTTGCATTTTTTAATGCCGGTGTATCATTCCAGAATATGTCTATGACCGCCGTCGTCTCAAATCCGGTCACCTTGGGCTGCTTTTTGGGACTTTTTGTCGGTAAGCCCATTGGTATAAGTCTGGCATCATATGTGGCGGTTCGTATGGGTGTCGCTACCCTTCCATTTAACGTGAGTTGGCATCATATCGCAGGCGCCGGTATGTTGGGAGGTATCGGATTTACCATGTCGTTGTTTATTGCCGGACTCTCTTTTACCGACACGTACCTGCTAAACTGCTCAAAGCTGGGAATATTCTCTGGATCGATATTGTCAGCCCTGGCTGGATTGGCATTTTTGGGCTTTTATGTCTTCCGGGATCGCCGCATTTATGAAGAGGTATGACCTTCGACCAACTGACACACTGACTGAACGGCGTTTTCCAGTGTGACCTTGTTCATATTGAAGACTATGTGATAGTGAGCGGGTTGATCATAATCGGTGCGGGAAAAATAACGATAGAGATTAAGCCTGCGTTTACTGTGTTTGTCAACAACGACCTGAGCCTGTTTACGGTCAAGATCGTAATGGTCCATCATAAATTTTATCCGATATTCAAGGTCGGCGATCAGAAGGAAATGATAGGTATTGGGGTCGTCAGCCAGGATATATTGGCCCCCGCGACCGATGATTACAACGTTATCCTGTTCAGCGATCCTGGGGATAATTTTATGGAGTAGCGCGATATAGAGGTTACCATCAAAATATCCAGGGTCTGAGTCCGTCGCAATTTGGGCGTATCCTTTTCGAGAAGGTCCGAATGTGAGCAACATCCTTTTCAGGAATTTTTCACTACCTGTTTCCCTGGCCACAGAGTCAACCCATTCAGATGAAATATTTGCTTCCTGGGCGATCAACTCGACAATCTCCTCATCTACCAATGTATAACCCAATCTATTCGCAACTATACTTCCTAATGTTTTCCCTCCTGAGCCGAACTGTCTGGCAATAGTAATAACGGACATGACAGCTTCCTTCCTGGATCCCAGAATCCTGCTAGATGTCAGTCAAAATCTACTCACTGGGTTAGTAGATCGATATCATTTCCTCCCGTCATTGTGTCTGCTTGTTTAAATTTAAAATTGTCGAGTTATATTGAATAACTGTATTCAATTTCAGCTCACACCTGAGATCCTGTTGAAAATAAAATGATGCCCCACATTAAATCATGATCGTTTACGCCTTGTATTCGAGTCAATTACTATCATGACATTGTTCTTCGTTTAATTTAAAAATAAGCTTTGGGGACGAAAATACAAACAGATAGGGTCCCTTAATGGCCAGGCGGGGGAGGTGTTCAAGAAAGAATCTAGGCGGTGTTGTGAATCATCAGCATTGAGCGCTTCCCGATACGTTGAAGCCTTTTTTGACCTTCTCCTGCCGGTACTTTCGACACGCTGTAGATAGCGTGGCAGATTCGACAGAGATGGTCCTCTCACCAGTCGTATATGTCGACGGAATTAACGCGAGCGGGGAGATTGTCAGAGCAAGGTACGCCTGGCACTCGCGGAAGTAGTGCAAAGCCTCATTCCGTTTCGCATGATAACAGCTTGACAAGAAGCCCAAGCCAGCGAAGAATGGTTGATGGGCTGACAGGAATGCGCTACCGTCAGGGCAGACGAGGGGAGTGAAAACAACTTAGTCTGCGCGAGAAAATCCGGCGAGACACTTTAAAAAAGACAAAAAAGGGAGGTTGATGATGCAAGTGATTAATATGAAAGATGTCCCGAAGAAACCTCATTTAAGCCCTCTTTTCACAGGCGATGAAGTAACAATTCAACCTCTGGTTCCAGAGGGTGGAGATTATAACATGAGCATTGTCAATTTCGGCAAAGGAGTAAGAAACAAGTTCCATATGCACGAAAGCGACCAGATTCTGATTGTTACATCCGGAAAAGGGATCGTCGCGACCGAGCAGGAACAGAGAACTGTCACTGTTGGCGACGTTATCCTCTTCCCCAAAGGAGAAAAACATTGGCATGGCGCCTGTGAAGATTCGGAGTTCGGCCATATTTTCATAACCAAGACCGGAGGCCAGAACTATATTCAGCTGGAAGATTGATGCGAGACATCCCCTCTAAATGACGGGGAAATATACTGCAGGATGCGTTGATTCAGGGATGAGGCCGACCGGTGGCGCTGCCTACCTGGTCTGAATTTACCAATCGGTAAAAGGAGTTTCAACGACCTTGCCAGGCACATATTCACCCGAGCCGGTCAGAGCAGATACAAGCCTCATCAATTGCAGAGAAGGGCTTCTCCGCAACCAACTCTATATATTTTAACGCACCGATTCTACTTGCAATCTGGTTGTGTTCACCGAATATCTTTGTCTGCTGGAAGCGGTTCCCCTGTTAGCTGGCGCCTCAGCCAATATCTTGACAATCAAAAACACAATGCACTCATACCAACCTGGTGATTCCTGGCGCGATTTCATGGAACTTGGATGTCATCAATGGGTCATGGCCCGGAAAGAGAAGTTCTGGGCGAGAGACTCGGCTTTTCAGATTGTTTACAGAGTTAACCCAGGCGACCATATCGATTATCAATGCGCTGGGCCACTCTTCTTCATAATTCCGAAAGAGGTGCGCACAATCTGATCCGAGGATCGCAATTCCCTTCTCTGTATTCACCGCAACAGCCTGAAGAGCAATACTATGTCCAGGGGCCAGTACACATTCTATTCCTGGCAGAATGTGCCGGTCACCTTCAACAAGACTCATTCGCCCTTCATGATCACAGTCCTTGAGAATGTTCCTGGTCTGCTCATTCAAAAAAAAGGTGAATGGTGCTCGAAGGGCCATTTTATCATGTAACCAAAAATCACGTTCAGCTCTCTGGACATACATTTTTGCATGAGGAAACAGAGTTACCCCATCCACATGGTCCCAGTGGAGATGTGTCAGTATCACATGGTTGATTTCATTGGCATCGACATCTATGCCTTCCAGTATCCGTGCTGGGCTCACATAGTCGGGTAAAGTTCTATCACGTGCCAGCTGCGGCGAGACTCCAGCATCCACAAGAATAGTCCTGTCCGGGCTCTTCAGACACCAGAAGTAGTAATTTCTCTCGCAGAGAGTTTCCCAGTCTTTCATCCACATGACAAAAGCCCCTGAGCTGGAAAAAGGGCCGGAAAATTTCAGCGCATAAATTTCATAGTGGGACACATCAATATCCTTTTCCAAAGGTTGAATTTCTGCCGAGGCATGCGCCTTGAATTAGGTTTTTACAGGCGGTTTGAAAGCGGGTTTTCAGATAGATAAAATAGCTGCTAATCGTATAAATTAACTATATAAATTTAAGCCTTTTCGGCCTTCAACGGCGAGGATCCAGGGCACGGGGTTCACGAAATTTTCTCCACAACTTGACCAGCTGCGGAGAAAGCCAGATTAGGATGGTGATTACACCCAATACAGCTGCCACTGGACGTTCGAAAAAGGCTGTCAGATCGCCGTCGGCCTTGATCATGGAGGTCATGAAACTTTCTTCGAGCAGGCCGCCAAGGACAAGGCCAAGAATTGCAGGGGCTATCGGAAAGCCGTTTTCTTCCAGAAAATAGGCGATAATTCCGAGGACCAGCATAATGCCCACACCAAATACCGTGTTGTTTATGGCAAACGTGCCGACGACACAAAACATAAGGATCACGGGCATCAGGATTTGCCGAGG
>JAHEER010000109.1 GCA_024640625.1 Desulfobulbaceae bacterium
ACCGGGCTGTTTAATATCGGAGCCGAGGGCCAGTATATCATGGGAGCTCTGGCGGCGGCTGCCG
This sequence comes from Desulfobulbaceae bacterium, assembly GCA_024640625.1. Taxonomy (GTDB): domain Bacteria; phylum Desulfobacterota; class Desulfobulbia; order Desulfobulbales; family Desulfocapsaceae; genus JABDQA01. The sequence goes on from JAHEER010000109.1 coordinate 65, forward strand.
CCGGCTACTATCTGAAGCTGCCGATGGTTCTGCACGTCCTCGCCGCGGTGGGTGCGGCGGTGCTGCTGGCGGCTTTCTGGGGAGGGCTGGCTGGCTGGTTCAAGGCCCGCTTCGGAGTCAATGAGGTGATCTCCACCATCATGCTCAATTGGACAGCGCTCTATCTCTCCAACTGGGCACTCACCATCGACTCCTTTGGCAGGCAGGGGACTGGAAAAACCTATGCGATTCAGCCCACTGCCCATATTGATATCCTCGGGCAGTGGAAGCGGACCCCCGAGGGCATTGCCTTTCTGCGCGAACACCCGATGCTCTGGGACATCCTCAAATCACCGGTCAACCTCGGTTTCGTGTGTGCCCTGCTGCTGGCCGCTCTGGTCTGGTACATCCTCAATAAAACCACCCTCGGCTATGAGCTCCGGGCCGTAGGGCACAATCCCCAGGCGGCCGAAGCGGGCGGCATCAGCGTCAAGCGCAGCATGGTTATCTCCATGCTTATCGCCGGCGGTCTGGCAGGCGCTGCCGGGGCCTTTCAGGTGCTGGGCGTCAGCCACCGCATTGCCACCCTGGCGATCATGGAGGGCTACGGTTTCGACGGCATTGCCGTGTCCCTGATCGGCAACAACAGCGGACCCGGCTGCGTGTTCGCCGGCCTGCTCTTCGGCGCTTTAAAATACGGGGGCTCGAAGATTCAGGATGTGATGGGGGCACCGACCGAAGTGATAAATATCATGATCGGCATCATCATCTTCTTCGTCGCCATGCCCAAACTGATCAGGCTGATACTGGCCTATAGAACGAGGCGGGAGCAGAGCTGATGGAATTCTTTGTGAACGATATTGCTTTTATCATCGGTACCACGCTGATGTACTCCACGCCACTGATTTACGCCGCCGTAGGCGGGGTGATTACCGAACGTTCGGGAATCATCAATATCGGACTCGAAGGAATGATGTTTTTTGGCGCCTTCGTCGGGGCAGCGGTGGCCTATTTCACCGGGGACCCGTGGCTTGGGTTTGTCTGCGCCGGTCTGGCCGGCGCGTCACTGGGGCTGCTCCACGCCATTGCCACCGTGTCGTTCTCCGCCGAACAGATCGTCTCGGGGATTGCCATCAATTTTCTGGGGGTCGGGTTTGCCCTGTTTATCAGTCGTCTGGTGTTCGACGGTGCCACCCAGACCCTGACCGTGCCGAACAAGATTCCGCTGCCGTTCGACTTTCTGTTTGGCGAGGGCAAGCTTTTTCCCTCGGCCGGGTTCATGGACCTGGTCTTCAACCGCTTCGCCACTGTCTACCTCGCCTTCCTTCTGGTTTTCGTGGCCTGGTTCGTGCTCTACAAAACCAGCCTGGGCATGCGCCTGCGAGCCGTCGGCGAACATCCCGAAGCCGCCGACTCGCTGGGCATCTCGGTATTCAAGATCCGTTATGGGGCGGTGATCACTTCTGGGTTTTTGGCCGGACTCGGCGGTGCGGCAATGTCGATTGCCGTGGTCTCCAGGTTCAGCAACACCCTGATCTCTGGACATGGGTTCATTGCCCTGGCAGCAATGATTTTCGGCAAATGGAAACCCCAGGGGGCGCTGCTGGCCTGCCTTATTTTCGGCGGTGCCAAGGGGCTGGAGATTTTCATGGGCGCCAAAGGGGTGCCGATACCCTCGAGTCTGCTCGCCACCCTGCCCTATATTCTGACCATCGTGATCCTGGTGGGCTGGGTCGGTCGTTCCCAGCCTCCGGCTTCGATCGGTAAAATCTTCGATAAAGGGGAAAACTAGATGGAACTGATTGCCCAGATAAGAGAAGGCGCCTCCTATATCGAAGATAAGATTGCGGTGAAACCGCGACTCGGCATTGTCCTGGGCTCCGGTCTCGGGGCGCTGGCCGACCGGGTGGAGGAGCCGGTGGCGATCCCTTACAGAAAGATCCCGCATTTCCACGCTTCAACCGTCCAGGGGCACAACGGCCGCCTGGTGGCCGGTGTGCTGCAGGGCCGCCCTGTGATGGTCCTGCAGGGACGCCCGCATTATTATGAGGGGCTGTCCATGGCCGAGGTCGTCTTTCCAGTGCGCTGCATGAAAATGCTCGGCGTGGAAAGCCTCATCGTCACCAACGCCGCCGGCAGTCTCGACCCCAGTCTTCGGCCCGGAGACCTGATGCTGATTCGGGATCATATCAAAATGGTTACCGACTCTCCGCTGCGTGGCGTCAATCTCGACGATTTCGGTCCGCGCTTCAACGATATGTCCGATCCTTACAGCAGAGAGATCAGGGAACTGGCCAAGAGGTGCGGTGCCAGGCTGGGTATCGAACTCAAGGAAGGCGTCTACTGTTACATGCCCGGTCCCAGCTACGAAACGGCCAGTGAAGTGCGCATGCTCGGGCTGCTGGGTGGCCACGCGGTCGGCATGTCGACGGTCCCGGAAGTGATCACCGCCGTGCACGGCGGCATGAAGGTACTGGGGCTTTCCTGTATCACCAACATGGGCACAGGCATTCTCGATCAGCCCCTGCATCACGACGAGATTATCAGGGTTGGGGAACAGGTGCGCTCCACCTTCATCACCCTGCTGGAATCGATTGTCGACTCCTGGCCTTTAGGTTAAGCAGCAGAGATTGGACGCTCCCCCAATTTTTCCAGGAAACCTGACTGAACTTTCCACAAGAACGATCTAGGGCGAACTCAACCGCTGTTGTCCATGTGCAGCTGAAAAGCGCAGGGCAGCAGGTCGTCCAGTCGGTACACCTTTGGCGAACTGCTGGTTACCACCCAGGCGCGGGGTGCCAGTTCGGCCAGCCACTGGCGGCAGGCTCCGCAGGGCATGGCGCCAAATTCGTCGACGCTGCCGTCTTCATTACGGCGGGCGTCGGGGCAGGCAACTGCGATGCCCAGTATTTCCCGTTGGCCTCGCATGCGGGCGTGGGTCAGCGCCGCCCGCTCGGCGCAGATTCCCAGATTTGTGGAAGCCGTTTCGATGTTGGCGCCCGCGAAGATGCCGCCCGGGGTCAGCACGGCGGCTCCGACCCGGAAGCTGGAATAGGGCGCATAGGCCAGCAGGGCAGCCTGCGCGGCTGACTGCAACAGGTTTTTCTGCTCCTCATTCATGTCGTATTCCTCGCTGATTCAGCTATACTATTCATGAAAACTCTGATAAATACAACGTCAGTTTGTTGCCCTCACCCTTACCCAACGATTACAGACACGCCATGGACAAGACCACTGAACTCACCGACTACATGAATTTCCAGGACCTTCTTGACGACGAAGAAAAACTCGTCAGGGAGACGGCCCGCGCCTTTGTCAACGAGAAGGTAATGGACAGTATCGACGAGCATGCTCAGCGGGAAACCTTTCCTGAGCACCTGATTCCGGAAATGGGCACTCTTGGATTCTTCGGACCATCGCTGCCGGAAGAGTATGGCTGCGCCGGACTTTCCAGCGTGGCTTACGGTCTGCTGATGTATGAACTGGAACGCGGAGATTCCGCGCTGCGCAGTATGGCCTCGGTACAGGGCTCCCTGGTTATGTACCCGATTTTCACCTTCGGCAGCGAGGCCCAGAAAAAATTCTGGCTTCCTAAAATGGCTACCGGCGAGAGCATCGGCTGTTTCGGGCTCACTGAGCCCGATTTTGGTTCCAACCCGAGCGGTATGCGAACCAGAGCGGAACGTCGAGATGACGGGACCTGGCTTATCAACGGCACCAAGATGTGGATTACCAACGGCACCATTGCCGACGTTGCCCTGGTCTGGGCGGCCACCGAGGAAGGCGTGCGCGGTTTCCTGGTGGAAAAAGGGACGCCCGGGTTCACTGCTCCGCAAATGAAGGGCAAGTGGAGTTTGCGGGCCTCGGTGACCTCGGAGCTGATTTTTGACAATGTCGTGGTCGAGGAATCGGCCAGCCTGCTCCCCGGTGTAACCGGCCTGAAAGGACCCCTGAACTGCCTGACCCAGGCCCGCTACGGCATCGCCTGGGGCGCCCTGGGGGCCGCCGACAACTGCTATCAGACAGCCCTGGACTACTCTCTCACCAGGGTTCAGTTCGACCGGCCAATCGGCGGATTTCAGCTGCAGCAGAAAAAGCTCACCGAGATGGTCACCGAAATCACCAAAGGGCAGCTTCTCGCCTTGCAGCTTGGCAGGCTCAAAGATCTGGGCAAAGCGACACCGGCCCAGGTGTCGATGGCCAAGATGAACAATGTCCAGGTGGCGCGCGACATCTGCCGCTCGGCCAGGACCATGCTCGGGGCCAACGGCATCATGGGTGAATATCCGCTCATGCGTCATGCCGCCAATCTGGAATCGGTTTACACCTATGAAGGCACCCACGACATTCATACGCTCATTATCGGAGAAGAGGTGACCGGACTGGCGGCCTATCGTTAATTATGAATATTCTGCGTATCCTCTTGACAGCCCTGCTTGTGCTTCTCTGTTCCACCGCCCAGACCCAGTCCTTTGATAATACGCATCTGATCGAAGATGCGAGCAACGGCGATCCCCAGGCCCAGTATACCCTGGCCCATCTCTACCTCAAGGGCAAAGGAGGCATCGAGTTCGATGTCGAGGAGGCGGTCAAGCTCCTGGAAAGTGCCGCGGAAGGCGGTCACAAGGAAGCGGCGTTCGACCTGGCCTTTCTCTATCTCAACGGCACGAAACTTGGGAAAGACCGGGTAAAGGCGCTTTACTGGCTGACCAGATCAGCGGAAATGGGCCAGGTGGATGCGCAGTATTTTCTGGGAATGGCCTATAGGAAGAGTGATCCCGGACAGGCTGCCTCCTGGCTCAAGATGGCTGCCGACGGCGGTCACCTCGAAGCTGCCGGCGAGTTGGATAAGATCTGCGCCGCCAATCCCCTATGGTGTCGTTTTACAGCTGATTGAAATCGGACGAAAGCGGTTCAGGAATTTCAGGATCGAAGGGTGCGGTGGCATCCCGATGGATGCTCTCCAACAGGGCCATGGGATTGTGTTTGAAATCCTCGTGGATCTGGCTGTCGAACTCGACTTTTTCCTCGAAGGTGGTGATCAGGTTCTGGTGGGCCCAGCGGTTCAGGTAATAGGTCATCATTTCCGGCAGCCTGGTATAGACGGTTTCCTCGGGCATCGGATCCTCGAAACTCGAATTTTCCAGTTTCTCGCAGGAAAGCGTCTGGGTGCGGTAAAAAGCGCTGAGAAACATCAATTCCGGGGGCAGTGTCGCTTTTAGTCCCACTTTGGTGAGCAGCCGCAGTATTATCTGAATGGACTTCTTGCCGGTTCGGGCAACCTGGTAGGGGACATACACCCTGCGGGGGCTTTTCAGCTGCAGGTAGGATCTGATGGTTATAATCAGATCAGCCAGTTCGACCGGTTCCGGATCAACTAAATGATAGGTCTGGCAGCCGAATTCTTCCCGCCTGTCGAGCATGTGGTGGATCAGGTAGGGGATTTTCCTGCAGTTGGTGTAGGAGTGTTTGATGCCCTTCTTGGTGAACAAAAACGGCATCGACTCATCGGCGATGGAAAACAGCAGGCGATGAAATCCCTGGATCTTGTGGTCGTGGTTGCCATAGACGATGGAGAGCCTGATGCAGGTGTAGTCCAGCCCTTCGTTGGCCGCCATATATTTCAGGGTTTCCTCGGCCATCAGCTTCGATTTGGCGTAGTTGCTCAGCTTTGCGTTCAGCGGCAAAGTGTCTGTCTCGCGCAACCCTACACCCTGGGGCAGGGTCGCTGCGGAACTGAAAAAGAAGTAGGGCACATTCAGTGAAGCGGCGGCCCTGGCGACATTGACGGCCCCCACGTAGTTAACCTCGAAGGACAATTGGGGATCGGCGCTGATATTGGCGATTGCTGCATTGATGACAAAATCAGGTTTGACGGAGAGCAGATAGTTGCGGATGTCCTGACAGTTCTGCATCGACACCTTCTTGCTGCTCGGAGCCAGCATGTCGACGATGCCCGGCCGGCGCTGTTTGTAGAAATTGACAATGGTTCCCCCGATGAGGCCCGAACCGCCAAATACCACTCCGGTTTTCATTTCTATCTTCGAGCTATCTTTGTTCATCACCTGGTGGGAGGCAGAATTGTCAGGTAGGTGGCTTTCAACCCATTAAACACGAACCTCGTGCATATTGCAATCGGCCCTTGGTGCTCTACTGTGTAGAATGGCAGCAAGGGCAGGTTGAAGAATTTTCCTGTGGCAGGATATCCTGGTGTTGGTGATCTCTTAACTGCGGATCTACCCTTGATTATGGCAGCGGCCGGAGGGGCGGTGCTTGAGCCGCAGTGTGAAACCCCGATTTTTGCCACGCAGCCTTTAAACAACAGAAGTGTGAGTACTGACATTTTAGCGGAGGAATTATAGATGATTACTTACTTGTACTGGATACTGATTTTCCTGGTGGTTGGCGGTGTATTCTACGGTCTCGGCGCCAAGGGAGAAAAATGGAAGGTGGCCCTGGTTATTTCAGGAATAGTCCTGCTGGCCGGCTGGACTACTTATTACTTCTGGCTGGAACAGATGTTCGTCAAGCGCTACGGCGGGGTGATGACCATCTCCGTGCCTGACGGATATCATCATATAACCACCACCTGGAAGGACGATCATCTGTGGGTGGAGAACTATGATCCGCGCACCAACACCTGCGTGTTCAGTGAATACTCAAAGGGTAATCTGCTACAGGGCAAGGTAACAATTAAAAATTGTAATCCGTTGATCAGAAAATAGGACCTACCTGTTCTTTACGTAAAGAATAATAGCAATCGAGAAGTCCATCATGCAGTGTTGAGAAACCTCTTATGCTACAATGTGGTGATCTTTTTATCTGTTTTTAATTATTTGAATATACAGTGTATATTAGTTTTTCTGTAATTTTTTTCCAGTTCTGTAATTGTTGACGTGCCGGGGATTGTTGTTAATTTATCGATTGACTTAAACGTAAAGGTTAGGTATACAAGAATGGTGCATCTGTGATATAATCGAAACGAGGGACCGAGCCGTGAATAACTACCATTCACAGGAGGCGCCATGGACTTTCTATCCTATCAATCGATCCCAGCCGTCCTCAAGGACAACGCCGTTCGCTACCGCGACAATACCGCCATAAGTTATAAAAAAAGCGGTATCTTTCTCTCCCTGACCTATGAAGAGTTTTATACCAGGGTGCTGCAGCTTGCCCGGGGCTTGTGCAAGGCCGGCATGAAACCGGGGGACAAGGTCGCGATTTTCTCGGAAAACCGGCTTGGTTGGGCGATATCGGATTTTGGCATCCAGTCGGGCGGAGGCATCAGCGTACCCATTTATGCGACCAACACGGGGGAGCAGGCCGCCTATATTCTCAATCACTGCGAGGCGAAAATCGTCTTTGTGTCGACCAAGTCTCAGTATGAAAAGCTGCTCGGGGTAAAGGACGAGATTCCCAACCTCGAACTGGTCGTTTCCTATGAACGGTTCATGGGCGACCGCTCCTTTCCGGTCTACACCCAGTACCAGCTCTCCGAGGTGTCGACCCCGGTAACCCAGGAGGAGAAAGACCTGATCGAAGACAAGATCGATCAGATCGGTCACGACGACATCCTCACCCTCATCTATACATCGGGGACCACCGGACGACCCAAAGGGGTTATCCTGACCCAGTACAACATCATCTGCAATGTGACCCAGGGGCTCCGCCAGGTGGGCGGCTGGATCAAAGATGAAACCTTTTTGAGTTTTCTGCCGCTGAGCCACATTCTCGAGCGAACGTGCGGCTACTACGCCTGTCTGATGACCGGCAAACATCTTGCCTTTGCCGAGGACGTCAAGAAGGTCGTCGAGAACATGGGCGAAATCAAACCCACGTTCATGATCAGCGTCCCCAGATTGTTCGAGAAGGTCTACAGCCGTATTCACGAGAGCGTTCACCAGATGAGTCCGCTGCGCAAGGCCCTGTTCCACCAGGCGGTCAAGGTAGGACGTGAGTATGTAAATATAAAATATATCGATAAAAAACCGGTGGGATTGCTGGGCCTCAAATACCAGTTGTTCGACCGTCTGGTCTTCAGAAAGATCAGAAATCGGTTCGGTGGACGGTTGCGCGGCATGGTCTGTGGAGGGGCGCCGCTGGATAAAACCATCAACGAATTCATGTGGGCCATCGGTATCCCGGTCTATAACGGCTACGGGCTGACCGAAACAAGTCCAGTGGTAACCGCGACCAGTCATGATCAGGTACGATTCGACGCGGTAGGCAAGAAGGTTGAGAAAACAGAACTCAAATTAGCTGAGGATGGAGAGCTTCTGGTCAAGGGCCCCCAGGTCATGAAAAGCTATTTCAAAAACGAGAAGGCGACCGCAGAGGTATTCGAAGACGGCTGGTTCAAGACCGGCGACATCGCCCATATCGATGACCAAGGTTTTGTCTACATCGTCGACCGTAAAAAGGAGATCATCGTCACGGCCGGCGGCAAGAACATCGCTCCGCAGCCCATCGAGAACGAGCTCAAACTCGACAAGTTCATTTCCCAAGCCATCGTCTTCGGTGACCGCAAGCCTTACCTGACGGCGCTGCTGACGCCCAATATCGAACGGCTGATCGATTATAGCCGGGCCCACCAGATCGACTACATCGATGTGTATGAGCTGGTGAAAAACAGCCGGATCACCAAACTCTACGATGACCGGATCGATGAACTCAACCGTACGCTGCCATCCTATTCGACCATCAAGTATTTCGCTCTGGTGCCGGATGATTTTTCCATCAGCGGCGGAGAACTGACGCCGACCCTGAAATTGAAGCGCAAGGAAATCTACAACAAGTACAAGGCCATCGTGGACGAAATGTATATGAGCCAAGAAAACGGACTGGTCTATAAAAACAAAGCCGTCGTCGGAGAGACACAATGATCCAGATCAATCGCGTAGCTGTGCTCGGTGCCGGTGTGATGGGAGCCACCATTGGCGCCCATCTGGCCAATGGCGGGCTCGATGTCCTGATGCTCGATATCGTACCGCGGGAATTAACCGATGCGGAAAAGAAGCGGGGATTGACCCTCGACAGCCCGGAAGTGCGCAACCGTATTGCTGAAAACGGTCGTCAGGGGCTGCTCAAGATGAAACCCGCCCCGCTCTACCTGAAAAGATATATGAGTAGAATCGAGGTGGGCAATTTTGAAGACGATCTTGCCAGACTGTCAGACTGTGAATGGGTAATCGAGGTGGTGATCGAGAACCTGGAGATAAAACGGGGGCTGTTTGAAAAAATCGTCCCCCATCTGCATCCCCGGGCGGTGCTGAGTTCCAATACCAGCGGCCTGTCAGTCAACGAAATGGCCAAGACGCTGCCCCCGGAACTGCAGAAAAGATTTCTGGTGACCCACTTTTTCAATCCGCCGCGGTATATGCGGCTCATGGAAATCATCGCCTGCCGAGACGCCGATCCGCGGGTGGTAAACGATATGGCAGATTTTCTTTCCCGGCGGCTCGGCAAAGGGGTGGTCTATGCCAAGGATACGGCCAACTTCATTGCCAACCGCATCGGCGTCTATGCAATCTACAAAGGCATCCAGCATATGGTGGACATGGAGATGACGGTGGAGGAGGTCGACTCGGTGGCCGGGCCGGCCAGCGCCAGACCGAAAAGCGCCGCCTTCAGGACGGCCGACCTGGTGGGGCTCGATGTGCTGGCTCATGTGGGGACCAACTCCTACGAGAGTGCTCCCGATGATGAAGAGCGGGAAGTATTCAAACTGCCCCAGTTCATGGCCTCGATGATCGAACAGGGCAAGCTGGGGAACAAGGCCGGTCAGGGATTCTACAAGAAAGAGATGGTAGACGGCAAGCGGCAGATCTTTTACTACGATTACCGCAGTGGCGACTATCTGCCACTGGCCAAACCCAAGTTCGCCTCCGTGCAGATGGTGAAGCAGGTGGATGATCCCCGGCAGCGGCTCAAGACCGTGATCGGCGGCGCCGATCGGGGCGCCGAATACGCCTGGAAGACCCTGCGCGATTCACTTATCTACACCTTCAACCGGATTCCTGAAATTGCCGATGACGTGGTCAATATAGACAACGCCATGCGCTGGGGCTTCAACTGGGAATTGGGACCCTTTGAAATGTTAGACGCCATCGGGGTCGACAGCTTTGTGCAGCGGGCCGAGAAAGATGGGCTCACGGTGCCCGCCGCACTTAAGGGGATCGAGCGTTTTTACAGGTTTTCGGAAGAGCACGGCAAAGAGTTCTACGATCTTTCAGCCAAATCCTACAAACCGGTAAGCTTGCCCGCAGGCGAGATCGATCTGCAGATTCTCAAGCGCGGCAACCGGGTGGTTGAGAAAAACGCCAACTCGTCGGTGATCGATCTGGGAGACGGGGTCTTCTGCCTGGAATTTCATTCCAAGATGAATGCCATCAGCTCCGATATCCTGGCCATGACTCACAAAGCCATAGGTCGGGCCGAAGAGGAAGGGGTGGGGCTGGTGATCGGCAATCACGGCGCTAATTTCTCGGTCGGCGCCAACCTGATGCTGCTGGCTGTTGCCCTCGCCGAAGGAGCTTTGGAGGATATCGACCTGGTGGTCAGGGCGTTCCAG
>JAHEER010000110.1 GCA_024640625.1 Desulfobulbaceae bacterium
CCCATGGGCACTCCCTTCTCGTAGCCACGGAAAGCGGGCTGGCGGCTGTTAAGATCATCTGCCGTGTAGTCCCAGCCGCCAAAGAAGCGGACCATCATGCGTGGACCGGTGGTTCCGTATATCTCCTTGCGATCCATCGCGTCCCAGATTGCCTCGCGGGTGTTTTCAGTGGCCCAGACCGCAGTGAAACCAGAGGACACCAGCATGTCTCCTCTATAAGCACCATTCTCAGATTCGGCGAAAGGGTGCTTTATACGCTCAGGAGAAGGCTCTGCATTGGTTGCCTTACCGAAGAAGTTATCTTCTTCGACAGCAGCAAGTGCGGTATGGCTGTCAGTGGAGCCGACCAAACCAAATTTGTATGGATTGGTACCAAGTCGACTCTCGAGAAGGAGACCGTTTTTAAGTGCTTCCCGGGCATACTCATATTGCAGCATTTCGGGGGTCTTGGCCTCGGAAAGGTCGAGGTTGCCCACATCCCAGGTCTCATAATCGGCGAACGCATCATCGGGCGAAAGCAGTGGATGCGCCTCACCGTCTCCCTTGATTTGCGTGATCTCGTACATCGGTTCCCATTTCCCGCGCAGCTGAACGTAGTTCTGATCAATGGCTTTACCGGTATACTGGGCATCAACCGGGAACATGATGCCGTTCGAGAGATTGCCGTTGTGGGCAATCGCTAAAGCATAGCCACTTGTGGTCTTTTCATAGTTTTCGAGCCAGGCGTAAAGTTGGAGAGGATCGGTCGAGCCAATCGGTTCCTGCGTCGTGTAGGGGACGACCTGGCCAGCCTTTTCGCCTCCGTCTCTGAAAATTACGTTGCGGTGCAGGTTGTTTCCTTTGACAAGTGAAGTCCACTCGAAGCCAATAAGCGTGGTGAACCGACCGGGCTCATAGTAGTCCTCAGCCGCATTAATGACTTTCTCCCAGATCGACTTATAGGTCTTGCCTCCCGGTGAATACTCTGCCATCATTTCTGGATCTATCTTGCCCTGTGAGAATGTGCCGATCAGATCTAAGGCCGCATCCGCTGATGCTTCTCCTCCTTGCTGCAGTCCCTCGTACCAGCGTTTAGCCTGTTCGAACGCAATAACTTCAGGCTTACCGGCGGCAAGGTCGTTGAAAAATCCCATACCGTCGGAGTGGTCAGCAATCACCAGCCAGTCAAGAGGCCTGGAGAGCTTGACCGGTTGACCGCTCGAGGCCATAACCTCATCGCCTCGTGCGAAGCGATAGGCATCTTCAAGCCCCAGCCGCGCACCAAACAGGCCCGCATCCATAGACAGGCCCGTATGGAGATGTGTGTCTCCCCAGAAAATCTGGTCCGGGAAACTGCGCTGCGCATAGGGAGAATACGCTTTACCCGGATAGAGATCGGAAAGCGACTCTTTGGAAGGGGTGAATTGTGCTTGTGCCGCAGTGTTCGCAAGCAGCGGAGCTACAATCAGCAGAGCACTCACCATTATCGACTTCAGTAGGTTTTGATCAATCATCGTGGTCCTCTCTTGTTATGGTTTGCGAAGATAAAAGAAGGTCGTGGTCACTCACACGCTTATGATGGGTGGCCGGGTTATTTCGTTCATATAGTCATTATTGACAGCTTCCAACTGCTCATCAACATGATCGTTGAGGCGAACCTTGATGAACTTGACGACATCGATCATGCGCTGAACCGCCTCTTCACCGTGTCTCCTGTTGATCTCATCATACATTCCCTTATCTCATTTGGGGAAATTATTTTCGGGACACAACCGAGTACTCAGCTGATAATCAGACTTGAAACGCCACAAACAGTGCAATGACATTCAACCAAAACTTTGTTCACTTGACCTTCTCGGCAGCCTTAAGCAAACTCTCACATTCTTCTATTTTGGCTGCATCTCCATCGGCTTTACTGATACATGATTTGTACTCTTCTCTAATCTAAAGTTATCAGATCTGGCAGACTAATTCGCGCCTATCAATCCGCTGATCTCGTAGTCCGTGCTCACTTGCTCTGCCTTCAATTTCATGGCAATCTTTTTCCCAAGATTATCTTCAATGTTAATTAAGATCAGCACATTCCCTGAAAGATGATAAGATATTTTCAGTGACTGAGCAATGAACTTAACATTGCCAAACCGAAGGTAATCGAGATTGTCTTAAACTTAGGCAAAGTTGTTACCTATATATCTTCAATCATTGGTAATGATTCTGGTTCGAAATCTATCCGAAAAATTTTGAATAATGGATAGCAGCAAGCTATTTAGCACCGCTTGGGAATGTATCATACACAAACAAAAAGAGGGTATGGATTGCGCGGGGTGATCAGGAAAACTCTGTATTTTATGAGATGGTTTTGGTTGCAAGACTTGATGAGGCAATACTTTGTGTAAAAAAATAAGGGCCGAGAAAGAATACATACAATCCTGGCCCTTATTCAATTATCATTCAGTTCTTCGCGGCTGCGACAACGTCCCTGTTTGTAACGGATACTTCCGCAGCTTTCTTATCACTTGAGAGCTGTTCAGCAGTTTTAATGCCGGTCAGACTTCGCAGCCGGTTGGCTGAGATCTCCAGGGCGCGTTCGTAAGCGGCTATTGATTCTTCGAACTGCCCCAGCTCGATCAACATATCCCCCAGAAGTTCCCGGGCAGGTAGCACGGCTCCCGGGGTGACCGGATGCTTATCGACCGAGTCTTCGAGGTCGGCTGCCGCCGTCATCAGTTCCAGTGCCTGTGCACTCTGCCCCTGGGAAAACATGATCCACGACTCGACCGATTTACGCTGACTGTCAACCAGAATAGCCCAATAGTCCTGACCAGATTCTCTGGTACGATCATACAGTTCATTCAGCTTGCTGAGATTGGTGTTCGCAGCCTCGATATCACCGCTTCGTGCTGCGCCGATACCGCGTGAAAAATAGGTGATCGCTTCAAACCACGGATATTTATCCCAGGGAAAGGTTTGATGGGTGCGCATGGGAAGCGCAGCCGCTTTTTCCCAGTCAGAGCGCTCCAGGGCGATGCGAGCTTGGGCCGCGGCGATGGCATAGGCGGACGCAAAACTATCCTGAAAGTTATTGGTGGCATTGAGCTTCTCAAGGATTTGCCTGGCTTCATGCTCCTGGCCTTTCTGCAGGTAGCCATATACCAGGTAATCAATCGCGTGGGCATAATGAAGCGAGGTCATACCATTGACAGGCTGACTGAACGCAACTCTTGCCGACCGTGCATTCCATTCTATCACATCATCCCAGAGTCCGAGTCGCACGAATATGTGGGTCGGCATGTGCAGGGCATGTGGCACATCAGGAGCAATTGATCCATATCCCCTTGAAACCTTGACTGCCCTTTCGGCAAGCAGTGGGTTGTCATAGGCATGAATGGTATAGTGATATCCTGCAGGATGCATGGGCGCTTTGTGGTGGAGACCTTCGAGCATTTGACCTGCATTCTTTTGATGGGCAAAAGTCTTGTCCGCTTTAGGGGCGGTGGCCAGGTGGGAAAGCGCATAGAAGCCGGCGGCATCGATATCGTCGGGATTAGACAGGTGTACTTTTTGCTGCGCTTTTTCCCAACGTGCGAGCCGCTCGGGGTGGCTGAACTTTTGCCAATCGGAAAAGTAAACGCCGATTGCGTCAATGTAGTCAGCCTCGCGTTGCGTTTGAGCACCTAATTCCTGGGCGCGAGCAAAGGCCGCCATTCCGTTTTCAAGATCTGACTGGCTGGGAGGAGCCCAGAGCGGGTGCAGGTAGGTCATGGCAACACCCCAATGGAACATGGCACAATCGGGATCTGCGCTAATCAGTTCCTTAAAGCGTTCACGTGATTGGGCATACATCATATGATGAAGCATGGCCACGCCCTGGTTAAAAAGTTCTTGAGCTTCCGGATCACACGAGATTTCGAATTGCACCTTTCCTACTGGTGGCAATTCTTTGACGTTGACGGTTGATTTGTTTCCTGCCAGGACACCCTGGCCTGCTAACAGAAACAAAGACACTACGAAATACAGCAGGAACAATTTGAAAGACTTCATGGTTCTGCCTCCAGTTTGAGGATAACTGATTACTCCGGCAGCTTTGGGTCGGATTATCCCGATATGGGATATATCCATTGTATACTCTACCGAATCAAAATACTACCACATTGTGGTGGTTTTTTGATGATGGGATAAGGGGAGGGATTATTTCTCAAATCCCTTGTATTGAAAAACTATATAGATATGGGTCAATAAGCATTTCCTGCCATTTACAAAGATTTTTCGTGATAGAGTATTGTTTTAAGAAATTGTGCTGCTTTCGACGTTGTCAGGAAGAGTCTTCTAATTTATTTTTTGACCCAAATTTCAGACTGACTGAGGAAATATCCGATATTCCAAACCACCACAGCGTTCCGTTTATCCATCCAGCTTAGTGGTTACTTTTTAGCGATTACCTATCCATCATTTTTCCATTTTCAACTGAAGCAAAACAGTCATCGGGTAAATAGCATTAATCAACTACAAGTTGTTTAACAATGACTACCGGTCAAGCGCTCAATTTTTCGTCTGTTTACGACGAGTTCTACACCAAGATCCTTCAGTATTTGAAGCGAGTGGTTGGTGAGTTCGAAGCTGAAGAACTCACCCAGACAGTATTTGAGAAAGTCAGTAAGAACCTCAGTTCTTACAAGGGTGATTCAAAACTATCTACCTGGATATACAGAGTCGCTACCAACACAGCCCTGGACAGATTAAAATCTCAGTCATTCAAATATTCTTTTACCGGTCCGCTGGCACCTCTACCTATAAATCTCCCTGAAGCAGAGCATGCTGTTTCCAACTCGAGCTTTACTCCAGCCACCCCTGACAAAAAAGTTATTCAGAATGAAATGAGTGAATGCGTGCGAGAATTTGTAGACAGGCTGCCACCAGACTATCGGACTATTATAGTCCTGAATGAATTTGAAGGGCTCACGAACAAAGAAATTGCAGAGGTGCTAGAAATATCGCTTGATAGCGCCAAAATAAGGCTCCATAGAGCAAGGAAACGATTGAAGGAAAGCCTTGCAGATGGTTGTGATTTCTACATTGATGAGAGAAGCGTACTCGCTTGTGACCGTAAACAGCCTCCTAAAAAAAAGTAGTCCCCATTATCTCACCCTCATACCTGTTTTAGGATAACGCCTATTAATCATCCCTGGGTCAGAGCCCTGACTTTTTTTAGGCGCAGGTGTATCCATTTTCTTTTGTACTCGTCCATACTAGTAAAGGTAAATTTCAAGCGCTGTTTTATGAAGCACAAAAGGAGGTAATGAAAATGTCAGGATATGAGTTTTGCGAAGGTTATTGGTGGATTTTCCCGTTGGTCATGATCTTTCTTTGTTTCTTTTTTATGAGAAGATCCGGGACAAGAGGATGGTGCGGGTTCAGTGAGTACGATAGCCCCAAAGATTCGGCCATGGATATTCTTGACAAGCGTTATGCACAAGGTGATATCGATCAGGTCGAGTATGAGGAAAAGAGAAGGACTTTGGATAAAGAAAGATAGTGAAAATGGAGGTGTACCATGCCATTGCATTTTGAAGATTTAGATGTGGTTTCAGCGGCTAAGGATTCGAAGTCAGCTCTCATTGTACCTTGCAACATGTGCCCTGCTGCCACTGTGGCTGATAGAGAGAACAAGCCGTTTTTAAGGCTCTTTAAAGATTTTCTCAAGTCGGCACCTTTTGAAAAATATATCTCCACATTGCAGGACCGGTTACTGGAAAAGGGTGTTCGTTCAAAGGTGTTCAAGAGTCATCTGCCTCATCAATGGTTTCTTTGTATGTGGACTGCGGCTAGACAGAAAAAACTGCAAAAACATGCAAGACGATATGACACTGTTGTTGTCCTTGGCTGCGAGTCGGCTACCAGGACAGTTCGCGATTCGATTGGATCAACCAATTGTAAATTAATTGAGGGAATGGAGACGACAGGAATTATGAACACAAAGCTCTCCATGCGGTTTCCCTGCGACATTTGTTTCAAGGACAGCAAAGTAATTCCCTTTTCTCCACCTGAGAGAAAGGATCAGGCAAATAGCTGCAAAAAAGATCCCAACTTGGTGGCCAATACCAATAAAGGCGTACCAAGATTGTTAAAGGTGGCAGGCTGAATTAACAGGCGGTCGAGATACACAATACATTGGCACTTCTGTAAGATTTGGCGCCATACGAATGGTTTGATTTTGAAATCTACATATGGAGGGTAATACCATGAAATTGAATAGTAAAAGGCTTGATCAAGAAACCCAATTATTGATAGGTATTAGTGCAGCGGTCGCTTCTGGCTGTATTCCGTGCCTCGAGAAGATGACAGAAACAGCCAGTAAGGCCGGTATTGATCCTAAGAAAATGAAAGAATCCGCTATGATTGGGCAGTTCGTCAAAGATCAACCAGCATTCCACATGAAGGAAGCTGCCGATAAATTATTGGGAACCCATCTTATAAGATTCAGAACACAATCCGATTGCTCCATTGACGATGAAAGCAAAAAAGGAGGTGGTTGTGATTGTGAGTCGGATAACGAGAATGAATCTTGCGGATGTGTTGCCTGAATACTTTTGAGAGGTTTCCGTACAAAGAAAGATTAGATTTGCAGGTAAAATTTTGCCATTGGAAACCTCTCATCACAACCTTATGTCAGCATGGATAGGCAATCAGGAAGAACTGAATCTTTTATCATCCTCCCCCATCTATTTAGCAGAGATTTACAACACACATCTTTAGTTTTTCTTGAGCGGGTGGTTTACTGTATGTCAGATTATAGATACACAGTATTTCTCTAAATCAGTTATTATGCTCCTACATTTCACTCTGGCATTCGATATCCAATTAATCAGTCTATTGAGAAATTTCTTCCCGTAGGTTCTACATGGAGGGATCGGCAGGAAAATTCTTGGAGATCATTGAATTTCTGCGTTTGTAAGATCAACAAGATAGCACTAGATTAGTTCCCCATATAAACACCATAGATATTTCAACTGACAGTATTTCATCAGAGGATCGTATGAAACTGAGATGGAAGTTCTTTATTGTTCTTCTTCTTGCCAGTTTAGTTCCCTTAGCAGTCGTTTCTTTCATTAGTTTCAAAACTTCCAAGCAACTTGGCGAGTCTATTTCTGCCCAAACCACTCAGGCATTGTCTGAAACGGTTCAAAGAGAAATTGTTTCTGCCACAGAGAACTATGCAATGATTACCGGCAGATCAAAATTATCTGCTGAGCTTGCGCTTCATCTACTCATCTCGGAGGCCGAAAAGATCCTGGCTGATCCACTGCCGTCTACCAGCCATATATATTATGCAGAAGACTTCGATAATCCTGCCTCAGCGCCTGAAGATCTGGCTCCCTCCAAAGACCACATGATGATTAGAGAAGATGGGAAACTTGTGCCCAAAAAGATCAGCAAAAATTATCCGAATTTTTTTATCCCCTCTACGGTGGAACGTTCTTCCATCTATGATGATGTATCCCGTTTTGCAGGATTATCTCCGGCGCTCAAAAGCATTGCCGGTGAGTTTGGTCAATTGATCTTCTGGATATACGCAAGTCTTGAAAGTGGTGTTCATATCTCCTATCCAGGTCATGGAGGATACCCGCGGGATTACGATCCACGTCAACGCCCATGGTATACCCAGGCCCGGAACATCAGAGACGGCCACGTTCACTGGGGACAGCCCATCGCCGACGCCACAACCAACCAGTTGACTTTCACTGTATCAGGCTCTGTCTCAAAACCTGATGGTTCATTTGCCGGTGTGGCTGCAATTGACGTACTCATCCCAAAGGTCCTTTTACAATCTCAGATATCCTCGCAATGGTCTGATAAAATGCAGTCATTCCTTGTCGGCGCATCTGAGAAAGAGGGGCCATTCTGGATCTTATCGCAAAGACAAGGTGAGGCGGGAACGGTTGAAGAAGAAGCTGCAATGATTGAGATTGAAGAGGATCCGGATTTCATAAAATTGCCCCCACTCTTTGCCAATGAGAAGGTTGGAAATGTGGAAATGAAGTACCAGGGAGTCGATTCTTTCTGGGCTTATGCGCAAATCTTTCCGGGACTCTATTTTGTCATTATATCACCGAAGTCGCTGGTCATGGAGTTACCCCAAAAGGTCGCCGACAGTTTCGAACTCTATTGGCGAGAACAAAAAAATGTATCCATTACCGTCGTCTTGCTTGTCGTCATCGTAGTAGCCATATCAACCCTGCTTATATCCAGGGCTAATACGAAAACAATTTTATCGATAGTGCGAGGTTTCGAGAAGCTCGAGCAGGGAGATTTCTCAGCTCGGTTGAACGTAAATTTTAACGATGAACGGGATCATATCATCAGCTCCTTCAACCGCATCATGCCCAAACTCGATGAACACCTTAAAATGAGTAGAGCGCTGGGATTGGCGCATGAGGTTCAACAGAGTCTTCTTCCGAATAAAAACCCGATATTACAAGGATTCGATATCGCCGGGAAAAGTACATACTGTGATGAAACGGGAGGAGATTACTACGATTTTTTACAGATCAGTGATGACAAACTGGTGGTGGTTGTCGGTGACGTCTCAGGCCATGGCGTATCATCTGCCTTACTTATGGCCACCGCTCGAGCACTGGTCATGCTGCGTTCTTCGATGCCTGGCCCCGCGGCCAGTATTATAAACGATGTCAACAGACACCTGAGCCTGGACACTTCTGAGACTGGCAACTTCATGACCTTTTTCTATTGTGAACTCAAAGAACTGTCACGTGAGATCAGTTGGGTCAGGGCCGGCCACGACCCAGCTATAATTTACGATCCCGAGAGCGATGAGTTCGATGAGCTTAAAGGCCGAGGTCTTGCAATGGGCCTCGATTACTCATTCGAGTATGAGGAATCGAAACGGGTGCTGGGGCTCGGGCAGATAATTTTAATTGGTACCGATGGGATATGGGAAATGCGAAATGAACAAGGTGAGATGTTTGGCAAAGAAAGGCTCAAAAAGATCTTACGAGAAAACAGTTCATTGTTGGCCGCTGAAATGGTGCTGGTTATTGATGACGCGTTGGGAAATTTTCGTGGGAAAGCGCAATTTGAGGATGACATCACCTTGGTGGTGATCAAGGTCGAGTAGTGGTAGAGGTGGCCAGTTCGTCGCAAACAAACTTAGCCAAGCAGGCGGTACTTCGGCCACCCGAGTTGCACATGGTGATGACCACTTTGACTCCGTCCTCAGCTAGATTTGCAATGCCGCTGGGAAAGATATCGACAGCCGGATCCATTTCCTTGGTTTCCTGGTTCCAGGTAGCACAAGGGATGTTGACTGCTATTGGAACTGTGAATAGTAATCGTTTCATGGGTCTCTTCTTTACATAGATGATAGCTTAATAGCTTTTTATTGGCTTATTCTACTCGTTTTTGATTACCCCTCTTATTCTGTCCCGCGTTTCGGCTGGAAGTAGAAGCGATAGTTCTTCCAAAGCCTTGTCTTGCCCGGATATCCCCTCAATAAGGACGACGCCCATATAGGCCTCCGCTTCCCACCGGCGGGAGTCTCGTTATTCGCCAATCTCTATAGTAATAAACTACTCTTTTGAGATGGTGCTCGTATACCCAAATCGGCAGCCAAGGTGGTAATCAGCCCAGGCTGCCGATGCTGTGCATCTCTCTGCTTCGGTGATTTTGAGTTATGCTGTTTGTCCGTGCATATGTTTGCAGATCTCTTCCACATGGTAATGATCGGTTCCGCAACAACCACCGAAGATGTGCAGGTTGGGAAGAACCTTTTTCAGCTCGGCATTACTTTCTCCAAATTCAATCAGGTCGCCGCGATCCAGTTCTTCCGCTTCATCAAGTTCAGCATGACTTTTCTTAGAGGCGTTTGATCGTACCCCTTTAATCCTTCCAAGCCAGTAATGGTCTTCAGTCAGTACATGTCTGAAATGGCTTGGATGAGCGCAGTTAATCATGTAGTAGGCCGGTGCACTGTTGGTTTCAGTATCGACCTGAGTGATCGCATCCCCGAGCGGCTGGCCCGAAGGAAGCCTGCCGTCGGTCTCCACGGTAAAGGAAATAACTGAAGGGATCTGCTGTTTCTGGGCTGCCTTGACGATACCGATTGCTTCTTCGACGTAGTTTATGGTATAGGCGGAAACTAGATCTGCCCCTGCCTCCTTGAACTGGCCGACCTGTGTTTGGTGGTAGGATTCTGCCGCCTCAACGGTAGCCTTCTTGGTAACCTGGTAGCCGTCCCTCCGGGGGCCTATGCAACCGCTTACCAGTATGGGGCTCAAATAGCCGGTGAACACAGTTCTGAGGTCCTTTAAAAGATTTATCGCCTCAGCGTTTATCCGCTCCAGATCCAGCCGATTGTAGCCCAGTTTCTCTCCCCAACGGGCACTAGCTCGCCAGGTTGGGCCTTCCAGAATAAAGCCATAGCCGTTTTTCCGTGCCAGTGAGAGATAACGGATGTAGTAATTCCTGAGAATTTCCCGTCCTTCTTCTTGGTCGAGCAGAGGGAATGCAGCAAATTCAGGAAGTTCACAGCCGTTTTCAAAAATCAGGGTGGTCTCCAGGCCACCATCCATTATGAACGTGGTGGTTTCGGGTAGGGTGATAATTTCG
>JAHEER010000111.1 GCA_024640625.1 Desulfobulbaceae bacterium
CGCTCGCCCTGGAGTACATGGATGGAGACCGCCGGCTGATTGTCGGCCGCGGTGGAGAACACCTGGCTCTTTTTGGTGGGCACCGTGGTGTTTTTATCGATCAGTTTGGTGGTCACACCGCCGAGGGTCTCGATGCCCAACGACAGCGGGGTAACGTCAAGGAGCAGGACGTCTTTGACATCGCCCTGCAGGACGCCGCCCTGAATAGCTGCGCCAATGGCCACGACCTCGTCGGGGTTGACCCCTTTGTTGGGCGCCTTGCCGAAGATCTCTTCTACTTTCTTCTGGACCATGGGCATCCTGGTCATGCCGCCAACCAGAATGATCTCATCGATATCCGATGAACTCAGTCCTGCATCTTTGAGGGCGGTACGGCACGGCTCAATCGTTCGATCCACCAGATCCTCGACCAGCGATTCGAATTTGGCCCGGCTGAGCTTGGTATTCAGATGCTTGGGACCAGAGGCGTCAGCAGTTATGAACGGCAGGTTGATATCGGTCTCGACGGTGGAGGACAGGGCCATCTTGGCTTTTTCCGACTCCTCCTTGAGCCGTTGCAGGGCCATTTTGTCGTTGCGCAGGTCCACACCTTGATCGCGCTTGAACTCATCGGCAAGCCAGGTGACGATGCGCATATCGAAATCCTCACCGCCCAGGAAGGTGTCGCCATTGGTCGACTTGACCTCAAAGACACCGTCGCCAATCTCTAAAATGGAAACGTCAAAGGTGCCGCCGCCAAGGTCGAAAACGACGATTTTTTCTTCGTTTTTCTTGTCCAGTCCGTAGGCAAGGGAAGCCGCGGTTGGTTCGTTGATGATACGCTGGACATTAAGCCCGGCAATTTTGCCCGCATCCTTGGTGGCCTGCCTCTGCGAGTCGTTAAAATAGGCCGGCACGGTGATTACCGCATCGGTCACCTCTTCTCCCAGATACTCCTCTGCAGTCTGTTTCATGTTGGCCAGGACCATGGCCGAAATCTCGGCCGGCCGATACACTTTGTCCTCGACCTTGATCGAAACGCTGGCATTGGTGCCTTCAACAATCTCGAAGGGGCTGATACTGATTGATTTCTGTACTTCAGCATCTTTGAACTTGCGACCGATAAGGCGTTTTACCGCATACAACGTTCTGGTAGGATTAGTCACCGCCTGACGCTTGGCGACCTGTCCGACAAGTCGCTCGTTATTATCGGCAAAAGCCACCACGGACGGAGTGGTCCTGTTCCCCTCCTGATTGGCGATAACTTTTGGTTCACCGCCCTCCATGACCGCCACACACGAGTTGGTGGTTCCTAAATCAATTCCGATAATTTTTCCCATCTTTAAATCTCCTTATACCTTTAAAACCGGATCGTTAATTCGCTCCGTATTCCTCCCAGAATATTGAGTCAGCCGCGTTGCCGCGACACTGTTAAAAATTTGCATTTCTCAGTAATTGTCAAGCGTTGGGGCCAATATAACCTCAGCTGGTTTAGCCGTTCCCATTGCCGGAAGAGACGATCACCCGGGCCGCCCTGAGCAGCCTGTCTTTGTAGTGATAGCCCTTCTCGAATTCGCTGACGACATGATTGGCCGGAACGGACTCGCTGGCTTCCATGCTCAGCGCCTCCTGAACTGTGGGATCAAAAGGCTGGCCAATGGTATCTATGGACTTGACCTCAAATTTTTCCAGGGTGGCCTGCAGGCTCTTCAGAGTCAATTCCACCCCTTCGAGCAGCGCCTTGAGGTTCTGCTCGGCATCCACGCCATTGATTATTCCCTGCTCCACGGCCCGCTCCAGGTTGTCAACCACCGGCAGCAGCTCACGAAAAATCGGTTCGCCGGAGTACTTAAGCAGGGCAGCCCGTTCGCGCTCCATTCTCTTTTTGTAATTTTCAAATTCGGCTATGGCCCTCAGGGCCTTATCCTGCCATTCCTCAAGTTCGGCCTGGCTTTCCTCCAACAATTCTTCAGGACTTTTTTCAGGTGCATCTGGTTCAATTTCGTCAACGCCAATCTCCTCGGCTGCACCGAGATCCTGATCGTTTACTAATTCTTCACTTTTCTTTTCTCTACTCACCCAAATCACCCAACTTGCAAATCGAACATGTGAACTTCAGTAATCACCACAATAGTAAAGCCATCGCAGAACCAGTACGTTCCATCGACGGCCTCTCAAACCTGAGCGAACAATAAGTAGCCGGTTTTTCCTTGTCAAGCCGCTCAACAAAAAATAAAACTGAAATTAAGTTAAATAGTTAGACTGGTTTTTGTCTTATCATTCAGGGCGCTGTGCACGGCCCTGAGTCACCCTGTGTCAAGACCTTATTTCTAGCCTTGCCAGCAGCCATCTGAGGCCTCTGCGGCAGCAGCAGGTGATTATTTTATTTGTTATGAACGAATTATTTGATTGCCCATTTCTTCAGAGCCGGTTAGAGAGATAGAGGTAGGTCGAAAAGGTTAAAGAAGTTGTCAGAAACAACGGCCAGCGCTTCAGTTTAACAACCAGGGAGAGAACAGATGACCAAAACCGAACTCGTTGAAAAGATCGCCAAAGACACTGGTATTTCCAAAGTTGCCGCAGCCGGGGCGGTTAACTCCTTTCTTGGTAACATTACCAAGGAACTCAAAAAGAAGAACGGTAAAGTCACTCTGGTTGGCTTTGGCACCTTTACCAAGGTCCGCAGAAAAGCCCGCAAAGGAAGAAATCCCCAAACCGGCGAAGCAATTAAGATCAAGGCTTCCAACAGCGTCAGGTTTAAACCGGGTAAAACGCTTAAAGACTCGATCTAAATCTGCAACTCAGGGTCCTTATTTTTCTGAAAGTACTTATAATCAGACTCAGGGATTCGTATGCCAATTTTAAGCGATGCTCAAGACCGTTGCCGTCGTCCTCCTTCTTGCCCACATGGTATTGGGGCTGTTTGTCTGGCTTGAAGATCATGACAACAACCGGTTGCGGGTGATCAGACTGGGAGCGGTCGTCGCTGTGGCCGTGGTGTTGATAGCCGTCATCTACTTCAGCGGTCGTGGACCAGCCTGATTCAGCCACACATCCCCGCAAACTCTGGTGTATCTCTTTTTAAAGATGTAAAGATAAATAGCTGACATCATAGCTATGCCGGTAATAATTATCGATAATCGAAAAAAGAGAATTTTATGAAGAAAACCGTGGTCAGACAGAGCCTCAAGGATCAGGTAAAGTCGATTCTCATTGATAGAATGATTGATGGCGATCTCGCCCCCGGTGACCGCATCAAGGAACTCCAGGTGGCCAAGGAACTCGGTACCTCGCAAGCTCCGGTGCGCGAAGCCATACGGTGCCTGGAAACATTGGGCTACGTGGAACATATTCCCCATGTGGGGGCAATGGTGAAAACCTTTAACAAAAGCGAGATCGAAGAGGCTTACCAGGTTCGCGAGGCGCTGGAATTACATTCGACAGCGCTGATAGGCGAGTTGTGGGATGAACTTGTCGAGGAACTTGACGAGCAACTGGCTTTGATGAAAGCGGCCACCAAAGAAAACAACGCCAGGAAGTTCACCCAGGCAGACAATCAGTTTCATCGGGCTATCGTTGCCTCCTGCGAGAACGATACCATGCTGTCGATGTGGGAGTCACTGAAAATGCAGGTCCAGGTAATTGCCACCCTGGTTAAGGCGTCCATGCCGCTCGACAAGATTTATCTGCTTCATCCGCCTATAGTGGATGCCTTCAGAAGCAAGAGCCGGGAACGGGCCTCCCTGCTGCTCAAAGGACATTATAAAATTCTCAGCGGATACTGGGCAAACCTGAAATAATCGGCCAGGTCGTCATTGCCTAAAGAGAATACTCAGCAAAACAATTATCGATAATCGACAAAAAGGAAGAAATGAACCACCAATTATCAATTGGAGAAATCACCCGGCTGGAAGAAAAATGTTGAAGAATGCGTTCGGAGGTTATTTTAAATTCGATTGCCCAGCTGTTCTGAGGAATCACCAAGAAGACATCAATTTTTCCTGCCGGCTGCAGGAAGACTGCTGACCGGTTTAAGGTGGTTGGTGTGCTCAGCGTCGGAGCCGGCTAGCCCAGGCGCTAAAGATACTGGGCGGCCCGCCCCAGCCATAGATAACCGGGGCTGGGGCGGGCGATAATGGGTTAGATAGCTACCTATTGCAAAATTTAACCGACTCCCCTCTCCTGCTTCAGGGAATTTCAGACGGATTGCAAAGTTCGTTTTCCGCTTCGGCAACTCTTCCGCAGGTGGTGCAGGAATACTTCATAGCCGCCAGCTTGCCCTTGCATACATGAGTGGCAGTGACATTGTGCTCGCCGCAATAATCGCAGTGCAGCGTACTTTGTATGGGATTGCATAAATGCCCGGGGTCGTCTGCTGTTGCCCCACAGTTTTGACAGGTATGGGCCATGTGATACCTCCTTGGTTAATCTGTTCTGTAACCTTATAAAAATACCACCGCCGATCTCCTGCTCAAGCACTGGGCAGACAATAGAGGTGGCGGCACTGGAGTAGAAGATAAATGTACTTCCATGGACTGTCAATGCAGCCAATGAACAGGTGTTTTGTCGCTACCAAACCGTCTGAAGCGGGTATGAGGTGAGAATGATTAATGGACTCTGGTCGATCTGCCCCAGTAGTTTCACTCGTCTTTGGTTGAACCGGTGTCGAAGGTCACCGAGAGGTCATTGCCGGCATCATCGACCAGCCAGTCTTTTAATATATCGTGTTCGTCTATGTGCTTGATAAACTCCTCCGTGAGCTGGAATCCCTCAACGAGGCGATAGATCGCCTTTAGATCTTCCTTGTCAATCGAGGTTATCTTGATGCCCACACTGGTGTCCGTCTGATAGACGGGGAAGCCCGAGAACTGTATCTTGCCCTCTTCCTTGGTGAGGATCTCGATGTGATACTCGTTGTCCTCCAGCACATGCGAGGGAGCAGTGATGCAGATGCCGCCCGCACTGATATTGATAACGCTGGCTGCGATTCTGACCTGGTCACCAACCTTGAGAAGTGCTTCGCCGGTGGCCGGGACGCGTATGTGTAATCTTTGGTACTGCATTGTGGCAGTATACCGTCTTTATCCCGATAACGAAACAGTCAACTTCGCCTAACTTATTGAGTGGGTGCAAATTCAACCATCGGACTCACCCACTACTCTGATTATATGATAGACTTGAAACGCGAATTATTCAACGCTTATCGGCCCGCGGACGCTGTGCAGGCCAAGCTATGGCACAGCGGCACATGGGAACCATCTATTTGAGTAGCGGCCGACAGTAGCTGTCGGCCAAGAAACGAACTCAGGTCATGATCAGCTAGATCGCACAGACCCGGTAGCTGAAAATCACTTCCCAAAAACCAAAACCATTGTATTTTTATTCATAATAGTTTGTCAGGAATCATGGATTGTTGCCACACAATTTTCAGCCCTCGGACATAAGCAGATGAAAAATAAACTGACAGCACCGATGAACATCACCGGAGAGACCCGAGTTTACGTGGTTGTGGGAGACCCGATAAAACAGGTACGCTCCACAGAACTTTACAACAAGCTGGCTGCGGACAAGGGGCTCGACGTGGTTTTCATACCGCTGCATTTCTCAGCTGCTGACAGCGAAGCGGCCATAGCTGGCTTTCGTGTATTCAAAAATCTCGACGGCATCATTCCGACCATCCCCCACAAGCCCGCGTTCCTCAAGATGGTCGACGAGTTAACTCCACGGGCCCAGATGGTCGGTGCGGTGAACTCCATCCGCTGCACGGACGACGGTCACTGGCTGGGAGACATCTTTGACGGGGTCGGCTATGTCAACGGACTGCTGGCCAATGGTCGATCACCCGCCGGCAAGTCGGTGCTGCTTATCGGGTCGGGCGGGGCTGGAAGTTCTA
This sequence comes from Desulfobulbaceae bacterium, assembly GCA_024640625.1. GTDB lineage: Bacteria > Desulfobacterota > Desulfobulbia > Desulfobulbales > Desulfocapsaceae > JABDQA01. The sequence continues at coordinate 5,873 of JAHEER010000111.1, forward strand.
TGGCCTTTGCCCTGGCCGAGGCAGGTGTGGGTCGTCTCCTGATTTTTGATACTATCATGGATAAGGCAGACAGAGTGGCTGCCGGTGTCGCGCGCTACTTCCCGGCAGTTGAGGTGTCGACCGGTGAACCCAACCCCCGCGGGTTCGACATTGTTGCCAACGCCACACCGGTGGGGATGGCGATTGACGACCCCTTCCCCATAAATCCCGAACTGCTGACTCCCCACCAGCTGGTCACTGAGATGATTATGCAGCCAGAGGTCACCAAATTTCTGCAGGCAGCCAGGAACATAGGCTGTGACACCCAGGTGGGGTACGAGGCGCTAAAGGGCCAGGCACAGGCGAACATGGAGTTTTTCGGACTGAAATAGGAGAATGGCGGAGGAGCAGGGATTCGAACCCTGGGTGGAAGTCACCTCCCACAACGGTTTTCGAGACCGCCCCGTTCAGCCGCTCCGGCACTCCTCCACGGGAGCCTATTCATACCTGCGGTCGCAGGATTTTTCAAGAGGAGAAGGTCCGTTCCCTATAATTTGCGGGCAGATTTGCTGACCGAAACCTCTGCCCATGCAGCTCAATCGTGCACATAGAGCTCGTCTATTTCATCCCAGGTCTCGATATCACCGTGGCGCAGAAGCAGCAGCTTCTCATAATAAAAAATCTGCACAGAAATGAACTGGAGCCGTAAATCCTGGCACTTTTTAGGCTCATCCGGTGCCAAAGCACAGGCCTCTGCGTCGGGCAAGGCCAGAATCCTGTCGATCTCTTCAAGCAGAGAATCTCTGGTCAGTCGCAAAAACTTGTCGATTGAGATGATGACTGGCGGTGCATAATTGAGCTTTTCAAGGCGCTGGGCCGTCTCTTCGATGAGAGCCGTGTCGGCGTCATCCGCCATATTTCTGACCTTCTGTTTGAGTTGCTCTACCTTCTCTTCGAAACTGGGCTCGTGTGTCATGAATTTTCTCCCTTCAAGTTGAGCCAAAGCCTGGCATGCGGGTGTTTTCCCTGCTGTCTAGGCTCCGGTTTGAAAGATGCCGCCCGTACTGGTGAAATTATCGCGTGGTCCTGCGGGGTGGACTCGCAGACATGGTTGGATAATCATTGTCGGGAGTGATGATCTTGATGAATCTATCAGTCTTGCAGCTTGTCTTTTCCGCCATTCCCTTTCCAACACGACAACCGAGGTCAATCGCATAGCGACAGTGAACTGCTTCAAAAACGGCGAACAATAATCTGGATTGTGTTATATGAGTCTCAATTCTTCGATACTTTATGTCGGTCTGCACATAACTCAACCCCTCACCATCATAATCCACAAAGGTGCCTGAGCAGGACAGTCCGCGCGCGATTTTCTAGAGCTGTCGAATTTCCAGAAATAGACTGGCTCGCCGATGACGCTGGCTGCTCCCTCTTCTACAGGCCGCCAGCAAACCCCGGTTCGCTCCTTTGCTGAACACCCCTGGAAGGTTGGCCGCCTCCATGGCCGGGCTCCACAATTGATTTACAACTGTTTGATTATTCATGGCTTCTGCGGTATTTTTTCAGGAACTTACAGCCACCCGACCGGGATGCCCAGCGATCCGAGCAGCCGCAAAAGCCATCAGACTCCGAAGGAGGATGAACCATGACCACTCACGTTGACAACAGAAAATTTCTTACCTGGCTGACCTTGGCACTTATTCTGGCATCCCTGTGGATCTTCAAGTCCTATCTTCATTTCATCCTGGTGGCCGCGGTACTGGCGCTGGCAACCAGCCACATCTTCGCCGGCTTCACCAGAATGCTTAAAAATGATAAAACACAAGGCTTCATGCATCGCAACAGGGAGTTTTTCGGTGCATTCCTGATGAGTGCTCTGTTTCTGGTCATGCTCTTCGTTCCCCTGCTCTATTTTATTTCAATGACCTATGACAAGGTAGCGACCGTCGATATTGAACAGCTCAAATCCACCCTGACCGCCATGGTCGACAAGGCGGTTGCTTTTTTGGACAATTTCCCGCTTCTCAAGGAGCCGCTGGAACACATAAAGGAAGAAGGCTTATCTTTTATCAGAGGCCCCGCCATCGATGCAGCTTTCGATGCCACCGTCGGCTTCGCCAGGGGAGCCGGCGACCTGCTGGTTCAGATAGTCTGGATTCTGGTCTTCTACTTTCTGCTCAATGCTTACAGCAGCAAGATTCTGCAATTCCTCGCCGAATTGACACCGATCAGCCGGGAACATCAAAATTATCTTTATCGAGAGTGCACCGGCACGGTTGCCGTGGTCTTTTACGGCACCCTTTTCAATATGGTGGCCCAGGGCCTGGCCTTTGGTGTACTGATGAGTTTCGTGGGGAATTACAGCGCCTTCTATCTCGGTGTGCTGGCAGGCTTCTGCTCGGTGATTCCCATCGTCGGTGCAGCACTGGTCTATGTGCCGGTGGTAGCTCTTGAACTATTTTCCGGCAATCTGCTCAACGCCCTGATAATTTTGGCCTTTGCCTGGGTAGTGATGGGTTTTTTAATCGACAACATGTTGAGAATGTTGTTTATCGGTTTCTTAAAGAAAATCTTCGGGTTTGAATATCGAATGAATGAAATACTCATCCTGCTGGCGATACTTGCCGGCATAGCTTCGCTGGGCTTCTGGGGACTGATTATCGGGCCTTCCGTTCTGGCCCTGACCCTGGCAGCGGCCAATCTTTACAGCCAGGACAGCACCCTTGAAGCAGGATAGAAATTACCTGAGATCGCAGGCACGGCAGGAGACAAAGATTTGCAGCTCTTCAGCCGGGCAAGAGCGAGGAACTTGTTCGGCGAACGACCAAGGTTGTAGAGAATTCTGGTTGTTGAGAAGCTCAGCGAAGATCACAAGGCGATTTTAACCCATTCGGCCTGATCCAATTTCCACAGTCCGTGAGAGCCGAAATCGACCACCAGAACAGATTCACCCCATTTCACCATGCGCAGCGGATCCAGGTGGGAAAGCCGAATCCAGGCTCCGTTATAACTCCACAGCCCATTCTGACCGTAATCAACGATGAGAACTTCATTTCCCAGAGAGAGCATAGCCTCGGTCTGCCAGGGTCCGTATGTCCAACGTTCCGTTTCTTTCTCCGAGCTTGCACTCATGGGAAAGACGAAAAGCCCCGCAAGAATGACGCAAATCAAGATATTTTTTAGTCTCATCTTACCCTCCGTTTCAGCATCATGATTGAACGATTTTTTCCAGCTCGTTTAATCGAATACAGGAGTCACAAACTTGGTTGCTCACTACTTTCCAACTCACAAGATAATCATTTTCTCACCCCCATGCTCACCAGGCGGAATCAAAACTGTTCTTGCCCGCAACGTGGTGAGAACCAGCCGCCTTTTACTCTGCTAAGTGACGATTGGTGCTTATCTTTGACAGCAGCAGAGGCGATAGCCGACACGTGGCTAGGTGAAAAAATCAAAATTGCACTCACTTGGAGACTTGAGCATGTACCAGGATGTCTTGAGCTTTTGGTTCAAGGAAATAGAGCCGCGCCAATGGTGGGCCAAGGACGATAAATTCGATCAGTTGATCAGAGATCGATTCTCGAACGTTCACGACCAGGCGGTCAGGTGCGAACTGTTCGAGTGGAGAAAATACCCCCGGGGAAGACTCGCAGAAATTATTGTTCTGGATCAGTTTTCAAGAAACATGTTCCGGGAAACCCCCAAGGCCTTTTCCCAGGATCAAATGGCACTGATTCTTTCCCAGGAAGCAATCTCATTGGGAATAGATACACCGCTGGACATGAGAGAGAGATCCTTTCTCTATCTGCCATTTATGCACAGTGAATCTCTTGTAATCCACGACCTGGCGGAGATGCTCTACCGCCGGCTAGGAGAATCCTCCAGCCTGGAATTCGAGCTCAAACACAAGAGGATTATCGAAAGATTCGGCCGCTATCCCCACCGAAACGAAATTCTGGGGAGAGACTCGACCCAGGAAGAAAAAGCCTTTCTCCAAGAACCCGGCTCCCGTTTCTGAAAACCCATTGGTAATGGAAAACGGGCCAGACCCAAACCCATTTTATCTTTCTTGAGGCGCAATTTTTCTGAAATAATGGGGCTCTTCGCCTGATACTTTCGATCGCCTCCTGACAGACGACGCGTTTACGATATCTTCTTTTAAAAAAGCGGGGAACTTTACCTTCACCGCGGGCAAAGGCATATCGATTAAGCAGCTCAGGGCATCACTATATCTGAAAATTTTCCATAATAACCTTCACTCAGAATCTGTCTCCTTATCTCCTTTGCCTCTGAAGCTCTCGTAGATCTGGAATAGCTCATCGGGAATGTTGTATACCAGTCGGGTAACGTTTTCCCTGGAGAGGTGAATCCCGGCAAGGATAAAATGATGATGGACAAATTTGATGAACTCCTCACCCTTGGGATTATTATCCTTCGTCCAGACATCGCTGTAGAGATGGCGGATGAGCATTTCCCGCGGGGCGTCTTCGGATAGCCTCGTTGTCCGGGGCAATTCCATCTGGGAGATTCTCTCCAGCATGGCGATCGTGCACAGGAGTTGCTGGC
>JAHEER010000032.1 GCA_024640625.1 Desulfobulbaceae bacterium
TCAATGGCTATCGTCCCCAGTTTTACTTCCGCACGACGGACGTGACGGGAGTGGTGACCTTGGCCGAGGGAGTAGAGATGGTAATGCCGGGCGACAACGTGTCGATCGAGGCGGAGTTGATTACGCCGATAGCGATGGACGTTGGTTTGCGCTTTGCGATTCGCGAGGGCGGCCGCACGGTAGGTGCCGGCGTTATCAGTGAAATATCAGGCTAAGGTGCAGAGATGATACCGACAGAGAAAATTCGCATTCGCCTCAAGGCGTATGACCATAAATTGCTGGATCAATCCACCCACGAGATTGTTGACACGGCGCGCCGGACCGGATCATCCGTGGCCGGGCCCATTCCACTGCCGACTTCGATCAAGAAGTTCTGTATTCTCCGCTCGCCCCACGTTGACAAGAAGTCGAGGGAGCAGTTCGAAATGAGGACGCACCGGAGGCTGCTTGACATTCTCGAACCGACCCAGCAGACCATTGATCTGTTGATGAAGCTAGAGCTCTCTGCCGGTGTGGACGTTGAGATCAAGTTGCCGTAATCAGCAGAAAAGACAGATTAATTGAAGCATCGGGTACGATTATGCCAAAGACACTAGGTATGTTGGGTAAGAAAGTTGGAATGACCCGCGTTTACGACGAGCTGGGATTTGCCATTCCGGTAACCGTTGTCGAAGCCGGCCCCTGCACGGTTCTACAGATAAAGACCGTTGAGAAAGAGGGCTACAACGCCATCCAGCTTGGTTTTGGAGCCAAGAAGGCCAGCCGGGTGAACAAGCCCCAGGCCGGTCATTTTAAAAAAGCGGGAGCGGACGGATTCTACCACATACGCGAGTTTCGCGTAGAGAACCCTGAAGAGTTTGAAGTCGGCCAGGAGTTGCCGTTGGACACCGTTTTTAAAATTGGCGAGCTGGTGCATGTCCAGGGCAAGAGCAAGGGGCGCGGTTTTCAGGGCGTCATGCGGCGCCACGGGTTCAAGGGCGGCGGTGCGGCCCACGGTTCCGGCTTTCACCGGGCGCCTGGCTCGATCGGCTGCAGTGCCTGGCCGGCCAGGGTTGTAAAAGGTAAAAAAATGCCGGGACGCATGGGCAACGATACGGTCCTGAAAAAGAACATCACGGTGATCGATGTGCGGCCCGATGAGAATGTCGTGCTCTTAAAAGGTTCCGTCCCCGGGGCCAAGAACGGTTTGCTGAAAATCTTTACCCTCTAGCTGGCAGTTCGAAGCGGTCCAAGGAGATACAAATGTCAACGGTAGAAGTAAAAAATATAAAGAATGAGAAGGTCGGAGAGGTTGAGCTCAATGACCAGGTTTTCAATCGTGAGGTTAAAACCTACGTACTCCACGATGTGGTCCGTCAGCAGCGGGCCGCGCGTCGGGCTGGAACAGCCAGCACCAAGACCCGTAAAGAGGTGAAGGGGTCTGGAGCCAAGCCCTGGCGCCAGAAGGGTACAGGTCGGGCTCGGGCGGGCACGAGGAAGTCGCCGATCTGGCGCGGCGGCGGCACTGCCTTTGGTCCCAAGCCACGCGACTACAGCTTCAAGCTCAACCGCAAGGTGAGGCAACAGGCGGTAGCGATGGCCCTGTCGGCCCGGTATCAGGAGGGTAATCTAGTTGTTCTCGACGATTTCACCTTGGAGGCGATCAAAACCAAAGAGTTTGTCTCCATTATGAATGTACTCGAGCTCAACAACGCACTCATAGTTGTAGATGCAGACAACGAAGAACTCAGCAAATCCTCGCGCAACGTGCCGGGTTACAAGGTCATGAAGACAGATGGCGTGAATGTCTACGATATCCTCTTGCATGAGAAACTTGTAGTCCTGCAGCCTGCCATCGAGAGGCTGGAAGAGAGGTTCACGGCATGAAAAACATTCACACTATTTTACAGGGCCCCTGTCTCACCGAGAAGGCGAGTTTGCAGCAGGAACTGAAGAATCAGGTAGTCTTCAAGGTTCACCCTGAAGCAAACAAAATTGAGATTAAGGAAGCTGTTGAAAAAATGTTCAAAGTCAAAGTCGGCAATGTCCGTACAGCTTCCATGCGCGGCAAGCAGAAGAGAGTTGGGCGTTATATCGGTTACACCAAGGATTGGAAAAAAGCCTACGTGACGCTGAGTGAAGGAGAGATCAGTTTCGTCGACGAGTTGTAGCATAAGGCGACCGTAATGAGTAACCGAAGCAACTAACAGCCAACGCAAAGGATGGAGCGATTGGGAAATCATGGCCATAAAAACATATAAACCAACGTCACCCGGTAAAAGACATCATGTGTCAACCACAAATCCGGACTTGTCGACCAATGGGCCTGAAAGAAGCCTGGTGACAAGTCTCTCCAAGAGTGGGGGCCGCAATAATTACGGACGGATTACCTCGCGTCATCGCGGCGGAGGGCACAAACGCAAATACCGGATCATTGATTTCAAACGCAATAAGACCGATATCACCGCCAAGGTCGTGTCGATCGAGTACGACCCGAACCGGTCTGCCAATATTGCCCTGCTCAGCTACCTCGACGGCGAGAAGAAATACATACTGGCCCCTGACGGCATCGCCGTAGGCGACCAGGTTGTTGCCGGAGACAACGTCGATATTCAACCCGGCAACTGTCTGCCGATGGCGAACATTCCGCTGGGTACCATTATTCACAATATCGAGATGAAAATCGGCAAGGGGGGGCAGCTGGTGCGCAGCGCCGGGGCTTCCGCTCAGCTGATGGCCAAGGAAGGCAGCCACGTGCTGGTGCGGCTGCCGTCTGGCGAGGTGAGAAAATTTCACCATCTGTGTCGGGCCTGTATTGGCCAGGTAGGCAACCGAGAGCATGAGTCCACCAAACTGGGTAAGGCCGGCCGCACCCGCTGGCTCGGCAAACGTCCCAGCGTTCGCGGTGTGGCGATGAACCCGGTAGACCATCCCATGGGCGGCGGCGAAGGCAAGAGTTCAGGCGGACGCCATCCATGCACGCCGTGGGGTAAGCCGACCAAAGGTTACAAGACGAGAAGGAACAAAGCGTCTGACAAGATGATAGTCAAACGTAGATCATAACAAGGAGTGAATAATGTCTCGTTCAGTCAAAAAAGGCCCGTTTGTCGACGATCATCTGCTGAAGAAAGTTGATCAGGCTATTGAATCCGGGTCCCGTAAAGTAATCAAGACCTGGTCGCGGCGTTCCGACGTGACCCCCGAGATGGTCGGTTTGACCTTTGCCGTACACAACGGCAAAAAATTCATCCCGGTTTTCGTTACCGAGAACATGGTGGGCCACAAGCTCGGTGAGTTTTCACCGACCAGGACTTTTTACGGCCATGCCTCGGATCGTAAGAGGGCGTAGATTTTCAAGGTATTGGGAGCAGATAAGATGGAAACGAAAGCCGTAGGAAAATATATCCGGATTTCTCCGCAGAAGGCCAGGCTGGTTGCTGACACCGTGCGCGGTATGAATGTGGATCAGGCGATTACCACGCTGAAATTCACCCCCAAGAAGGGTGCCAAGATTCTGCGCAAGGTTATCGAGTCGGCAGTGGCCAATGCAACCCAGGATGATCAGGTGGATGTGGACAATCTCTTTATCAAGAAGATTGCCATTGACGGAGGTCCCTCGCTAAAGCGGATTCGTCCGCGGGCCATGGGGCGGGCCACCAGAATCATTAAACGTACCAGTCACATTACTGTGGTCCTGGACGAAGCGTAGTCATCATTGGAACAAGCTGAAAAAGTGAAATAAAACCAAAAAGCTACTCAGTTGGAGGATTATTTTGGGCCAGAAGGTTAATCCAATAGGACTCAGGTTGAATATCACCCGGACGTGGGATTCGATCTGGTATGCCGATAAAGACTATTCTTCTTATCTCATTGAAGATCAGAAGATCCGCAAGTATTTGAAAAAACGTCTTTATCATGCCGGGCTTTCAAAGACCAAAATCGAGCGTACCGGCGACAAGATCAGGGTGAAGCTGTTCACTGCCCGACCGGGTATCGTGATCGGTAAGAAGGGTGCGGAGATCGAGACCCTCAAAAAAGACCTCGAGCAGTTCGTCGAACGGACTGTTTCTCTGGACATCCAGGAAGTGCGGAGGCCCGAGGCCGATGCCCAGTTGGTGGCCGAATCGATCGCTTCCCAACTCGAGCGCAGGGTGGCTTTCAGACGGGCCATGAAAAAAGCGGTCAACTCAGCGCTGAGATTCGGTGTCCAGGGAATAAAAATTTCCTGTGCCGGACGCCTTGGCGGTGCTGAGATGTCGCGCTCTGAATGGGTCCGAGAAGGAAGGGTGCCGCTGCACACGCTGCGGGCGGATGTCGATTATGCGCTGGCCGAAGCCAACACCACCTATGGCATCATCGGGGTAAAGGTGTGGATCTTCCACGGTGAGGTTCTCGACGAACAGGAAGGGGAAAACTGAGACACCAGCTCGGTTGATCTCAGCTCAGATAATATTCGGAGTAAGACATGTTAAGTCCCAGAAAGGTAAGACACAGAAAAGTATTCAAGGGCAAGCTGCGGGGAACCGCCCAGCGCGGCTCATCCATTTCTTTCGGTGAATATGCGCTTAAAGCGACGAGCAGGGGCAAAATGACCGCCCAGCAGATTGAGGCCGCCCGTGTCGCCATCAACCGCAAGATCAAGCGTGGTGGCAAGGTCTGGATCAGGGTATTCCCGGACAAGCCGGTCACCAAGAAACCGGCTGAGACCAGGATGGGGAAAGGTAAAGGGAGTCCGGAATTCTGGGTTGCGCCGATCAAGCCCGGCAAAATCCTCTATGAACTCTCCGGTGTCGATGAGAAACTTGCCGTACGGGCTCTGACTCTGGCAGGCAATAAGCTGCCTTTCAGCACCAAGGTCATATCCAAGAGGAGCACCCTATGAAAGCCGAGGAATTCAGAAAGATGAGCGACGCGGATTTGGCCAAAAAGGAAGCTGAACTGCGCGAGGAACTTGGAAACCTCTCGTTCCAGCACAAGCTGAGGCCTCTGGAAGATACTTCGCGGTTTAAACAGATTAAGAAGGACATTGCCCGGATTCGAACCGTAGTCAACGAAAAAGCGCTCGGTTAATGAGCGAGTTTCTAGGGGAAACGCAGCACAGCACAGTGAACGTTATGAGCGAAAATAGAAAAATACGAAAAACCAGGACTGGCTCTGTTGTGAGCAACGCAATGGAAAAGACGGTAGTCGTCCGTGTCGAGAGAAAATTTCGCCACAAGCTGTATGGCAAATATGTCACGACCAGTGTCAAGTATCTCGCTGATGATCCAGAAAACAGCTGCAACATCGGTGATGTGGTACTGATCGAGGAATGTCGGCCATTGAGCAAGAGAAAACGGTGGCGCGTCAAATCAGTGCTTGAGCAGGCAGTATAGCACATTGCCGTCCAATCGAATGACAGCCTTTATGGGCGGTTAGAGAGTCAGGTGAGAAAATGATACAGACAGAAACAATGCTGAATGTGGCCGATAATTCCGGTGCGCGTAAGGTCCTGTGCATCAGGGTGCTCGGCGGCACGAGAAAAAGATATGCCGGTATCGGCGATGTGGTTGTGGTCACAGTAAAAGAAGCGATTCCCCATGCCAAGGTCAAGAAAGGGGACATCATGACGGCCGTAATCGTTCGAACCAAGAAAGAGATGAAGCGGATGGATGACACCTGGGTGAAATTCGATGAGAATGCCGCCGTCATTCTCTCGCCTGCGGGCGAGCCCATAGGCACCCGCATTTTCGGACCGGTGGCCCGGGAACTCAGAAACCAGGGATTCATGAAGATTATCTCGCTGGCCCCCGAAGTGCTGTAGAGCCGATATCAAGAGATTAGAGTCAATAATAGGTAGAGTCATGGCAAAAGGCAGAAATTACCTCAAGGCGGACGATCAGGTTGAAGTAATCGCCGGAAAGGACAAAGGACGGGTGGGAAAGATTCTGAAAATATTTCCTGCCGAAAACAAGGCAACGGTGGAACGGATCAACATGATCAAGCGGCATACCAAGCCCAGAGACGCGAGTCAGCAGGGACAGATCGTCGAGCGCGAAGCCCCGATTCACGTCTCCAATCTCCAGCTCATTTGCCCCGAATGTGCACAGACCGGCAGGGTCGGCAGAAAGGTGCTCGAAGACGGAACGAAGGTTCGCTTCTGCAAGAAATGCGGCGAATCTATTGAAAGCAAATAACAAGATCACAGCGACGATTGACGTAGGAGTTATACATGGGTGCGCTTAAAGATTATTATTACAACGATTGTGTGCCGGCCTTAAAAGAAGAGTTCGGCTACACAAATATCATGCAGGTTCCCAAGCTCGAAAAAATCGTACTCAATATGGGACTTGGCGAGGCCGTGCAGAATCCGAAAATTGTTGAAGGAGCGGCTCAGGAGCTGACCCTGATTGCCGGCCAGAAGGCGGTGGTTACCAATGCCAAGAAATCGATTGCCGGATTCAAACTCAGGGAAGGCATGCCGATCGGCTGCCGGGTGACGCTGCGGGGTGAGAAGATGTATGCCTTCTTCAGCAAGCTGGTCAACGTCGCTTTGCCCCGGGTTCGCGACTTTCGAGGTGTATCCCCAAAGGCGTTTGACGGCCGTGGAAACTACTCTCTGGGGGTCAAGGAACAGATCATTTTCCCCGAAATCGACTACGATAAGATTGACAAGATCAAGGGGTTGAACATTTCCATCGTCACCACGGCGCCATCCAATGCCGAGGGCTTGTCGCTGCTCAGGCTGATGGGAATGCCGTTTAGGAATTAAGAACAAGAAAGCGCCTACACAGGACTTAATTGGAGGTTGGTTTGGCTAAGAAATCAATTATAGCGCGAGCGCAGCGCGAACCCAAGTTCAAGGTTCGCAAATATAATCGTTGTCCGCTTTGCGGGCGTTCACGGGCCTATATCAGAAAATTCGGCGTCTGCCGAATCTGTTTCAGGACCCTGGCCTCGAAAGGCGAGATCACCGGCGTGACCAAATCAAGTTGGTAGCGTGCAGACCAAGTCAATGACGAGAATCAAATAAGGAGTGTTCGCTATGTCGATGAGCGATCCCCTGGCAGACATGCTGACCAGGATACGAAATGCAACAATGGTGAAATACGATTCGGTGGAAATGCCGAAATCGAAAATCAAGGTGAATGTGGCCCAAGTCCTCCAGGAGGAAGGCTATATCGAGGGGTGGAATGTTAATGATGACGGCCCCCAAGGCACCCTGGTGATCAACCTGAAATATGGTCCGGACGGTGAATCGGTAATCACCGGAATAAAGCGGGTCAGCAAACCGGGACTGCGGCAGTATGCCCGGGCAGACTCCATTCCGACGGTTCTGAACGGACTCGGCGTTGCGATCATATCAACTTCCCAAGGACTGCTCACGGACCGTGCCGCTCGAAAGTCGAATACCGGCGGCGAGATTCTGTGCCAGGTTTGGTAGCGAACCGATTTACGGAGGAAAACATGTCCCGAATTGGAAAAATGCCCATAGATATCCCGGCGGGTGTCAAGGTTGACATTAAGGGTCAGGATATTTCCGTGACCGGTAAGAAAGGCAGCCTGAGTCGCACCATACGTCCGGAGCTAAAGGTCAAAATAGAAGATAACCAGATTCTGGTGAGCGGCGGCGACAACGATAAAAAGATAAACGCCTTCAGAGGGCTGACTCGGTCGCTGGTCAACAATATGGTGATAGGCGTGAGCGAAGGCTTCAAAAAGGTTCTGGTGATCGAAGGGGTAGGCTACCGGGCCAGCGCTTCGGGCAAAAGCCTGACCCTGAACGTCGGCTACTCGAATCCGGTGGAGTTCAAACTTCCCGAAGTTGTCTCGGGCAGCGTGGAAAACAACACCACCATTATTCTGGAATCGATCGACAAGGAAGCGCTTGGCATGACTGCCGCCCAGATTCGTGCCATCCGCAAACCGGAGCCCTACAAAGGTAAGGGCATCCGCTACGAGGGTGAGTATATCCAGCGCAAGGCTGGTAAGACAGGTGCGGCTGCAGCAGCATAATGAGACAGATATCTACTTGGTTGAGATAAAACGATGGCAAAAACAAATCCCAGCGCCGTGGCCCGAAAAAAGAGGGTTAAGCGGATTCGCAAGAAAGTTGTGGGCACCAGCGAGCGCCCGCGTTTGCGCGTATTCAAGAGCAGCAAACATATTTATGCACAATTGATCGATGATTCGGCGGGAACGACGCTGGCTTCGACCTCCACTCTCGATAAAGGCTTTGAAGGTGGAGACGACAAAGGAAAAACTGCTGCCGCCAAAAAAGTCGGCATGCTGATTGCCGAAAAAGCGAAAGCAGCTGGAATTTCCAGTGTGGTGTTCGATCGGGGAGGTTGTCTCTATCACGGACGCGTCAAGGCTCTCTCGGAAGGAGCCCGCGAAGGCGGATTGGAATTTTAACTTGTATTAATGGGGGTGTCCCTTGTCTGAATTTACACGTTCGAAAGGCGAAGCGGCCGAAGAACTCATTGAAAAGATTGTTTATATTAACCGGGTTGCCAAGGTTGTAAAAGGCGGCCGCCGGTTCAGTTTCAGTGCCATCGTGGTGGTCGGTGACGGCAAAGGCAAAGTGGGTTACGGGCTGGGCAAAGCCAACCAGGTACCTGAGGCCATTCGCAAGGGAATTGAGCGGGCCAGAAGAGACATGGGTTCCGTGTCGCTGAGCGAGGTCTCCATACCGCATGAAATCATTGGCAGATACGGGGCCGGCAAGGTTCTGCTCAAACCGGCATCGGCCGGTACCGGAGTGATTGCCGGCGGACCGGTTCGGGCGGTCCTCGAGGCAGCCGGGGTGCACAACATCCTGACCAAATGCCTCGGGTCCCACAATCCGCACAACATGGTCAAAGCTACCCTGGACGGCTTGAGAAGACTGAGAAGTCCTCGAAAAATCGCTGAACTGCGGGGTAAAACCGTTGAAGAGATCAGCGCCTGAAATAGGTGCAGGGTCTGTTCACCGATAGCACTACTCAAAGACAGAAATTAATTCGAAACAAGGTGTAGTCAGATGGCTGATACAATTACCTTTACCCAGGTTAAAAGCGGAATCGGCAGCACCAAGAAGATCCGGGCAACATTGACCGGCCTTGGGCTGACCAGAATGCAGAAAACCGTAACGCGCAAGGACACTCCCGAAATCAGGGGAATGCTGGCGAAAGTCGCGCACCTCGTTCGGGTGGAGGAGGCATAAATGATATCACTTTCCAATCTCTCTCCCCAGAAGGGATCGAAAAAAGATCGTAAGCGGGTTGGTCGGGGGCCTGGCAGCGGACTCGGGAAAACCTCAGGGCGTGGTCACAAAGGCGCCAAATCCCGTTCGGGCTATAAGTCTAAGCCTGGCTTTGAGGGCGGTCAGATGCCCCTGCAGAGGCGTTTACCCAAGCGTGGATTTAACAACAAGTTCCGCAAAGAGTTCGACATCGTCAGCTTGACTCAGCTCGATAAATTTGCCTCAGGTCAGGAAATTACCACTGAGACTCTGATCGAGGCTGGTATGGTAAAAGCCGGCCGCCAGGTGAAGGTTCTGGCCAATGGCGAAATCACCAAGCCGGTGACCGTCAAGGTCGAGAAGATCAGTGCCCAGGCCAAAGAGTTGATCGAAAAAGCGGGCGGTTCCGTAACTGAGAGTTCGGTTCCGGCAGAGTAGCAGCGAAGAAGTTTGCAGAAGTGGTCGCTCCTGATAGGAGGGCCGCTTTTTAGCATCTAAGGACTATTATGAGCGGATTGCAAAGCGCAGCACAGATTCCTGAACTAAGAAAAAGGCTGCTGTTCACCCTGATGATGCTCGCCGTTTACCGGATCGGTGTGCAGGTGCCGACCCCCGGGATCAACAGCGAAGCTTTGACGGCCTTTTTCCAGCAGAATGCGGGCACCCTGTTCGGCATGTTCAACATGTTCTCTGGCGGTGCATTGGAGAATTTTTCCATCTTTGCCCTGGGAATCATGCCGTATATCAGCGCTTCGATCATCATGCAGCTGCTTACCGTGGTAATCCCCCAGCTTGAATCACTGAAAAAAGAAGGTGAGTCCGGACGTCGAAAAATAACCCAGTACACCCGCTATGGTACGGTGGTGCTCAGTGTCATTCAAGGCTCGTTCATTGCCGTCGGACTTGAAGGCATGACCGGACCCGGCGGGGAGATGATCGTTTTGGATCCCGGCGTTCAGTTCAAGCTGATGACCATGATCACTCTCACCTCCGGTACCGCATTCCTGATGTGGCTTGGTGAACAGATGACCGAGCGTGGAGTGGGCAATGGTATTTCGCTGATTATCTTTGCCGGTATCGTGGCTCGGGGTCCATCCGCTATAATCAACTCATTCGAGCTGGTGAGGGCGGGAGAGATCCAGATCTTCTTTGTACCCTTCATCGTCTTAATGATGTTGGGTGTAATTGGCCTGATCGTTTTTTTCGAAACCGCTCAGCGGCGCATTCCAATTCAATACGCCAAGCGAGTGGTAGGCCGGAAGGTCTATGGCGGACAGAGTTCGCATCTGCCATTAAAGATTAATGTTTCAGGGGTAATACCGCCGATTTTTGCCTCCTCGATTATGATGTTTCCCGCCACCATCGGCAGCTTCATTCAGATCGACTGGGTGCAGAGGGCTTCGGCGGCCATGTCGCCCGGAACCGTCTATTACTATGTCTGCTTCATCGGTCTGATCGTGTTCTTCTGCTTCTTCTATGCGGCGGTGCAGTTCAAGCCCGAAGACGTGGCCGAAAATCTGAGAAAAAACGGCGGTTTTATCCCCGGCATCAGGCCTGGAAAGCGAACCGCTGAGTTTATAGACAAGGCGCTGACCAGGTTGACTGTTATTGGCGCAATCTATCTGAGCGCAGTATGTGTACTGCCGACAATTCTGATCTCCAAGTTGAGTCTGCCCTTCTACTTCGGGGGCACGGCCCTGCTGATTGTGGTCGGCGTCGGTATTGATACGATTTCCCAAATTGAGTCTCACCTGGTAATGCGAAATTACGAAGGTTTCATGAAACAGGGGAGAATCAGGGGCAGGAGATAGCAGGTGTCCTCAGCGGCCAGCAATTCAGCCGGAAAATCGATTACGATCAAGAGTCGTGACGAGATCCGGGTCATGGAGGAGGCAAACAGGATAGTCGCCGAAGTTCTGGTCATGCTGCAGAAGACGGTGGAACCAGGTATCACCACCTTCGAACTCGACCGTTTAGCTGAGGATCTTTGCCAGAAGAGAAAGGCCGTACCCGCATTCAAGGGATACCGGGGATTTCCAGGAAGTTTGTGCGTCTCGATCAATGAAGAGGTGGTGCACGGCATCCCCTCCAGGAAACGGAAACTTAAAAAGGGCGATATCATCTCGGTTGACTTCGGCACCCTTTACAAGGGTTATTACGGTGATTCGGCGGTGACCATCCCGGTGGGCACTATCGATGGTGTCAAGGAGAAACTCCTGAAAGTCACTGAAGAGTCACTGCACAAGGCTATTGAGCAGGTCAGGGTAGGCAACCGTATTGCCGATGTCTCTGCGGCTGTTCAGGACCATGTTGAAACGCACGGCTTTTCCATAGTTAGGCAGTTTGTTGGCCATGGTATCGGTACTTCTCTACACGAAGGTCCGGAAATTCCGAACTTTGTTCAGGACAACAGTTCTCCCCGCCTGCAGGAGGGCATGGTGCTGGCCATCGAGCCAATGGTCAATGCCGGAACCTACAAGGTGAAAGTCCTGAGGGATGGGTGGACGGTGGTCACCAGTGACAAGAAACCTTCCGCCCACTTTGAGCATTCGGTTGCGGTTACGGCGGACGGCCCGCTGGTACTGAGTTCCCGGGAACCGTTTAATGGAGAGGAGAAATAGTACTTCTCTTTTTCGTATCTGTGTATTATAGTAGTCTGTTTTGACGATTATTGATTAACTCAGGAAAGTTTATGGCCAAGGAAGAAGCGATAGAAGTGGAAGGAACGATCATTGAGCCTTTGCCCAATGCCATGTTCAGGGTGGAACTGGACAATGGCCACAAGGTACTGGCCCACATCTCCGGCAAGATGCGCATGCATTTCATCAAGATTCTGCCGGGTGACAGGGTGACTGTTGAGCTTTCTCCTTATGACCTGACGCGCGGTAGAGTGACGTTCAGGGCAAAGAACGCCAAGAAAAAGAGATAGGAGTTGCACCATGAAAGTTCGGTCATCGGTAAAAAAGATTTGCAGCGACTGCAAGGTGTATAAACGGAACGGCGTTGTCCGTGTGTCGTGCAAAGTCAAAAAACATAAGCAGAAGCAAGGATAGTTCTTATCCATCCGGAAAATAGAGTATAGGAGATACATCTTGGCACGCATAGCAGGAGTTGACCTTCCCAAAAACAAACATATGGATCGGGCCCTGACCTATATCTATGGCATCGGTCTGACCTCGGCACGGAAGATTCTCGATGCCGTTGATCTACCCTACACGATGAACAGTGACGATCTCAGCGGCGACGATATAAACAGGATCCGTAAGGTGATCGAGGATCAGTACATCGTCGAGGGCGACAGGCGCAGGGAAGTGTCCATGGATATAAAGCGGCTGATGGATCTGGGTTGCTATCGAGGCAGGCGCCATCGTCAGGGACTGCCGGTGAGAGGGCAGAAAACCAAAACCAACGCCCGGACCAGAAAAGGCCCCCGTCGCGGTGCCGTACGCCGGAAATAAATTCACTAATCCAACAGGTAGATACGAATGGCTGCTAAAAAGACGGAAACCCGGTCTAAGCGCAAGGTAAAAAAGAATATTCCTGAAGGTATCGTGCACATCTACTCGACCTTCAACAATACCATCGTCACGATTTCCGACAAACAGGGGAACGTGGTTTCATGGTGCAGTTCCGGTGTGCTGGGCTTCAAAGGCTCCCGCAAATCCACACCATTTGCCGCTCAGAACGCGGTTGCCGACGCGACTAAGAAGGCAACCGACCAGGGGATGAAGAAAGTGGAAGTCAAAGTGAAGGGTCCCGGACCAGGACGCGAAGCCGCCCTGCGGGCGCTGCTCAACGCCGGACTTGAAGTTACCCGAATCTATGACGTGACCCCGATACCTCATAACGGTTGCAAGCCCCCTAAACGCCGCCGCGTTTAAAGGCTGAGACTGTTCTTATCTGAGAGGCTTTTCAGTATTTAATCAACGGAGGCAAAGTTGGCTAGAGATACAGGGGCGGCGTGTCGACGCTGCAGACGTGAAGGACTGAAACTGTTTTTGAAAGGGGATCGGTGTTATTCCGATAAATGCTCATTTGAACGTCGAGCTTACGCCCCGGGGCAGCACGGTCAGGCACGATTTAGGAAACAATCTGATTTTGCGGTTCAACTCAGGGAGAAACAAAAGGTCAAGAGCATGTACGGAATGCTCGAGGGTCAGTTTCGCCAATATTTCAAGAAGGCGGATCTCCAGAAAGGTGTCACTGGCGAGAACCTTCTGATAATGCTTGAGCGTCGTCTCGACAACGCTGTTTTTAGGATGGGCTTCGCCTCGTCCAGAAACCAGGCACGCCAGTTGGTCAGGCACAAGCACGTACTCGTCAATGGCAAAAAGGTCAATATTCCTTCTTACCAGGTTGGGGTGGGCGATGTGGTTTCCATCAAGGAGAAAAGCCGGGCCAACACCCTGATAAATGAAAGCCTTGATGCTGTTGAGAGGCGGGGAGTGCCGAGTTGGATTGAACTGGACAAGAAAGGGTATGCTTCGACGGTTAAAGCACTGCCGAATAGAGAAGAGCTGACCATGCCGATCCAGGAGCAGCTCATTGTCGAACTTTACTCGAAATAATTAGATTAAAAGGAATATCGACGGACTCCCGGGGTAACCGACTCGGGATATCCGTCGTTATCAATTGAGAACTCTCGCCTGGTGGAAACAACCTGGTTTCTATTTCCGCCTGTCTGCACTGCTGGTGTCGACCCAGGGAAAAGAGGGTTTTACAAACTATAAATAAAGGGATGATATGACTCACGCTGCCGACGAGAACATACCTTTTTACCGGAACTGGCACGAGCTTATTAAGCCTGAAAAGCTCGAAACGGACAAGGACAGTCATACGAACTCCTACGCCAAAATCATCTGTCAACCGCTTGAGCGTGGATTTGCCACTACTATCGGAAATTCCTTGAGAAGGATTCTGCTTTCCTCAATTCAGGGAGCGGCCATCACCACGGTGAAAATCGAGGGCGCGCTGCATGAATTCACGACACTCAAGGACGTGATGGAGGATGTGAGCGAGATTATTCTCAATATTAAACAGATACGTCTCAAGCTCAATTGTGAGGAGGCGCAGAAGATTGTGGTCGAGAAGACCGGGGCCGGCGAAGTAAGGGCCGGTGACATTACCCCTTCTGCGTACGTTGAGGTGATGAACCCGGATCAGTTGATCTGTACGCTGACGGGTGACACAGAATTCTCCGCCGAAATGACCGTTGAGTGGGGTAAGGGGTATATGCCCGCCGAACGTCAGGAAAAAGACGAACTGTCCATCGGCCAGATTCCCATCGATGCTATCTTTTCGCCGATCAAACGGATGCAGTACGTAGTCTCCCAGGCCCGGGTCGGCCAGATTACCGACTACGACAAGTTGACCATGGAAATAGAGACCGACGGCAGCGTGACCCCAGAGGATTCGCTTGCCTACGCGGCTAAGATCCTCAAGGATCAGATGTCGATCTTCATAAATTTCAACGAGGAACGTGCAGAACCGGAAAAAGAGGACGAGCCCGATAAAGACGAGCCGCCGCTCAATCCCTATCTCGATAAACCGGTCGAGGACCTCGAGTTGTCGGTGCGGTCGGCCAATTGCCTTAAAAATGCCGAGATTTATTTCATCGGCGACTTGGCCCAGAAAACCGACCAGGAAATGCTGAAAACCAAGAATTTCGGGCGTAAATCGCTTAATGAGATCAAGACCCTGCTGGCTGAGATGGGGCTCACCCTCGGCCTAAAATTCGACAACTGGCAGCGTCCGGAAATACCTGAAAAGAAAAAGGAATAGATCAATCAGTTGAGGATAGAATCATGAGACATGGAAAATCCGGCAGAAAGCTCGGCCGTACAAGCTCGCATCGCAAGGCAATGTTCAGGAACATGGTTACCTCCCTGTTCGAACACGAGCGCATTGTCACCACCGAAAAAAAGGCCAAGGAGCTGAGACCCATTGCCGAGAAGATGATAACCTTGGCCAAACGCGGTGATCTGCACGCCAGACGTCAGGCCCTGAGCTATATGCAAAGCAAAGACGTGGTGGCCAAACTCTTTGACGAGATTCAGAGCCAATTCGCCGACCGCCAAGGCGGCTATACCAGGATCATAAAGACCGGTAACCGGCAGGGGGATGCCGCTCCCATGGCGATCATTGAACTGGTGGGTTACGAGGAAGATCTGGGCGAAGAAGACGAAAGCTGATTTTATTGCACCCATATCGCACTGAAAAGCTGGCACTGAACCTGGTTCATGTCAGCTTTTTTGCATTTTGAGGTCATGACCGAATCAAGAAAATTTCCAGAAGGAATGCGGCCGCTGGGCGGCGGGGAATTCACCTTTAAATGTCACCCAGGCGTATCCTGTTTCACCGTCTGCTGTAAAAACGTTGAACTCGATCTCTATCCATACGATATCATCAGGTTGAGAACACGGCTGGCAATCGATTCCGAAACGTTCATGCGCACTCACACGGAATTGAAGAAGGGCTCCAATCCCTACTTCCCGACCGTGATTCTCAAGCTTGCTTCAACCGGTAAAGAAAAGCAGTGTCCCTTTCTGAATGAACAGGGCTGCACCGTCTATGAGGACAGACCCACCGCCTGCCGAACGTATCCGCTCGAACGGGCCGTAGACAGAAGATGTGCAAGTGGTCAACCAGAGGATTTTTACTTCCTGACCAATCACGACTATTGTAAAGGTCATTATGAACCGCAGCAGAACACGGTTAAGCAGTGGCTCAGAAGCCAGCACCTTGAACAGTTTAACCAGGTGAATGACCGCTGGGCCGAAGTCGATACCCTGTTCGGTTCCAACCCCTGGAAGGGCGAAGGCAGCGGCGGCCCCAAACAGCAGATGGCCTTTATGGTCTGTTACGATATCGACGGTTTCAGAACATTTGCCGAGGCACAGCGTCTCGTCGACCACTACCGACTTAACCGGGAGCACAAAAAAAGAATTGCAGGAGATGATGCGGAACTGCTGAAATTCGGTTTTGAGTGGCTCAAAGATATCCTGGGCGGGAGATCTTCACTGGTGAGGCGATAAGATGCTCAAAGGTGGAGAAAGAGTACCCGTCAGGTGCTTGCAGGAAGGCAGTTTTTATGTTAGAAGAGAATATTTTGCGCCAACCATTTTGGGGCATATAGTGAAAGCCAGTAAATACACACATTCCCTGCCAATCTGGTGTCGGCCGAGAGCCGATCATCGGGGAATGGAGGAACAACCAGAAGGAGGTTTATCATGGCAAACGCAAGTGTAAAAGAGATGCTGCAAGCGGGGCTGCATTTCGGTCACCAGACCAGACGTTGGAACCCCAAGATGAAACCTTACATCTATGGGCCGCGAAACGGCATCTATATTATCAACCTGGATATTTCCAAGCGCATGTTTGATAAAGCCTGCGAGTTCATCACCCAGGAAATTTCCGGTGGAGGAGCGCTGCTGTTCGTAGGTACCAAGCGCCAGGCCCAGGCAATCATCCGCGAGGAAGCCAAGCGCTGCAACATGTACTATGTTGACCATCGCTGGCTCGGCGGTATGATGACCAACTTTCAGACCATTAAAACCAGTGTCGATCGGCTCAAGTCGATCGAATCCATGCAGGCGGACGGCTCGATCAACAGGTTTCCCAAAAAGGAAATTCTGATGATGGAGAAGGAGCGCATAAAATTGGAGCGCAATGTGGGCGGCATTAAAGATATGCGGGTGCTCCCAACTGCTGTTTTCGTGGTCGACCCCAAGGCCGAGGCGATTGCTGTTAACGAAGCCAAAAAGCTCGGTATCCCGATCATTGCAATTACTGATACTAACTGCGACCCGGATGGCATCGACTACCTGATACCGGGCAACGATGACGCCATCAAGGCGATCAAGCTTGTGTGCCACTACGTTGCCGAGGCGGTTCTGCAGGGACAGGCGATGCGTGATGGTGAGGAGGCGTCGGAAGAGGCGCTGGAAGCGGCAATGGCTGATACTGATCAGGACAGCGCCATGGAAGAAGCTACTGAGACGGAAGAATCAGAGAACGCTGCTGAGTAGCCATCATTAGCCAGCACACGGGCGATAGAATCAGAGGGGCAGTCGTCAGACAGCCCCTTTTCGTTGGCGGCAAAAACGCCTGATCCTGCTTTTGGTCGAGTTTTGCCGTACCTGGTTGAAGTTAATCATCTACTAGATAAGAAGACCTGCATCTACTGGCGAGGTGGTGCAGTGCTGTACGGAGGATTATCATGAAAATTACCACCCAGATGGTAAAAGAACTGCGCGATAAGACCAGCGCCGGAATGATGGATTGCAAAAAGGCCCTCAATGAAACTGACGGGGATATGGAAAAAGCGGTTGACCTACTCCGTAAAAAAGGACTTGCCGTTGCCGCCAAACGTGCGGGCCGAGCCACATCAGAAGGCGTTGTTGAAACATACATTCACGCGGGCGGAAAGCTTGGCGTGATGGTTGAACTTAATTGTGAAACCGACTTCGTTGCCAAAACCGATCAATTCCGTGAACTGGCGCGCGATCTGGCGATGCACATCGCGGCCTCCAATCCGGTGGCCATCGACCGTGAAAACGTGCCCGCCGATGTCCTGGCCCGGGAAAAGGACATCTATGTCCAGCAGGCGCTCGAATCCGGCAAGCCGGAGAACATCGTAGAGAAAATCGTCTCCGGGAAAATCGATAAATTTCTTGCTGAAATCTGTCTGCTCGAGCAGAAATATGTCAAGGATCCCGATCTCAGTGTTCAGGATCTGTTGACCGATTGTGTGGGTAAAATGGGCGAGAATATTTCCGTAAAACGTTTCGCCCGCTTTCAGATTGGTGTGGAGTAGTCGGACTGCGGTTCCGGTCTGAGAGCGGAGCCGTTCAAAACAGAACGGGGGTGCTTCGATGCAGGTCAGATATCGGCGAATACTCTTGAAACTGAGCGGTGAGGCGCTGATGGGCGACAATTCGTTCGGAATCAGCACCACCGTAATCGATTTTGTCGCTTCGGAGATCAAAGCCATCGTTGCTCTTGGGGTTGAAACCGGCCTGGTTATCGGGGCCGGCAATATCTTCAGAGGCGTGGCCGGTGCCAGTAAGGGTATGGATCGTTCAACCGCTGACAACATGGGAATGCTGGCCACGGTGATGAACAGCCTGGCCTTGCAGGACGCACTGGAACGCTGCGGGGTCGACACCAGGGTACAGTCGGCAATTCCGATGCAGTCTGTCTGTGAACCATACATAAGGCGCAGAGCGACCAGGCATCTGGAAAAGGGGAGAACAGTTATCTTCGCCGCCGGTACCGGAAACCCCTATTTCACAACCGATTCGGCCGGCGTGCTCAGAGCACTGGAGATTGACGCCGATCTGATCATCAAGGCTACCAAGGTTGATGGCGTTTATGATAAAGATCCGGTAAAATATTCGGATGCGGTGAAATATGACCGGCTTACCTACGATATGGTGCTCAAGCAGGGACTTCGGGTAATGGATGCGGCAGGAATCGCCCTCGCCAAAGAAGAAAAAAAGCCTATCCTGGTGATGAATATGACCGTGCCCGGCAATGTCAGAAAAGCGGTGCTTGGCGAAAATGTGGGAACGTTGATCAGCTCGGAATAAAAGACCAATTTCAATTCAACGAAACGGGTGAGAAAATGAGCGATGTGATATTGGAAATGGCTGAAAAGATGGAAAAAAGTGTCGAGGCCTTCAAGAACGAACTGGCCAAGGTCCGCACCGGCCGGGCATCGCTGGCCCTGCTCGACGGCATTCAGGTAGAGGCCTACGGCAGTACCATGCCGCTCAACCAGGTCGGTACCCTGACCATCCCCGAGAGTCGAACCATCGCCATTCAACCTTGGGACCCCCAGGTGCTGGGTGCCATAGAGAAGGCAATTTTGAAATCAGATGTCGGTCTGACACCCGCCAGTGACGGAAAAATCATTCGCCTGAACATACCCCAGTTGACCGAGGAGCGGCGCAAGGAACTGGTCAAGCAGGTCAAGAAGATCGCTGAAGAGTTTCGGGTGGCGATCAGAAATATCCGTCGAGAGGCCATCGATCAGCTGAAAAAGCAGAAAAAAGACAAGGAAATCTCCGAGGACGACTTGTTCAAACTCCAAGATGACGCCCAATCCGAGACCGATGACTACATCGCCCAGATAGACGAAATAAGCGGGTCGAAGGAAAAAGAGGTAATGGACGTTTGAGAGGTGCACGATTGCCGTTTCGCCGTCCTGATACCCATTCATGAGTGATGCAGCCCCCCTCGATGCGGATCGTCTACCCCGCCATATCGCTATCGTTATGGACGGCAACGGCCGCTGGGCCAAGAGTCGCAGAAAACCGAGAATCTACGGTCATAAAGTGGGTGCCGACTCGGTACGGGAGATCGTCGAGATGTCCCGCGAGATTGGTATCGGTCACCTGACCCTCTACGCCTTCTCTTCAGAAAACTGGAATCGTCCCGAGCAGGAGGTTTCAGGTCTGATGAATATTCTCAAATCCTATCTGATCTCGGAACTGAGCAGAATGGAGAAAAACGAGATCCGCCTCAATTGCCTCGGTGAGACCTCCAGGCTGCCCGATGGTGTACGCCGGACCCTGGAGGATACAATCAACCGCACAGCCGGAAACGACAAAATGGTGCTCAATCTGGCCCTCAGTTACGGAGCCCGCGACGAAATCTGCCTGGCCGTGAAACAATTAGCTCGACGTTGCCTCGAAAAGAAATTGAAACCTGAGCAGATCGACCACCGGATTTTCTCCGAGCAGCTCTATACAGCGGGGCAGCCCGATCCCGATCTGCTGATCAGAACCGGGGGAGAGCAGCGTCTGTCAAATTTCCTACTCTGGCAGGCCTCCTACGCGGAAATCTATTTTACCGAAACCATGTGGCCGGATTTCAGGCGACAGGCCTACCTCGAGGCCTTGCTCGACTACCAGAAAAGGGAGCGCAGGTTCGGAAAAACCGGAGAGCAGGTTACGGGTAAAAAGTCATGAGCCGCACCGTACCTGGCATATTGCTGGCGCTGGGCTGGTTGCTCCTGCTGGCGCTGGGCTCATTTCAGCTCTTCTGGGTGAGCATGGTGGCTATCGGTTACCTCGGCAGCCGCGAGTACTGCAGAATGGCGTTTGCTGATTATCTGTATGAATCGGACCGCGTCCTGCTGCCCCTTATCCTCATTTCACCCATACTAGGCGCCCTCTTCTGCCGACAATTCGAGGCTGTCGCCCCGGCCGGTCTGCTGCTCGGTTTTATCGCCCTGGCCCTGTATGTGTTCAGACACTACCAGCGCTTCGAGGCGCCGCTGACCGTCTTGACGAGAGGTGCCCTGGGTCTCGTCTGCGTCGGTTTTTTCGCCTCACATCTGGTTCTGCTCAGGGGATGTGAAGACGGGGCTTCCTGGTTGATCATCCTTACCGCGATTACCGCCGGATCCGATACCGGTGCCTATTTTATCGGTTCCCGCCTGGGCAGGCGCAAACTATGTCCCAACATCAGTCCCAATAAAACCGTTGAGGGTGGTGTCGGTGGAATAGTCGGAGGAGTGGCGGCGGGGCTCACGTTCTCTCTGATCTTCCCGGTGGCCGCACCCATCTGGTTTGTTGCTGTGCTGGCCATTGTTCTGGCACTGGCCGGGATGGTGGGGGACCTGGTGGAATCGGTCATAAAACGTGGCTATCAGGTCAAGGATTCGGGAACGCTGCTCGGCGGTCACGGTGGTGTGCTCGACCGCATAGATTCCCTGCTGTTGGCTGGTCCCGTTCTCTACTACATGCTCATCTATTCAGGTTTTTGATGAAGAATCTCTCCCTGCTCGGCTCTACCGGCTCCATCGGCATCAACGTTCTCAACATTGTTCGTCAGTTTCCCGATCGGTTTCAGATACTTGGATTGGCCGCCGGGGGCAACGTCAAACTTCTCAGCGATCAGGTTCTCGAATTCAAGCCGAAACTGATTTCGGTGCTCAACGAAGACTACGCTGAGCAGCTTGCAGCCTTGCTCCCCTCGGAGTTTGCGGATAAGATCGTCTGGGGGACCGAAGGGAATGTGGAGGTGGCTGCCCTCAATGGAGTCGACATGACCATCTGTGCGGTGGTGGGTGCTGCCGGCCTGCTGCCCACCATCGGCGCCATCGAGGCGGGAAAAGACATCGGTCTGGCCAACAAAGAGACGCTGGTCGTTGCCGGTAGGCTGGTGATGCAGAAAGTGCGCGACAACCGGGTCCGACTGCTGCCCATCGATTCAGAGCATAGCGCCATTTTTCAGGCGCTCGAAGCCGGCCGGCGCGAGGACGTCTCCCAGCTTATTCTCACCGCTTCAGGTGGGCCGTTTCTGCATACCCCGCTTGAGGATCTGCGCAGAGTTACCTGTGATGAGGCGCTCAATCACCCGAACTGGTCCATGGGAAAAAAGATAAGCATTGATTCGGCCACCATGATGAATAAAGGGCTGGAGGTCATCGAGGCCCATTGGCTTTTCGGTATGCAGCCGCAATCTATCAGCGTGGTCGTGCATCCCCAGTCCATCGTCCACTCCCTGGTTGAGTATCAGGATGGGTCGGTACTGGCCCAGCTTGGAGTTCCGGATATGAAGATTCCCATTGCCTACGCTCTTTCCTATCCGGAGCGCATCGCCCTGGGGCTGAAACCGCTGAACCTGTGGCAATGCAGTGATCTTGAGTTCTACGAGCCGGACTATAGCCGCTTTCCAGCGCTGCGTCTGGCTTTCCAGGCCCTTGAAAAGGGAGGGGTAAGCAGTGCCGTGCTGAATGCGGCAAACGAGGTTGCAGTGGCTGCTTTTCTCGAGGTGAGGATATCGTTTCCCCAGATCTCCTCCATTGTCGAGCAGACCATGGCCCGCATCGAGGGCGGGGCTGACCTGGACCTGGAAAACCTGATCGAAGCCGACAGCGAAGCCCGAAAAATCGCCGAATCACTAATACCAAAGTAACTCTATCAGAACGTTTCTCGAAAAATATACATCATGAATACGCTGGTTTCCTTTATTGTTGTTCTCGGTATTCTCATTTTCGTCCATGAACTTGGTCATTTTCTGGTCGCCAAGCTGTTCCAGGTCAAAGTACTCAAATTCTCTTTGGGATTTGGGCCGAAGCTGATCAGCAGAACGGTGGGTGAAACAGAGTACCTGATTTCGGCCTTCCCCCTTGGAGGCTATGTCAAGATGCTCGGAGAGAATCCTGATGAAGCTGGGAAAGAGGAGGATCAGGAGCGCTCGTTCGCCGCCAAGCCCGTCTGGAACCGGTTTTTCATCGTTCTGGCGGGCCCCGTGTTCAACCTGCTTTTTTCAGTTCTCCTCTTCTTTCTCATTTTTCTGGTAATGGGAATCCCGGAGAACAGAGATACGACGGAGATTGGCGAGGTAAGCCCCCAATCTCCGGCATTCGCAGCCGGGATAGAGGCGGGGGACCGGATAATCGGCATAGATGGCCGGGAGATTGCCAGCTGGATGGAGGTGCTCACCACTGTGTCTGAAAGCGAGGGGAGAGAACTCCAATTCACTGTGGTGCGAGGTGGAGAAGAACTGGTTATTAATGTCGCTCCACGAATCGACAGCGTCACCAATGTCTTTGGTGAAGAGGTCGAGCAGCGGTTTATGATTGGCATCGTCAAGAAAGAGCAGATCGACTACCGCAGGGCTGGACTCTTCGAAGCGCTGCAGGCGGGAGTGTGGCAGACCTGGATGTTTATCTATCTGACCTTTATGGGGGTGGTGAAAATAATCCAGAACGTGGTTCCGGCTTCCGAACTCGGAGGCCCCATTCTGATCGCTCAACTGGCCGGCGAGCAGGCCCGGGCCGGCTGGCTTAACCTGGCCCATTTCATGGGGCTGCTGAGTGTCAACCTGGGCATTCTCAACCTGCTGCCGATTCCTATACTCGACGGTGGTCATCTGGTATTTCTGACCATTGAGGGTATCCGCAGAAAGCCGCTCAATGAGCGGGCCCAGATCATGGCCCAACAGATCGGCATCGCCCTGCTTGGCACCCTGATGCTGTTCGTCTTCTACAACGATATTGTCAGGATCTTCAGCCAATGACCTCAGCGCCGGCCATACTTGCGTTCGATACGGCAACCAGTAATTGTTCAGTGGCCATTACCCGGGGGGACAGGAGCAGCGGCCGGGTGGTGGGATCGCTCAGTTTTGCTTCCGGTGTAAGCCACTCTCGAAGGCTCCTGGGATCCTTGGACTGGCTGCTGCAGACCACGGAAATGAGTATCTCCGATATCGCGGCCCTGGCCGTAGGTACCGGCCCCGGCAGTTTCACCGGACTGCGTATCGGTATGGCCACTGCCAAAGGGCTCTCCCATGGCACGGGCCTGCCGTTGATCGGTATCAGTTCGCTCGACGCGGTGGCCGCATCAGTCCGTTCGCAACGTCTCGTCTGCGTGGCCATGGATGCCAGGAAGAAAGAGGTCTACTGCTGCTTTTACCGCAGCAAGCCCGACCAGACCGTGGTGCGCTGTTCGAAGCCGGCTGTGATGGCACCGGAAGAGCTTGCAAGGCTGATTAACGAACCAGTGACGATGGCGGGTGACGGCGTGTGTGTTTATAATGAGTTATTTAGCCAGCTTCTTGGTGATACGGCGGAACTGCTGCCCTGGGTCAGTGCACCCTCAGCGGTCAATATCGGGTTTTTGGCCTCGAGCGCCCAGGCCGCGGGTAGCTATCTCGATCTCGATCGGGCCACGCCTGAATATGTCCGCTCATCGGATGCTCAACTAAGCCTGGTAAGTCCGCTCAAGTCAGGATAGAAAAAGATGATCATCAGGCGCAAAACGAGACAGATACGACTCGGCGATCTTCTTATCGGCGGCGGGGCGCCAATAAGCGTCCAGTCGATGACCAATACCGATACCGCCGATACCGAAAAGACGGCAGAGCAGATCCATCGGCTTGAAGCCGCTGGCTGCGAGATCATCAGGGTCGCGGTTGCCGATCTTGATGGCGCACGTGCACTTCGGTTGATCCGCGAGGCAATTGCCATCCCTCTGATAGCCGATATCCATTTCGACTGGCGGCTGGCTGTGGCAGCAATGGAGCATGGCGCCCAGGGGATCAGGATAAACCCGGGCAATCTCGGCGGTCCTGATAACCTGCGGAAGGTTGTCGATGCAGCCGCACAGCACCAGGTGCCGATTCGAGTTGGAGTCAACAGCGGCTCCATCGAGAAGGATCTGCTTGAACGCCACGGATACCCGACCGCCGACAATCCCCAGGCCCTCATTGAAAGTGCCGTGAGAAATGTCCAACTGGTAGAGGGATTCGGTTACCATGAGATGAAGGTCT
This sequence comes from Desulfobulbaceae bacterium, assembly GCA_024640625.1. GTDB lineage: Bacteria > Desulfobacterota > Desulfobulbia > Desulfobulbales > Desulfocapsaceae > JABDQA01. Next base: position 24,467 of record JAHEER010000032.1, read on the forward strand.
CGATAAAATCGGCCGATGTGCTCACCACCATAAACGCCTATCGGGCACTCTCAGAGATGCTTGATTATCCGCTGCATCTTGGGGTGACCGAAGCCGGAGGGTTGATAGGCGGTACAGTCAAATCCAGCGTTGCCCTGGGGATTCTGCTCAGCGAGGGGATTGGCGATACGTTCCGGATCTCTTTGACCAGGGATCCCGTCGAGGAAGTACGGGTGGCTTATGAACTGTTGCGGTCGTTGAAAATCCGCGAAAGAGGGCCGGAGCTCATCTCCTGTCCAACCTGCGGTCGTACCGGGATAGATCTGTTTGGTCTGGCCCGGGAAGTGGAGGACTACATCCAGACGATGAAGTCGCCGCTCAAGGTCGCAGTTATGGGCTGCGTGGTCAATGGACCGGGTGAGGCTCGAGAAGCCGACATAGGGGTGGCCGGCGGCCGCGGTAAAGGCATTATTTTTAAAAAGGGAGAGATCGTCAAACGGGTTCCTGAAAATGAACTGCTGGCTGTCTTCATGGACGAGCTGAAAACGATGGAGGCCGAACGTCTCAAAGACCAGGATCAGGATCAGAACAATCAGTCCGCTTGAAAGGGAAATATGCGATATTCACAAGTATTGATTCCAACCATGAAGGAGGTGCCGTCCGAAGCCGAGGTCATCAGTCATCAATTGATGCTGCGGGCCGGGTTCATCAAGAAGCTGACCTCCGGTATCTATACCTATCTGCCCTATGGCCTGGCGGCAATCAGAAGGGTTGAGAACATCGTCCGGGAAGAGATGAACCGGGCTGGCGCCCAGGAATTGTCCATGCCCATGGTGCAGCCCGCCGACCTCTGGAAGGAGTCGGGGCGCTATGAGAAATACGGGCCCGAACTGCTGCGTTTCAAGGATCGCCATGAACGGGAATCCTGTCTCGGTCCCACCCACGAAGAGGTAATCACCGATATTGCCCGCAAGGAGATGCACTCCTACCGGGACCTGCCGGTCAACCTCTATCAGATCCAGACCAAGTTTCGAGACGAGATTCGGCCCCGCTTTGGCCTTATGAGGGGACGTGAATTCATCATGAAGGACGCTTATTCCTTTGATGTTGACGATGAGGCTGCCGAGGTGTCGTACCGCAAAATGTATGATGCCTATAACCGTATTTTCGAGCGCTGCGGTCTCGAGTTCCGCTGTGTGGAGGCTGACTCAGGCGCCATAGGCGGGAGTTTCTCACACGAATTCATGGTGCTTGCCGATACTGGTGAGGACACCATTGCCGTCTGCAATGAGTGTAATTGGGCGGCCAATCTGGAGAAGGCAGAAGTTAAGATGAGTGATCGTCGGGCTGGCGTCGAGCAGCGGGAGATGGTCAAAGTTGAAACCCCCGGCAAACGCAAAGTGCAAAGCGTCTGCGAATTCCTCGGGATCGGCCCTGATCAGCTGGTAAAAACCCTGGTATTGCTGGCCGACGGCGAGCCAGTGGCGGTCATGCTGCGCGGCGATCGCGAGCTGGAGGAGGTAAAGCTCAAAAATTATCTGGGCGTCACCGACATCAGACCTGCTGAGGACAAGGAAATTTTCGATGCCACCGGCGTACCCAGCGGTTATCTGGGGCCCATCAACAGCAAAACCCGGTTGCTCGCCGACCAGGAGGTACCCGCCATGGTGAACCTGACGGTGGGGGCCAACGAAAAGAACTATCACCTGCAAAACGTCAACTTCGGAAGGGATTTCGAGGTAACGGAGGTGGCCGATTTCAGGCAGCTTACCAAAGACGATCCATGCCCCTCCTGCGGCGAATCCATACGGCTGGTGGAAGGCATAGAGGTGGGGCATATCTTCAAACTGGGCACCTCCTATTCGGAGTCGATGAACGCCTACTACCAGGATCGCGACGGCAACGAACGGCCACTGGTGATGGGTTGTTACGGCATCGGCGTCAGCCGAGTCGTGGCTGCGGCCATCGAGCAGAACCATGATGACAACGGCATCATTTTTCCCGTGCCTCTGGCTCCCTATCAGGTGACGGTGCTCAATCTGGGACTCAACGATCCCGAGGTCAGCGCGGCTGCAGAAAGGATCTATGGACAGCTCAACGAGGCTGGATTCGATACCTTTATCGACGACCGGGACGAGCGGCCCGGCATAAAATTCAAGGATGCCGATTTACTTGGTTTTCCCTTTCGGATCACAGTCGGAAAACGCTTCAAGGAAAAGGCGATGGTTGAAATTCGTTGTCGGCAGGACGGCACAACTGAGGACATAGGGATTGATGACCTCGTCTCCCATATTTCTTCGAAGCTCGCCAACTGAAGGACCGGTAAATCGGTGAATGTAGTTATGGAACAGATTTCTGCCGTAAATCCGGATGGCTTGAAACTGCTGGCCGCCAACTATCTTCACGATGTGGATCTGACTCCCATCGATGAGGCCTGGGAACTGGCTGTCGGTGTTCATCGCGGCGGCAAGCATTTCTCCGGGGAGCCGTACCTGATCCATGCGCTCGAAGTGGCCTCGACTCTTGCCTCCATGCATCTCGATCTGGATACTATCATCGCCGGTTTGCTGCACGGCTCCCTGAAAAACGGTGTCCGTTACGAGGAGCTGGAGGAGAAATTCGGGCGGGATGTGGCCTACATCGTCAGTGGAACCACCAAGATCACCAGCGTGCAATACAACAACAGGCTTGCCAGCCAGGCGGAAAATGTCAGAAAAATGCTGCTGGCCATGGCCAAGGACATCAGGGTCCTGCTGGTGCGACTGATCGACCGGCTCCAGGATATGCTGATGCTCGATCTGGTCGATCGCCAGCGGCAGATCGAAATAGCCAGGGAAACCATGGATCTCCATGCCCCGCTGGCAAGCCGGCTGGGTATCGACTGGCTCAAGCGCCAGCTCGAAGATTACGCCTTCAGATATCTCTATCCAGCCGAGTTTGATGACCTTACCCTGCGGCTTGAAAGTTCGCTCACCGAGCGCCAGAGCTATGTCGATGAGATGATTTCCATTCTCTATGACACGCTGAGGCAGGGAAATGTGTATCCGACACGGATTCTGGGGCGTCCCAAGCACCTCTATTCGATATACAAGAAACTGATTGCCCAGAATATCCCACTCGAGCGGGTCTACGACAAGGTTGCCTTCAGGGTTATTGTCAGCGAGCTCAAAGAGTGCTATGAAGCTCTGGGCATCATCCATGCCAACTGGTCACCGGTGCCCGGCCGGATAAAGGATTTCATCTCAGTCCCTAAGGCCAACAATTACCAGTCGATGCACACCACGGTGGTTGGTCCTCGGGAGCACTTCATCGAGATCCAGATCCGTACCGAGGAGATGGACAGGGTTGCTCAGGAAGGGGTTGCGGCTCACTGGGCCTATAAAGAAGGACAGAAGGTAAACGATAAGGATGCCAGGCTGTTCAGGGACCTGAAGAGTCTGGTGAACTCGCTTCAGGATGTGGAAGATTCCCGCGAGTTTCTCGAGAGTTTTCGTGGAGAGCTGCACGATCCGGAGGTGTATGCGCTGACCCCCAACGGTGAAGTCAAGGAACTGCCGGCCAAGAGCTGTCCCATCGACTTCGCCTATGCGATCCACACCGAGGTGGGTAATCGCTGCACGGGCGCCAAAGTGAACGGCCGGCTCGTGCCGCTGAAGTACGAACTGCAGAATGGTGATATCGTCGAGATCATCACCTCTCCCAACCAGCGTCCCCGGCGGGGCTGGCTTGATCTGGTCAAGACCAGCAGGGCCAGGGCGAGAATCAGATCCTGGTTTCGCCGAGAGGAGCGCGATAAAGCATTTGCGCTGGGTCGCGAGATCTGTGAGCGGGAACTGAAAAAGCATGACATGACCCTGAAGCGGCTGGTCAAGAGCGGCCATATAAAGCTGCTGCTCAAGTCGCTGCGCTGCAATTCCCTCGATGACATGCTGGTCAAGGTGGGCAGTGGGGCAATCACCATAGACAATCTGGTAAAGGCCCTCGATCCGCCTGAGATGCGCAAGGATAAGGAACCGGCGCCCTCGGAACTGACTCCCGAGCAGATTGCCGAAATGATGGCTTCTCAGGTGCGCTCGGGCTCCGAGCGCAGCGGCTCGGCCATCAGTATAGACGGCATAGACGACATGCTGGCCAAGGTCAGTCAGTGCTGTAATCCGGTTCCGGGAGACCCGATTGTCGGATTCATCACCACCGGCAGCGGTGTGTCCGTGCACAAGTCAAACTGCGTCAATCTGCTCAGCTCAGATCCGCAACGCTGGATCGAGGTCTACTGGAACAACCTGGAGCATCAAAGCTACAGGGCGGAGCTACAGGTGACAGCGGAAAACCGCAGGGGCATCTTCGCCGACATCAGTTCCGCCATCGGTGCCGACATGGCAACCATTGTGGAAATTTCGGCTCATGTGACCCCGGAGGATCGAGCTGAATTCAGCATCGCCCTTGAAGTGCGCAATCTGGAACATCTCCAGCAGGTTCTTCAGCATCTGCGCCACATGGAAGCGGTCATTTCGGTTCGGCGGCTTTGATCTTCACTGGAGGAATTGGAGATCATGTCAGTGTGTCACGTCTGCGGCAATGAAACGGCTCTAAATGACATCGTCTGCGGATTCTGCGGTGCTCCGCAAGACGGTGCGGCCGCCGATTCCCCGGCTGCCATTGGCCATCGAATCGTCAACATCGAGCGCGGTCGTCCCCTGGTTGAGACGGCGCTGAAAAAGATGGAGAGTGAACTGCTGCGAGCCAGATCAGATCGTGTCAAAGTTGTTACCCTGATTCACGGCTATGGTTCTTCGGGCAAAGGCGGCAGGATACGAACGGAATGCAGGAAAGTGCTCGACCATCTGAGCAGGCGGAAAGAAGTAAATCAGATCATAGCTGGCGAGGAGTTCAGGAAAAGGACCGGGCCCGGCAAGGCGCTGCTGCGGCGGTTTCCGCACCTGGAACGTGACTTTGCCTCGGATTTTTCCAACCCAGGAGTGACCATTGTGGTGCTCTGAGGTTCATAACAAGTTTCTGACAATTATTTTCTGGCTCATTTTGGGCCAGCAATGTATAAGCTCATAGTTTAAACAGATGACTTCCTGAGGCGCATCTCGTTCAGGGACGAATCATGGACAAAGACAAGGAGACATAATGAAACACATAATTGCAACCATTCTATTCGGCCTGTTTACCCTGCCGCTCACGGTGTCTGGAGCAGATTCCACAGCAGACAGGCCGCTTGAGACCAACAAGGATAAAGTGAGCTACTCCATCGGCCTCGATCTGGGTAAATACCTGACTAACATGAAGGGCAAGATCGACTATGAACTGCTCAAACAGGGAATCGATGACGGCTTCTCGGGGGCCGAGCCGAGACTCAGTCAGGAAGAAATGACCAGCGCCCAGGAAGAGTTTGCTGCCGCCCTCCAGGCCGAACAGGAAGCCAAACTGGAAGAGGTAAAGCAAAAAAACACTGCGGCCGGCCAGGCCTATCTCGATGAGAATAAGAAAAAAGAGGGCGTGGTCACCACTGACAGCGGCCTTCAGTATGAAGTGCTGGTGGCAGGGGATGGCGAAAAGCCCAACGTCGAGGATACGGTGAAGGTCGACTATGTGGGCACCTTGATCGACGGCACCGAATTTGACAGCTCGATTAAACGCGGCGAACCAGTGACTTTTCCGGTGGGCCAGGTAATCCCGGGGTGGACCGAGGCGCTGCTCCTCATGCCGGTTGGCTCCAAATATCGGGTCACCATACCCACCAACCTCGCCTATGGAGAGGCGGGAGCTCCGCCGGTAATCGAACCCAACTCGGTGCTCAATTTCGAGATCGAGCTGCTCTCCATTGAGGAGCCGCCGGCTGAGATGGTACCTGCCGATGCTGCTGCCGAGGAAATGAGCGAGGAGAAGAAGAGCGAGTAAGCGGTTCTAGGCGACGGCAGGTTCCCGTACGTCGAGCGGCTCGGCCTGCCCAAGAACGCCGTTGGCCATCCAGATATGGCCGATATCCTTCCACGATTTGCTGAGCAGCGAAGTACCGTAGGCATCAGCCGCTACCGGATCGTACGAGGCGAAGACTTTTTTAACCGGTGGACTGCAGGTCGGCCCCCATAGATGGGCTTTAGCCATGCCCACGGCTGCGTCAGTCACGGTGAACTCAGGTGTCCGGTAGCGGTTCAGGTCGAAGACCGCCTCGTCCAGTCGCGCGTGAAATGACGATTTGCCCCAGGCCCCGCCCTGTTGATAGTGGGCCGGGGGCGCGCACCCCATCATGTTTTTCATAGTCAGAGTGACGCGGCACAGGGAATGGGCCTTGAGTACCGGCACCGAAATAAGAAAACAGTCAAACAGCAGCTCCGGCAGGTGGAGCTCCGGCCAGCGCTTACAAGCATCGTTGGTGAGACGGCGGCAGGGTTCGATGTTAAGATCGAGCAGCTGGACCCGGTCCTTGTTCTGCAGCTTCATGTAGCCCAGCTGATCAAAACAATGGAAGGTGTCGTATTCAAGTGCACCGGTCCCCTCGCCGACAATTATTCGGATCTTGGAATTGTGCAGCAGAATGAAATCAACCAGTGCTTCCACCATGTCCACATGGGTGGTGATCGGTGGCTCTAGCGCCTCCACCAGGTTGGGCTTGATCACTACCGTCTGGTGCCCGGCCAGCTCATCGGCAAGACCCGAGGCTTCCAGAATAGGCGGTAGCGATTGACGATAACTGACAAATTCTCCGCTCCAGATGACCCCTTCGTCTCTTAACATTCGATTCATTGCGGATAAACCCGATTACAAATCCTGCTTCTTCAAAAGGTAAAGGCCGAGTAAGGAAAACACGAGGTGCACGATAAAGGCCGACGGCAGCACAAGTATATAACCGGCCTTTGCCAGTGACTGCAAAGCCCCCCACACGCCCCAGGCAACGAATGCCATGAAACAGCTCACCGGAATGGCGATGGAAAGGTCGCGCCCCCACTTCTGGTAGGACAGAATCAGAATCGGCAGCCCCAGCAGCAAAAGTGGTATGCCGAGCAGCAGGTAGGATACGCGTCCATAGAATTCGGATCTGGCTTTGACCTTCTCCGCCAAAAGATCCTGCTCACCGATATCAGCGAATAACCGGGTCAGAGACATCTCCGCCGACTCATATTCCGGAACCAGAAAATCATCCGGTGATTCTGGCAGGCGCTGGGTAAATATTTTGAAGGGTTTGGAGACAAAGGATCCGCTCCCGTCGCGCTCGATGATCTGGCCCTTCTTGAGCACCCAGATCGGTGGGACCCAATCGGCAAATTCAGCGCTGGCAAGCGACCTGATATTATAGTTGTCGTCCCAGGTTGAATAGGAAAAATCCACGAAGATCATTTTCTCCTTGTTGGGCCATTGGAACGAGTAGAATCCTTCGCTTCCCTTGAAATAGTATCTGCCGTTTCTAAAAATTCCCAAAGGCACTTTGCCCCGCACCTGCTCGTACCAGATGTCGTTGGTATAAGCAATGGTTTTGGGAAGCAGCAACTGGGCCGCTACTATGAACAGAATGGTGGCGGCCATAGAGCAGAGGAGAATGGGTCTGATTATCTTGCGCAGGGGGATTCCAGCTGCTTTAAGAGCAAGCAGCTCGTTGTTGTTGTTGAGAATGCCGAGGGTGATGACCCCGGAGAGTAGAATCAGAACCGGGCTCAGCTGATCAACCACATAGGGAAGATTGAGCATGAAAAAACTAATTACCATCGACATCGGTTTGCCCGCCTCGGAAAATTCGTCGAACTTTTCAAAGAAATCGATGAGCAGATAGAGTGAGGCGAAGCCGATACTCAGAGTTAGAAAATAGCGGATGAACTGGGACAGCAGATAGCGGGTCAGGAGCTGCATGGAAGATCAGAACATCAACTGGAGTTGACCACAAAGGAGGAAATCCAAAAACCCGCGGCCACCAGGGTGAGCCCGATAAGGTTGCTGAGCAGAATGTAGCTCAGCGCAGACAATGGTTCGCCGGCCTTGAAAAATTGTATGTTCTCCCTGGCGAATGTTGAAAAAGTTGTGTAGCCGCCCAGGACTCCGGTGAAGAGAAAGAGTCTGAATTCGTTGCTGATTGTCAGTCGCTCGAAGTATCCCCATAGTAATCCTATTAAAAAACAGCCAACCAGATTGGCTGCCAGCGTCTCATAAGGAAATTTGGAGGTGGATACTGATTCGACCGCCAGCGAGGTAAGATATCTGCCCGTTGAGCCAATTGCTCCGCCAAGCGCCACCGCGAGGATTTTGATCATAGTTGTCGTAAACCAAAGATAGAATCAACAGAGGTTGAGTCAACTTACCTACCATTACCATCTGAATCAGTCAAGATTAAGGGTTTGAGCTGGCTGGATAATCCTTCTGATTCTAAGGTGATGGGACCGAGATTATCCGGACAAGTGTCCACCCATATTTTTTACTGACCAGACAATCAATGTAATTATAGAGTGTTAGCACGGTTTGCCTGGCTTGAACTTTTAATCAAACCTGTGTTATACTGCCAGCTCGTTCGGCTGTCTGGCAATCCGGAGGTGTCTGCGCCAGGCAGCCTTTCTGTCTCGTGCGGAGTCCGGAGCAATGCGGGACTAAATTCAACCGGAGGTGGCTGACAATCTAAGACCCAGATGAAGCTCTGAGCAGCTGTTTTGTTGACCAGCTGTCTGCAGTTTGTGCTGAATCTACATCACCATAGGGACGGTAGGCTGTATGCGGCGCAATCACAATGGCGAGCCGCCCGCTCCGGATAGATTGTCACGGTTACCATTAATGGCGAGAAAACGAAAGGTAAACGGTATTAATCTCTGTGAGCAGTCATATAGAAAATCTGCGAAAATACGGCTGGAAGAGTTCTGGAGCGTATTTCACAAAGAAGACACCGTTCTGGTCTGCATCAACGCCGATCCCGATTCCCTTGCCTGTGCGATGGCGATCAAACGTCTGCTCAGATACCGGGTAAAGTACATCGCCATTGCTCACCCGAACGAGGTCACCCGCCTCAACAATCTGGCCATGATCGAACGATTGAAAATTCCCCTGGAGAAGCTCAACTCGGTCAAAATTTCCGATTTCACCAAAAAAATCATTGTCGATTCCCAACCCGACCATCTACCGGCCTTCGAGAAAATCTCGTTCGCTGCGATCATAGATCACCATCCGATCAGCCAGGAATGGGAGGCCGCCTATGTGGACATCAGACCCGATTACGGCGCTGCATCCTCAATGCTGGTGGAATATCTGCGCGCGGCCAATATGAAACCTTCGGTTGCCCTGGCAACCGCGCTTTTCTACGGCATCAAGGTCGATACCGGGGATTTCGAAAAAGAGTCGCGGCTGGCGGACGGCATTTCTTTCCGGTATCTTTTCGATATCGCCAACCGCAACCTGGTCAGAAAGTTCGAACTCACAGACCTGCGCCGATCCGAACTCAAATACTTCAGCGCCGCACTCAACGAACTGCAGTATTCAAAGGGCAGATTCTACACTCACATCGGCCGGGTCCGCAGCCCCGACGTGCTGGTGATCATCGCCGATTTTCTCAATCATGTCTCCGACATTGATTGGGTGCTGGTTTCCGGCATCTACAACGACAAACTGGTTGTCATCTTCCGCTGTGATGGGTATCGTAAAAGCGCGGGGAAGCTGGCCTCCCGGGTATTTGGCCATCTGGGGCCAGCCGGTGGGCACAAAGGTGCGGCCCGGGCAGAGATACCGCTCAAAGCGTTGGAATTGACCGAATATGACATTAATACCCAGACTCTTAAGCGTCTGACCTCGCGCCATATGAAATAGACCGCTGCTCTGCGCCGCTGCCTGCACTCGCACTGATTTTTTTCTTCATCGGGCCATGGGGCCTGGTTCAACCATACTGTTCGGAGAGAGGCGATGTTGAAACCGACGACACTTGCGATAATTCTGGCCGGGGGCAGGGCGGATGAGCTCAATGTGCTCACCTATTATCGACCCAAAGCGGCTGTGCCCTACGGCGGCTTCGCCAGGGTGATAGACTTCGCTCTGTCCAATCTGATGAATTCGGGAATCGAGCAGATTGCCATTCTCAGTCAGTACCGCAGCTATTCCCTGATCAATCACATCGGCACCGGTGCGGCCTGGGACATGGTGGGCCGCTATCGGGGGGTTTCCATCCTGCCGCCTTTCATAGATTCCGAGCAGCAGGACTGGTATCGTGGATCGGCGGATGCGGCCTATAAGAATCTCGATTTCATTCAGTATCACAATCCCGAGGAGATTCTAATCCTTTCCGGCGATCATATCTATCAGATGGATTATCAAGATGTGATTGCCTACCATCACAAAAAAGACGCCGACCTAACGGTGGTCTGCAAAAAGGTCGAAAGGGCGAGAGCTTCTCGTTTCGGAATGGCCCACCTCGACGACGAGGACGGTGAACACGGCGGCAAACTGATCAATTACCAGGAGAAGAGCGAAAATCCTGAGGGCGAGTGGTCATCGCTCACGGTCCTCTGTTTCAAACCGAAAGTATTGTACCGGGTACTGGAAGAAAACCAGGCGGACGAATCCTACGAATTCGGCCGCGACATTATCCCTCGACTGGTGCGTCAGGGCAGCCGGATCTACGGGTATAAATTCGACGGCTACTGGGGGTATACCAGAACGGTGATGGAATATTGGAGCGCCAATATGGATCTGCTGGGAGACCAGCCGCTGGTGGATCTTGAGCGCTGGGGCATCAGGACTAATCTCGATCACCGGGCGCTCAGGGATTATCAGCCGGCGCTTATCGGCAAGGACGCCGAGGTGCGCAACAGCCTGGTCTACAACGGCTGTGAAGTCGAGGGAACAGTGAGAAACTCGATTCTGTTTCCCGGCGTGCATGTGGGGGCGGGTTCGGTCATCGAGAACTCGGTAATTTTCTTCAGCAACGTGATCGGGAAAAACTGTCGGTTTGACAAGCTGATTTCAGATGTCAACACGACCTACGAGGATGGGGTCCAGATCGGTATCGAGGACGGTGAAATGGAAAAAGAGATTACCGTCGTCGGCTGGAACAACAGGGTTCCGGCCGGCACCAGGCTGGGAAAAGGAGTAACCGTAACACCCAGGCTCGATCGCGACAAATGGCCGGCACTAGTTGAAGCGGGGAGGGTACTGAAATGAGAAAATCTGGCGACGCCCTCGTACTTCTGCTGGCCGGCGGGGTAGGCAGCCGCCTCAACCTGCTTGTCGAAAAAAGAGCCAAGCCGGCGGTGACGTTCGGCGGCATTTACCGAATCATCGATTTCAGTCTCAGCAACGTGATGAATTCAGGGCTCACCAGAGTGGGTGTACTAACCCAATACAAACCGCTCTCCCTGATGAGTCATATCAGCACCGGCGAGCCCTGGGATTTTACCGGCCGCAGCCGCGTCGTCAAAATTCTGCCGCCCCGCACCGGCTCCAAGGATTCTGACTGGTACCAGGGAACTGCCGACGCGGTACGGCGCAATGTCGATTTTATCGAAGCCAACGAGTCGGAGGAGGTAGTTATTCTCTCCGGCGACCATATCTACCATATGGATTTTGCTGCGATGCTTGAATTTCATCGGTCCAAAAAGGCCGACGTAACAGTGGGCATGATGGTAGTCCCGAGGGAGCAGATTCACCAGTTCGGGGCAGGAATCACCAATAATGACGGCCGCATCGTCGATTGGGAGGAAAAGCCCGAGGTGCCGAAGACCAATCTGGCCTCCATGGGTATCTATGTGTTCAACCGAAACTATCTGCTGAGCAGCCTGGCACGCTCGTACAACGAGATCGATTTCGGCATGCACATCCTGCCCTGGGCGATTGACAATGACAATGTCTTCGCCTATCCGTTCTATGGATATTGGCGTGACGTCGGCACCATCCAGGCGTATTGGGAAGCTAATATGGATCTGCTCAAGCAGGATGGCGCAATTTCGCCTGAAAGGTGGCAGATTCGCACCAACGTCGAAGCAGAATACCGCCAGGCCGATAGGCCCGCGGCCAGATACGGTTCCAATGCCAGGGTGCAGAATTCATGGATTTCAGCCGGTTGTGTCGTTAAGGGCAGCGTCCTCAATTCGGTGTTGTCGCCCGGGGTGGTTGTCGAGGAAGGAGCGCGGGTCAAAAATTCGATACTTTTCAGAGACTGCGTGGTGGAAAACAAGGCCGAGGTCGATTTGGTTATCAGCGATAAATTTACCCGTTTTGGACCCGATTCGATTGTCGGAACCGGCGACCACCACGACATTGCTAATCGGCTCTACCCCAAGCACCTCTACACGGGCATTACACTGATTGGTGAGTCCGCCCGGATTCCTGAACGGATGAAGGTGGGCCGTAACAGCATCATTAAATGCAATGCGCGTGAAGAGGAATTTACCGTTCCGGTGCTGCAGGATGGAGAATCATTAACCTGAAAGAAA
>JAHEER010000033.1 GCA_024640625.1 Desulfobulbaceae bacterium
TAGCCTGATCAAGCACGATATGATCGCGCCAGGCCAGGGCCTCCTCGGGGCAGGTCATGATGCAGAGCTGCTCCTTGCAGGCGACGCAGACTTCAATCCCGCTCACCTCGGGCCAGTCGTCCTCGATGTGAATTCGGGCCATTTTGACGCTCTGCAGCCCGGGTTCGTGGGCAGCGGTGCAGGCCAGCATGCACAATCTGCAATAGGTGCAACTGCTTCTTTTGATTTTGAACATGTTTTTTCTCGTCTGTTGGAATGTTTTGACAGCCATTTGTCCAGGCCTTGCCCGGCTTGTCGCAATTTATTGGTTTCAGCTCTCCCCCTGGTTTTCTGAGAGCAGCTCTGCAACTGTGGCTCCCACCCTGTCGAGATGTTTCTGGATCGCCAGAACGGCGCCAGCGGGATCCTTATCAACAATGGCCTCGACCACCGCCTCGTGTTCGGCAGCGGTAAGCGACTGAAACGACATGTAGCCCGATTTGTTTATATAAATTGAATAGAGCAGTTCGGTGATGGGTCGGCTGACCAGGGTGAAAAACGGGTTATGGGTAGCTGCGGCAAGCAGGTCGTGAAACTCGAGATCAACCTTGATCGCTTCATGCCGGTCAAGATCGCCTGCCTTCATTCTCTCCAGATTGTCACGCAGTCTGTCTAAGTCCTCGGGGGTCCGCTGCGCCGCAGCCAGTTCCACGATGGCGGCCTCAAGGACCGAGCGCACCTGCAGCAGCTGCGGCAGGGAGACCTTGCTCATCTGCAGCTGGGCAACAAGTGTTTCGGCCAACCCTTTACCGTCCGGTTCACGCACCGTCATGCCCCGGCGCGGCCGGACCTCGACCACCCCGCGGCTAACCAGACAGGCAGCGGCCTCGCGCACCACTGTCCGGCTGACGCCATACTCTTCCATCAGTTCCGGCTCCGTGGGCAGCCGGGTCCCTCCTTTGAGCTTCTCGCGGATGATCTTCCGCTGAAGATCTTCGGCAACCGTTTTTGACAAGCGTTCGTTGGTGAGCAGCGGCATTGATCGGTCCTTGGTGAAGAGACGGCAGTGCTAATGATAATATCATCGTATGAATCGATCAAGCATATTTTTATCTGCTGCGATTCACCTTTTGTCACTGGGAAAAAGCGGTGTTCGGATGAAATTCCCAAAGCCACCTGAGGAACTTAAAGGGACATCCCTCGCCTCCAGGGAATGAAATCCTCCTGGTTGAGTCGCACTGCCTTGGCCCGGTAGTTGCCGCTGGCCGTCTCCACGCAAAGTTTCTCGAGTTGTGCAGCAAGCTCGTCGAGCGTTTGCTCGCCGCTGATGATCGGCCCGGTGTCGAGATCAATCATGTACTCCAGCCTGCGCGCCATATCGGAATTGGAGGAAAGCTTGAGAACTGGCACGATGGGATTGCCGGTGGGCGTGCCGAGCCCGGTGGAAAAGATGATCAGGTTAGCGCCGGCCCCAGCCAGGGCGGTGGTCGACTCGACGTCGCCTCCGGGCGTGCAGAGCAGGTTCAGGCCGCGCTTGCGGGCCTGCCCGGGGTAATCGAAGACGTCCACCACCGGCGAAGTACCACCCTTCTTGGCGGCCCCGGCCGACTTCATGGCGTCGGTGATCAAGCCGTCTCTGATGTTGCCCGGCGACGGGTTCTGGTCGAAATCGAAGCCGACCGCCTGCACTCGCTGCCGATAGCTCTTCATCAACTCCAGGAACCTTACGCCGCTTTCCGGCTCGACACAGCGGGAGACGAGTTCGTTCTCGACGCCGCACAGTTCCGGAAACTCAGCCAGAATGACGCTGCCCCCCTTGGCGACAAGATGATCCATGGCCCGGCCGATGACCGGGTTGGCGGAGATACCCGAGAAGCCATCCGAACCGCCGCATTCAACGCCGACTACCAGTTCCGAGATGGGGACCGGCTGCCTGCTGATCTCGTTCGCCTGCTGCAGGGAGACGAGGGTCTGGCGGATAATCGCCTCGAGCATATCGACCGGTTCGTTCCAGGACTGTCGATCATAATAGAATACCGGTGTGACTGCTCCCGGATCCTTTTTTTCGAGCGCCGCCTGCAAAGCCCTGACCTCCGCCTTCTGGCAGCCCAGGCTGACGACAGTGGCCCCGGCAGTGTTGGGATGGGAGATGTAATTGGCAAGCAATTCGACCAACTCTTCGGCCTCGTCCGGGGTGGAACCGCAGCCCATGTGGTGGGTCAAGAACCTCAAGCCGTCAACGTTGGGGAAGAGCGGTTGCGGCTGCGGGTCGAAAGAGTTCAGTGAGATTACCGGGTCAACCGGCGCCCCCTTGGTCTTGATCTGCTCCACCAGCTGTTCTGCATAGTGCACGTAGCGCGAAGTGGTGGTATAGCCGAGTGCCGGCGGCAGCACTTTTTTGAGTTCGTTGAGCTCCTGATTGGAACAGAAGACCAGGGGCACGAAAATCCAGTAATTGGCGGTTCCGACCTTGCCGTCCGGCCGCCTGATGCCCATGAATTCGGTGGGTGAGTTCTGATACGGCTGGGGAGCCTGCCACTGAAAGGGTTCGTGGCTCTCTTTGAAGTCGGTGGTTGCATGGTCGAGATTGGCGGTGGTGATCAGTTCACCGGCTCTGATCAGCTGATTGGCACGACCAACGATCACCCCATACATCACCGCAGTGGCGCCCGAATCGAGATCTTCCAGGGCAAATTTATGCTTGGCGGGAATATCGTGCTGCAATTCAACCACTTTTGTGCCTATTTCCACAACGCTTCCTCTGTCGAGGGTCTGAAGCGCCACGATGAGATTGTCATGGCTGTCGATCTGCAGAACGTTATTTTTCTTCATTGATCTAATCCTTAGCATGGATGATTGTTTTGCTGGAGACAAACGATACCACTTGTGAGGAAAAAATAAACCCGGGTTACCGGCACAGGGCTCGATTTCTCTTAAAAAAATCGACCAAAAGTGCTATCACCAGAGGTCGACAAAGACCAGCACGAAAGAGGTTTTTAATTGGCTGGCTGGACGTCCTTTTCTTAACCCTGGAACAAAAAGGCGATGCTTCCCGGCGAACTTCCGTGAGCGAGTATATCACCATAGATTCTGCCAGGATTCGTTTCGCAACGATTGACGGCAGGAAGAATAAGCCGGTGCTCGTCTTTCTGCACGAAGGTCTTGGTTGTGTCGAAATGTGGAAGGATTTTCCGCAGCTCTTATGCAGCCGCAGCCAATGCCCAGGATTGCTCTACGATCGACAGGGATTCGGCAAATCATCACCGCTCAGCCGGGAACGCGACATCAACTACGTGCATGATTACGCCCGCCGAGAACTGGCAAAATTGATAGACAAACTCCTTGGCAAAAGACCGTTTATTCTGGTCGGTCATTCGGACGGTGCCAGCATCGCCCTCATTTACGCCGCCGCAGACCGGCCTGGACTGCGAGGTATCATTTCCGAAGCCGCCCACGTCTTCGTGGAGGAGAAAACGATAGCGGGCATCAGGGCTGCGGACCAGGAATATGAGCGGTTTGGCCCGAAAGGGTTGACAAAATATCACGGTTCAAAAACTCATGCTGTGTTCAAGGGGTGGTCGGCAGTCTGGCTCAGCAGCAGGTTCCGTTCGTGGAACATAGAAGACCTGCTGCCGGCGATACACAGTCCCGTGCTGGCCCTGCAGGGCGCAGACGATGGGTACGGCTCGATGGAGCAAATCGCTTCCATTGTTTCGCATGTGTCGGGGACAGTGGAACCGGCGATCTTGGCGAACTGCGGGCACACACCCCATCGCCAGTGCCCGGCTACGGCATTACCGCTGATGGAAGATTTCATAAAAAGGATCGCCTGACAGCGGCTGAAAAAATCGCCGCCAAATTGCCCAAAGAGATGGCGGTAAAGGTGCTCGAATCATGAACAATATTCACCACAAACTGCGTTTATCGTGATCTATCTGGGCCTGCTACTGACCATGCTGTTCTGGGGAGGCACTTTTATTGCCGGCCGGATTCTGGCCGATTCGGTGCCGCCGCCGGATGCCGCCTTCATGCGCTTTGTGCTCGCCGCCGTCACCCTCGCTATTCTGACCCGCTTGATCGACGGTCACCTGCGGCTGCCGCCCAAAAGCCAACTCGTCGGCTTGCTGTTGCTCGGCCTCACCGGGGTTTTCAGCTACAACATCTGTTTCTTCAGCGGATTGCGTTATATCGAAGCCGGCCGGGCCTCGCTGATCATCGCCCTCAACCCCATGGCCATCACCATTGGTGCCGTGCTGCTCTATGGTGAGCGGCTCTCACTGCTGCAGTGTGTCGGACTGCTGATCTCTCTCTGCGGAGCTTTTCTGGTCATCAGCAACGGTGACCCGGCGATACTGTTTTCCGGTGGGTTTGGCTGGGGAGAGACTGCCATCATTGGCTGCGTCATCTCCTGGGCCGCCTACTCCCTGATCGGCAGGTCGGTGCTGAAATCGATGACCCCCCTGTCGGCGGTCTTCTATTCGGCCCTGTTCGGTGCCCTGATGCTCTTTCCCGCCACCCTGGTCGACGGCAGCCTGCCGAATCCCGGGTCCTACGCTGCGGCCGATTGGCTCAGTCTGCTGTTTCTCGGCATTCTCGGAACCGCTGCAGGTTTTACCCTCTATTACCGGGCAATCACGAAAATTGGTGCGGCCCGCTCCAGCGTCTTCATCAACCTGGTGCCGCTTTTTTCCATACTGCTGGCCTGGCTCTTCCTGGCCGAAACAGTGAACCTCTCGGTACTGTTCGGCGGGGCCATTCTGATGACCGGAGTTTACCTGACCAACAAAAAGGCTGCCCCACGAATCTTCTCCAGGCAAAAAGGGGGATAATCCATCGCTGTTTTATTTCTTATCAAGGCGGCTTTCCTGCGGAGAAAGTAGTCAGACCAGCGAGACTATCTTCAACTGGTCTCAGCAGAGCGATTGAAGGGGAGATAACTTGACACGGGTGCTGATCTGGTATATCGAAAATATTCAATAATAATAGTATAATTAAAATACCTGTCAGGCCGGGGCAAGGGTGGGCAACCAGAGAAGGCATAGCCCACGACTAAAAGACGATAATTAATTAATCGAGAAGGATGGCGCAGGGTGCCATCATAGCCTTAATCACTGTAGTAACAATCCTGGCCTGGGTCGACGAGCAAAAGGCCAGCAAACCGGACCTCCCGCAGGAAACTCCTGCCAACATTTAAGTCAATGGGATTAATTATGACTCGATCAACACTATGCTATTGTCTGGTCTTTGGGGCAGCACTTTTGTGGCTCAACGGCTGTGCAATGCTGGGACCGGATTTCGAAACTCCGGACAGCAAATCTCCAACCAGTTGGAGCGAAGAGGACAACAAGTTGTTCCTCAAACCCACGGAAGATGAGACAATCGGCTGGTGGTCGACCTTCAACGATCCGGCCCTGGATACGCTGATTGACATGTTCTCCACCCAGAACCTCACCCTGCAGACCGCGGCAGTGCGTATTCTCGAGGCACGGGCTCAGCTTGCCCGCGTCCAGGGTACCATCTATCCACAGAAACAGGAGATGAACGGCGATCTATTCACCATCGGCGATGAGCAAACCCAAGTGACCATCGACCGCTATTACAACGTTGCCTCACTGGGTTTCGATGTGGACTGGGAGATGGATTTCTGGGGAAAATTCCGGCGCTCCATCGAATCGGCCGACGCCAATCTTCTGGCCACGATCGCCGACTATGAAGACATCCTGGTGAGTCTGACCGCCGAAACAGCCAGGACCTATGTAGATATCAGGACCCTTCAGGAGCGTATCGCCCTGGCCAGAAAAAATGAAGAACTGCAGCAGGATTCGCTCGATCTGGTAAACCTGCAGTTCGAGGCCGGCGTGGTCACCGAGCTCGATGTGCTCCAGGCCAAAACCCTGCTGTCGACGACTCGGGCGGCGATACCCAATTTCGAAGCGGCGCTGGCCAGCGCCAAGTACGGCCTGGCGGTGCTGGTTGGGATGTTGCCTGAAGAAATCGATGCTCTGCTCCAACCGGATCGGCCGATTCCCCAAGTATCCAGCCAGGTGGCCACCGTGCTGCCGGCCCAACTGCTGAGGCGACGCCCCGATGTCCGTCGGGCGGAAATGAGGGCCGCCGCCCAGAGCGCCCAGATCGGGGTGGCCCGAACCGAACTCTACCCGAGTTTCTCGCTGTTCGGCTCCATCGGCTGGTCGGCGAGCGATATCGGCGACAACAGCCTTGCCGATATTTTCGAATCTAACAGTTTTTCCTATACCTTCGGCCCCACGTTCAAGTGGAACCTTTTCAACTATGGGCGCTTGAAAAACGAGGTGCGCATCCAGGATGCCCGTTATCAACAGACCATTCTCAATTATCAGAATACGGTACTCAATGCCGCCAGGGAAGTCGAAGATGCGATGAAAAGCCTGGTAAACTCGTTCGAAGAGGCGCACTTCGTCGAGGCCAGTGTGGAAACCTCTCAGCGTTCCACGGATCTCTCACTGCTGCAGTACGAAGAGGGGCTTATCGATTACCAGCGTGTTCTCGACTCGATCAGATCACTGACTCTGCGGCAGGATGAGTATGCCCAGACCAAAGGAAAAATTGCCACTAATGCCATTGGCCTCTACAAGGCCTTCGGCGGAGGCTGGGACATCGATTATCAGAACGACCGTCTGCTGCCGGAAGCGACGCTCGACCAGATGGCTGAGCGCACCGACTGGGGCAATTTCCTCAATGGCGAAGGGAACGGGAATGAGTAAAAGGGCACAATTCTCCAAGCATGGCTTCAGGAACCTGTTGTTCTTCCTGCTGCTCTATATATTTATCAGCCCCTTTCTGGTCGACTACCCGTCGATAGCAATTATCACCCACAGTCTGCTCTCTTTCACCCTCTTTTTCTCGGTCTGGGCCGTACAGAAGCGGCAAAACTACCGTTCGCTGGCAATGGTGCTGCTCATACCGGTACTGGCACTTTACTGGCTCGGCCTCTACAAATTCATACCGTTTGACCTGCTCTCCGCCTATGCGCTGCTCGCCCTGTTCTACATCCTGCTGATTATCGCCTTCGGCGGCCAACTGATCCGGGCCAAGCGCATCGATCTGCAGGCAATCTACGGCACCCTGTGTCTCTACCTTATCCTCGGCCTGCTCTGGGGGGCGCTTTACAGTCTGCTCCATGAACTGAGTCCGGGAAGCTTCTCCGGAGCGCTTCTGGACCCCCCGAACGAATCGCTGCTCACCACCTTCAACTACTTCAGCATGGTCACCCTGACCACCCTGGGCTACGGCGACATCACCCCGCAGAGCCATGCCGCCGGCGCCCTCTGCCAGATCGAAGCGATCACCGGCCAGTTCTATATTGCGGTGGTGGTTGCCTGGCTGGTGGGCAATTTTATCGCCGACAGACAGCAACAGCCCTCAAAATAACCACCACTGTCAGGAACACCCCATGGCCGTTGAAACGACATCACCTCCGGAAAAAAAGGAAAACCAACCTTCTGCCTCCCAGTCAAAAAGCGGCGTCAGGAAGTGGACTGCAATAGTATTGCTCATCTGTGTCGTGCTGCTCGTGCTGCACGTGTTGTTCGACAAGTTTTCCCCCTACACCGGCGCTGCCCGCATCGAGGCCTTTATCGTGCCAATCGTCCCCCAGGTGTCCGGCACCCTGACGGAAGTACATGTCGAAAACAATCAGGTGGTGACGGAAGATCAGGTGCTGGCACTAGTCGACTCCTCCAAATATGAACTTGCGGTCGATCAGGCCCAGGCCAACCTGCAGCTTGCCACCCAGACCTCCGAGGTGGACGTCTCCGCGGTGGCCACCGCCCAGGCCAAGGTGGCGGAAGCCGAAGCCAACCTGAGCAATGCCGAGGTCAAGGGCCAGCGCATCATACGCTTGGCCGGGCAGGGTGCCGCCTCCCAGTCCCGGGCAGACGATGCCCGCTCAAAAATCAAGGCGAGTAAAGCCAGACTGGCCAGCGCCCGCTCTGAACTCGAGAAAGCCAAGAATAAACTGGGCGGCACCGGCACAAACAACGCCAACGTGCAGCAGGCCCTGGCGGCGCTGGACAGCGCCCAGCTAGACCTGTACCGGAGCACCATCCGGGCGCCGTCCGACGGTATCATCACCAACCTGCTTGTCGATATCGGCCATTTCGCCGCCTCCGGCACACCGATCATGACCTTCATTTCGACCAGAAACGTCTGGGTACAGGCAGACATCCGGGAGAACGCGCTGACCAATGTGAAGGCTGGAAACCAGGTCGAGCTGGTGCTCGACGCCGCGCCCGGCAAGGTATTTCAGGGAGAAGTAATGAGTGTGGGCTACGGGGTGTCGAACAGTGCCCGGGACAACCTGGGAGGTTTGGCCACGGTGAAGCCGACCCAGGGGTGGCTCAGACAGGCCCAGCACATTCCGGTGCTGATCAAATTCAGCGGCGCTGAAGCCAGGGGTTCCATGCGGATCGGCGGCCAGGTCAACGTGCAGATCTACACCGACGGGCATCCCCTGATGAAATCCATTGGCAAGGTATGGATCAGGATCATCTCTCTTCTGTCGCACCTCTACTAACGGGATTGACTTGAGCCTGCAGACCCTTCGCTCTATACGACTGGCACTTGGCATCACCGCAGCGGTCGCAGTTTCCTACGGCATCGGTTGGCCGCTCGCCTACGTGATGCCCATCCTCACCGTGCTCTTTCTGGCGATACCCGTCTGGATTACCTGGCCCGGGGCAGTGAAGGTAGTGCTGCTGCTCGCCGTGGCGCTGTTGATCGGAGTTCTGATCAGCGAATTCGTGCTGCACTTTCCGCTGCTCTGCGTGCCGCTCTACGCGCTGCTGTTTTTTATGATTTATTATACCTCCAGCCCGGGTGCACCGCCCCTGGTCCCGTTGTTCATGACCATGGGAATAACGTTGATACCAATCATCAGTTTCAGCGGCACGATGGTAGCCCATCTGGTCGCCATGGCCCTTCTTTTCGACATGGCCGCGGCCCTCTTTTTCGCCTGGCTGTTTCACTCCCTGCTGCCCGATTCACTGCTACAGGATACCTCGGCCGAGGTAAAAAAAGCACCGCCTGCCGCAGCAGTCCAGATTATCGAGAAAGAGAGAATTCGTCTGGCGCTGGTGAGCACCATCGTCGCCTCCGCGGCGGTGCTGCTCTTTTTCGCCTTGAACCTCAGCCACTACGCCCTGGCCATGCTCTATATCTGTATCATGGCCGGCACCCCGGATCAAAACGCTTCGGTCAAATTCATCAAAGGCAGCACCCTGGCCACCGTGATTGGAGGTGTGGCGGTTATAGTCGCCTATAATCTGCTGGTCGTGTCCCCGACTTACCTGTTCATGGTTTTTCTGGTACTGCTGTTCTCTCTGCTGTTCAGCGAGCGCATCTACAGCGGGTCGTCCCTGGCGCCAGCGTTTCAATCGGGGTTTACCACCTTTCTGGTGCTTCTGGGCAGCTCCACGGGGGGCAGCGACGCCGCTTCCAGCGATTTCTATCTGCGCATTGCCCAGATCCTGTTCGCCGGACTCTTTACTATCCTGGGACTGGTGGTGGTGGAACACCTGCTGCGGCCACGCCTGCAGAAGTCTTCGACAATCCCCGCCGCCTGAGCCTGTTTAACTTAGGGTTTCTTTCAGATAGGCGATGCGGGCCAGTTCTTCGGTGAGATCGGCGATATCATAGGCCCACCTGATATCCTCGCCGAGGCAGATGATGCCGTGCTGCTCCAGCAGCAGTACTTTGCAGCCCGGATTGGAGTTGATGGTTCTGACCACATTGGCCTGCAGTTCCTTTGTTCCTGAAGGTTCGAAAGATACACGGGGCATCTTTGGCTGCTTAAAGGCCGCATCGGTTACCATGGGGATATCTCTTTTGAGAACCGCAAATGTCGTGGCATAGGGTGGATGAATATGGAGTACCGCCCCGACATCGGGCCTCAGCCGCAGGATGTCAGCGTGAAACAGATACTCCTTGGACGGTACGTAGGGACCCTTCGGTCGGTATTCATAGGTGCTGATATCCATCTCGATGAGGTTCTCCATCGAGGTATCGCCCAGGTTCAGCCCCGAGGCGGTGATCGCCATGCTGCCATCGGTCAGTCTGGCGCTGAAATTGCCGCCCGTGCCGCCGACCAGGCCGCGATCATAGGTGCGCCGGGCGTAATCGATCAGTATCTGTTTGAGGTCATCGTTCGTCATTATTGGCCACCTTTGCGTACCCAGCCCTGGGGAAGATCCAGTTTTACGAGCTGGTGGAAATGATGTTTTGTGTCCTGATAGAGCTGCTTATACATGGGAAAAAGTTTTGAGTAGGTCTGATGCGCGTCATAATCCGGCTCGAAGGTTGCACCGGTAACCACTGTTTTCGCCACCGCCTCGCGGTAGTCCCCGTAGAGTCCGAGCCCAACCCCGGCCAGTAAGGCGGCGCCGAGCACCTCGGTGTGGCTCTGGGTGAGACTGACGACTCTTTTGTTCACCACGTTGGCGATAATCTGGTTCCAGACGCGGCTCGACGCCGCCGCACCGCCAATGTGCAGATCGTTGATCGTCAGCCCCATATCCTGCTCCAGCAGCTCGACCACATGCCTGATGGCAAACGCCGCACCCTCCAGCACCGAGTTGAAGACATCTCCGCGGTTATGGCCCAGAGTGACTCCGAAAAACACCCCGCGGGCGTAGGGGTCCCAGATGGGCGTTCGTTCTCCGGCGAGATAGGGCAGAAAGAGCAGCCCTTTGGAGCCCGGGGGAGAGTCGGCCGCCTGCGCGGTTATCAGATCATAAACGTTTTCGGCACTGCGCTCGGCTTCCTGCTGTTCCTGGTGCCCGAAATTGTCCCTCACCCAGCGCAGGGTCGAGCCGACGCCGTTGATGGCGCCGATATACTGCCAGCAGTCGGTACTGAGATGGGTGCAATTCATAAAGCGCTTATCAAAACGGTCTGCCTTCACCGGTCCGGCAACCCTGGCGGCCGTTCCCATGATGATAAAGCATTGGCCTTCATCCAGAACACCAGTCCCCAGGGAGGCCCCGATGGTGTCCATGCATCCTCCGACCACCGGGGTGCCGGGGGCAAGGCCGGTCAACTTCGCTGCTTCAGCGGTGATGGTCCCGACAACTTCGTCGCAGGCCACGGGCCTAGGCAGTTTTGTTTCATCGATGTCAAGCCCGTTTAAAAATGGGGTATGCCATCGACGTTTACGGATATCAAAGAGCAGCGTGGTGGAGGCACGGGAGTGGTCGATGGTGAACTCCCCGGTCAAGCGGGCCACCAGGTAGCCGCCGGGCACCATCAGTTTATGGGCGGCCTCGTACGATTGAGGTTCATGGTGTTTGAGCCACAGCAGGGTCGGCAGCGAATAGGCGCCGGGGGCAAGCGGATTGCCGGTTATCGAAAACACCGTCTCCGCCCCCAGCCGCTCTTTTATGCGCTCGACCTCGGGCAGGGCCCGTTGATCCCAGAGCATAATCGCCGGCCGAATCGGTTTGCCCTGGTCATCGACAGCGATCAGCCCGTTGGTGCAGCCCACGCCAATGGCTTTGATGTGTGCGGGGTCAACCCCCTGGAGCGAAGCTCTTACTGCTTTGACGGTTGCCTGCCACCAGAGTTCCGCATCATGCTCTGCCTGACCCGGAACGGTGCTGATCATCTGGTACTCACCGTAGCCTGAACCAATAAGCGCTCCGTCAAGATCGAACACACCGGCCTTGGTGCCGGTTCCGCCTATGTCAATTCCGAGCAGCAAGGGGCCTTCGCTCATTGGTATGGTCCTCAAAAGGGATGACAGAAGTGGTTTTAAACTCGGGAATCGTTGAGCAGTTCGTTGAGCCGCGGGCCGATAAAATCGAGGCTGGAGAGAACCCGTCCTGCCACAGTGGGGTCCAGCTTATCCCGCACCCGGGCAATGGAGATCTGGGCCAGCATGATGAGATCAACCCGGTCGAGCATCCTCTCAATTGCCTCAACCACCTCCCTATCATGACCCTCGATATCCCCCCGGGTAAGTTTGGCAAAGGCTTCCGGGCACAATTCGGGTATCAGTACCGCCCTGCTCTTCAGCCTCTCGGTAACTTTTGAAAAGAGCATTCGAGAAGGAATCTCGGTGGTTGGGTTGGTCATTATTAAGCCTATGCGCTCAGCATGGCGCACGGCGTACTCCACCATCGGCTCATCAACTTTGAGCACTGGAATTTTAACTCGGCGGCGAACTTCATCCACGCAGGGAGATAATGAGGAACAGCTGACCACAGCGAGATCGGCCCCAATTTCTTCGGTCGAGGCCACCATTCTGGTCAGCCAATCGGTGATTTCCGGAGTGATCGTGCCCAGCGCTGCCAGCTTCCGTAGAATACCTTCATCGAGCACATGATTGATCTGCAACTCTGCCGCAGACTCACTGATCGACCGGTGCACTGGATCGATAACCAGACGGGTCGTATGGACAACTCCCACCATGCTCATAGACGCCTCCAGCGATTATTTCTGTGGTGGATAGCAGCCGTGCAGGTGCACCAGCGAAGCCATCATTTTCTCACCCAGCCCGGCCTCGACTGCAGCCCTGTAGGTGGTGAGCAACGATTCCGCCAGATAGCTCTCAAAGCCAAAGCCGTCGGCAAATTCCTTGAAATAGCCGACGTCCTTGCAGGCGTTGCTCAAGGTAAATTTGTGGCCGGTGAGATCGCCCTGCAGCAGCGGCGGAACCATTTTTCGCAACACACCGCTGTCGGCGCCTCCCGCTGACATAACCTCATAGAGCGCCCTAGCATCGACTCCCGCTTTGAAGCAGAGGCTGATGCCCTCGGCAATAAGGGCCGTATAGCCGCAGGAGATGAAGTTGTTGATCAGTTTAGCGCTGTGGCCGGCACCTGGCGGACCAAAATGGACGATGTGTTCAGAATAACAGGCGAGAAGCGGTTCAATCCGCTCAAATATCGATTTCTCCGCTCCCACCAGACTGTTGAGCCGCCCCGCTTCAGCGTCCTTCGGGGCCCTGGTCACAGGAGCATCGACGAAATGTGCCCCTTCAGCACCGAGATCTTCGGCAATGCGCCTGCTCAAATTCGGATTGCTGGTAGTGCAGTCGACCAGGATAAAGCCCGGCCTGCAGTGATTGATCACTCCATTCTTGCGATAGACAAGATCCTCGACCTGAGGTGCGCCGGTTACGCAGAAGAAGACGACATCGCTTGCCAAGACCAGTTCTTCGATTGAGGCGGCTTCGGTGGCCCCGTGGCTGAGCAGATCCTCCAGCGGTGTACGGTTGCGGTGGGCCAGAGCCTTGAGCGGATAGCCGTTTTTCAGGATATTGGCGGCCATACCGTGGCCCATCAGGCCCAGACCGACAAAACCGATATGTTCTCTCATGCATACCCCCAATAACCTCTTTTGCCGGCGCAGGCTAAGACATTGAGCAGGCAAGCAGAAAGGCCTCTCTCAGTGCCCTGACATTGGCGATCCCCTGGCCGGCAATGTCATAGGCCGAGCCATGCGCCGAGGTGGTAACCGGATAGTCCAGTCCTGCATGTACGGTGACGCCATGGTCGAAGCCCATCAGCTTCATGGCTATCTGGCCCTGGTCGTGATACATGGTCACGACCGCATCGTATTTCCCGTCTCTGCCCATCAGAAAAATCGTATCGGGAGGAAACGGCCCCGAAACGTTTATCCCTTCCTGCTGGGCCTTCCGGACTGCTGGTTCGATGATGTCTATCTCCTCAGTGCCGAACATGCCGCCGTCTCCGGCATGGGGATTGAGGCCGGCAACGGCAATCTGGGGATCGTCGTTGCCACTTGCTCGCAAGGCCTTATCGAGAACCCTGGCGGCGGTCAAGATGGACTCCTCGTTCAGCAGTTCGCTCACCTGGCGATGGGAGACATGTGAGGTGGCACGCGAGGTCCACAGGTTGCCAAGCGTGTTGAGAAGGCCAAAATCGCCTTTATGGTCCAAGAGGTCGAGAAACAACCCCGACTCGTCTTCGTGTTCGAGACCGGCGAGGTGCATTGCCTCCTTGTTGAGCGGCGCAAAGCACATGGAGTCAACCATCCCCCGCAGGCACAGTTCGATACCTTTGGTAAGACAGTCGAGCTGATACTTGCCCGCTATCTTGGACACCTGCCCCTTGTCCCCTGGTTCACCCTCGTACACCGGTCTGGTAAGCAGCACCGGAGTGTCGTCGGTGAACAAATCTGCGCTGCCGTCATCTGCGGTTTTGTAATCGAAGTGCACTCCGGCCACTCTCATACCTTCATCGAGCACTTGTTTATCGGCGACGATAACCAGGCGGGCTTTTTTTGAGGTCTCCTGCTCGGCCACCAGTTTGGCAGTCAATTCCGGGCCGATACCGTTCGGGTCCCCCAATACCAGAGCAACTCTGGGCTTTTCACTCACATTCATAAGCTCTATCCGTAAAACAGGTTAACCAGTGTCAGGGAGACCGGCGGAAAATAGGTGACCAGTAACAGTACAAAGACCAGTACTCCAATAAAGGGAATGTTGACCTTGGTGGTCTCCCAGATATCGGTCTTGGCAATCGAGCAGGAAGTGACCAGCACGCTTGCCACCGGCGGCGTCTGCTGGCCGATGGCGATGTTGAGGGTCATGATCAGCCCGAACTGGATCGGGTTGATGCCGATCTGATTGACGAGCGGCATGACGATCGGCACAATCAGGATAATCGCCGCCGCCCCGTGCAGGAACATGCCAACCACGAACAACATCACGTTGAGCATGGCCAGCACCATCAATTTGTTGCTTGTAAAGCCGATCACCCACTTGGCAAAGTTCTGCGGCACCTGTATCTCAGTGAGATAGAGCCCGAGTACCGCCGAGGTGGCGACCAGCAGCATGACCACCGCGGTCTGGGTAACTCCTTCGATCATCGCTTTGCGCAGATGCTGCCAGTTGATCTCCCGGTAAATGACGCCGCCGATGAAAAGCGCTGCAACTACGGCCAGACCGGCGCCTTCGGTGGCGGTAACAATGCCGCCGAAAATACCCCCCAGAATTATCACCGGCAGAGTCAGGGCCCAGCCCGCCTCTTTGAAAGCCACCCAGAGCTTGCGCAGGGAAAAAGCCTCCTCCCGCGGCAGATCGTAGCGCACCGCGTACCAGTAGCAGAGCCCCATCATCGAAAAGCCGCCGAGCACTCCCGGTATGATGCCGGCGACAAACAACTGCACTATCGAAGTGTCGGACAACGCACCATAGAGGATCATGGCGATCGAGGGCGGAATGATGATCGCGATTGAGGCCGACGACGAGGTGACCGCAGCGGACAATTCAGGCGTATAACGACGCCTTTTCATGGCCGGGATCAGCACCGAACCTATGGCCGCCACGTCGGCCACGGCAGAGCCTGAGATCTCGGCAAAAAACATCGACACCCCGACATTGACCATAGCCAGCCCGCCGCGGACAAAACCTATAAGCGCCGAGGTCAGGTTGATAAGTCGACGAGAAATCGAAGTGGTATTCATTAATGCCCCGGCCAGGATAAACAGCGGAATGGCCAGAAGCGGAAAGCTGGTAGCCGCGTCGAACATGGTCAGCGCGGCATTGTAAACACTGCTGAAACCCTTTGACACTAGCATGCCGATCAAGGCCACCGCACCGAGCGCGACCGCAATCGGTACATTGATCATGACCAGTAGAAATAGCCCAATAATCAGGAGAATTGCGCTCATGACTGGCTTGCCTCCTCAATCGCCTGGTCGATCATTACCTTCTCGTAGTCGATCCCGGCCATTGCTTTGTGCCATGCATCCGGCATGCTGAGAATTTCGGCAATAATGAACAGGGCCGAACCGATCGGGATTACCGACTGGGTGAAACTGAGCGGCACCCAACGCAGGCTGACCAGAGTCTCCTCTCCAAAGATGCCGAGCAGATACCAGCCGGCATAACCGACCAGGGTAAAGAAACTGATTACCACCGTCTCAGCGGTAACGAACGCGGCCACTCTCAGCTGTTTCGGCAGCTTCAGGAACAAACCGGGAAAGCCCAGATGCCCGCGATGAATTACGGCAAGTGCTGAACCGTAATAGGTAAGCCAGGCCAAGACAACCGAGGCCACCTCGTCATACCAGATAAGTGATTTGCCGAGAAATCGAAAGATGACGGCGAGGACGACGATGACCGCCATGGTTATCAGCAGGCTGATCGAAACGATCTCCAGGATTTTTTCCAACCAGCGTTTTATTGTATTCAGCATGAGAGCGCCAGGAACACGGACAGGGAAAACCTTTTTAAAAAGGTCCGGCCGACTGTCTCCAGTCGGCCGGATACCTGTCCGAATAGTGGTAAGTAGGTCCTGCTATTCAGCCAGCTGCATAGCCAGATCGATCATCTGCTTGCCGGTCGGGACTTCCTTGGCAAACTCTTCATAGATCGGCTTGCTTGCTTCGACAAAAGCCGCACGGTCAGCCACGTTGACCTCCATGGACTCGGCCAGTTTGTCGCGCAGGGCCATTTCATCACTGGTGCCGGTGGCATACATCCACCCCTGGACATTGCGGGCGGTTTCCTCGAGGATCATGCGGACATCTTCCGGCAGCTTAGCCCACTGGTCTTTTCCTGCAGTCAGGTAGGAGGGTGTATAGACATGGCCGGTGACGCTCAGATACTTCTGAACCTCGTTGAGTTTGGCGCCGGCGATGTTGGTGTAAGGATTTTCCTGGCCGTCGATAACCCCGGTCTGCAGACCCACGAACACCTCGGAAAAGGCCATCGGAGTCGGGTTGGCGCCCCAGGCGGAGAACATCTTCACCCGCCAGGTTGACTTGGGAGTCCTTATCTTCAGACCAGCAAGGTCGGCCGGGGTGTTGATCGGCTTGACATTGTTGGTGATATGACGAACCCCGTTTTCCCAAAAACCTATTACCTGGTATCCTTTGGCTTCAATAGCCGGGTGGATCATGGGCCAGAAAATGGCATGCTCGATCCGGTTCAGGTGGGCGCGGTCCTTGACCAGAAACGGCATATCGAACAAGCCGGCCTCAGAGGCGATGGAAGACATGATTGAAGACGGCATGGACAGGTGCACCGTGCCGAGCTTGAGCTTCTGCATCAGGTCCTTGTCCTTGCCCAGCTGCGAGGCGCCGTAAAATGTTACCTGAGCCTTGTCCCCCAGCAGCTCGTTGGCCCTGCGGGTAAACTCTTCAGCGGTGACGTACTGCATTGACCCCGGCGAGGCGCTGATCGCCAGGACGATTTCCAGCGCCGAGGCGGACACAACAGTTCCTCCACACACCAGCACACTAATACACATTCCCAAAAACCACTTTTTCATAACTGCTCCTCCACAATTATAGTGATAATCAGCCGATCAGACGCGGGGCATGAAGTGCACAACCATTCCAGCCTCACCGGCGCTTCATGGCGTTATGCCAATTATGGATTCACTTATGGCATATTGTATACCATTTGTCAAATACCCATTTTGTAGTAGTTCCAGTTGTTATTAATATTAACTATTTATATCAATTATTTATAAACTAAATCATTTTTTTATTTGTATTTTTTTTTGGTATACAATAACCTTAACACGGTTATAACGCTGCACCTGACAAGAGCCGGATGCATCCTGTGCACCGGACTGGCAGAAGTAGCCGGTTGAGCGCTATCAGCTGCCTCGTGCAGCATAATCCCGGGCATGAATGTGAAAGAAGATCTTATCGACCAGGAAAACGGAGATATAATCAGACTGAATCTCTCCGACCAAATCGCCAATCGTTTGCGCGATATGATCATCCAGAATGAACTGGCCCCGGGCGATAGAATCCGTGAGCGGGACGTGTGCAAAAATCTGCAGGTATCCCGCACACCGCTCAGAGAAGCCCTGCACAAGCTTGCTTCAGAGGGCCTCATTGAATTGATTCCGAACCGGGGTGCGGTGATCACCAGGCCAAGCGCCGAAGAAATCGCCGACATGCTGCAGGTGCTGGGAGTCCTCGAGGCCTTTGCCGGGGAGCGGGTGGGTAACTATATCAGCGACCAGGAGCTGGCTGAGATAAAAGCGCTGCAATATGAAATGCTCGCCGCCTACGCCAGACAGGACAGGCTTAACTACTTCAAATTAAATCAAAAAATTCACCTTGCCATCGTCAAGGCAGCACGTAGCGACACCTTGCTGTCTCTGCACAGCCGGCTCAACGCCAGGCTCTATCGCATCCGCTACCAGTCCAACCTCAAGAATGAGACCTGGGGGAGCGCCCTGGCGGAGCATGACCACATCCTGGAAGCACTGGAAAACAGAGATGCCGAGAGACTCAGCGCTCTTTTACGGCAGCACCTGAAGTCCACCTGGGAGAAAGTGAGCGAATTCATGTAAGCTGCGCTGATAACCCGCGTCTGCCCTCCCCCCATCGCTCAACTCTCCACCCGCTCCCATTGCTCCGCGACCTTTGCTTCGGTCCACGGCGTCACTGTCTTGTCGAAATCAAGAAAGTGGGTGGTCTGGAGGTGCGCCTCAAAGGCGGCGCGGTCCGAGTATACTTCGTAGAGGAAGACCCGTCTGGGGTTCTGCTGATCCCGGCAGACATCAAACTGCAGGCAGCCCTGCTCCCGGGTCAGCGAATTGTGTGCCTGCCTGGTCATGGCGGCCATGAAATCATCCAGGTTTTCACTCCTGATCACAAATGTCACGGTAACAACGAACATTTTCTGTCCTCCTCGATTTATCCCGTGCCGCCGCCCTTTCCGGGGGCACGTTTTCTAAAATAGTGAGCGGTAAGCGTTCCAGTAATCATCTGCAGCAGGTGGCAGAGAATGGCCGGTACGAAGGCGCCGGGGAATTCAGCGGCGAAAGAACCGGACCAGACCAGAAAAGAAACCGCCAAAGTCTTTTGCGGTGTGTGTATGGTGAAAGCCACCAGAGTTTCATAATCAAGCCTGAGCACTCGGGCCAGCAGGTAATTGAGCACCACCATAAACAGGTGCAACCCGCCAACCAGGATGGCCACAATTATCAGAAATCCTGCCATCTGATTGAGCCGGTCCGCCGAACTCGCAACAGCGGCTAAGATCATGAGCAGGATCAACAGCGATTGGAATATCGATATGGCGGGCGCAAATCTTTTCGCATATCGTCCCACCGCAGGCTTTAGGAGTTGGCCCATGAAAAGCGGCAGCAAAACCTTCAGTACCAGTCCTGACAGAACGGTGAGCACCGGCAGTTCGACTCCGGCGCCTGCGCCAAGAAGCAGAGTGAGCATCAGTGGAATGGAAAACACCGCGATAAAGTGGGTGGCGATGCAGATAAACACAGAAAATGCGACGTTGCCCCTGGCAAAGGCGGTGAGAATGGTGCCGGACGATATGGTGGCCGGGGCGGTGGCCAGGATGCAGCAGCCGACCACCAGCTCAGGATAGGGCAGTGTTGATGAGAACAGCCAGGCAACGATGGGGTAGATGCCGAGCGATGATACTATGGCCGCACTCAATCCCTTCATCGATCCCAAGGTATTGACAATGACCCGGGACTCTAGAGATACGCCAGTCAGCAGAAATGACAGGACCAGACCAACGGTGAGCACCTCGTGACGAATCAGGAACTCTCCTGTCGCCGGCCACGCGTAGGCGCTCACCACAGCCACCGCAAGACTCAGAAGAAACCAGTATTTTTTCAGTAGCGCGAGCACGAGAGGGTTTTATTGTTCAAAGTGATTGCACCAGTTCGCTCGTTGAACCAGTAGAGATAAACCAATTTGTGCCCAAGATCGATCATAAAGCGATTGCCCACGACGTAAAGATCTGCTTATCTGTGGTTGCCAGTTAATCTCTTGCTCAGGAGGATTGCCCATGAATTATGTCAATCTTGGTAAAACCGGTGTGCAGGTAAGTCAACTCTGTTTCGGAACCATGTCGTTCGGGGCAGAGGCCGACGAGCACATGTCGGGCAGGATGTTTCATCGCTGCCGGGGGGCGGGAATAAATTTCTTCGACTGCGCCGATGCCTACGGCAAAGGCACTGCCGAAACAATTCTCGGCCGGCTGCTTAACGGTTGCCGGGATGATATCGTCCTGACGACCAAGGTGTTCGAAGCGCTGAGCAACGATGTCAACGACCGGGGCCTTTCCCGCCGCCATATCGTGGCCGCCGTCGAGGCCAGCCTGAAGAGGTTGAATACCGACCGAATCGATATCTATTTTGCCCATAAATTCGATCCCCACACCGATATGGAACAGATCCTCTATGCCTTCGAGGATCTGGTGCGCGCCGGCAAGATTATCTATACCGCAGTGAGCAACTGGGCGGCCTACCAGATCGCCACGGCTTTGGGTATTTCCAGAAAAGAACGAATCGCCGAATTCCAATGCATCCAGCCGATGTACAACCTGGCCAAACGGCAAGCCGAAGTGGAATTGCTGCCGCTTGCCCAGGCAGAAAATCTGGCCGTCGTTCCCTACGGCCCTCTCGGCGGCGGCCTGCTGACCGGTAAATACGGGGTCGGCCGGAAACCCGAGGCGGGAAGACTGGTCGATGTGGGCTTCTACTCCAAGCGCTACAGCCTCGATCAGTACTACGAGACGGCTGACAGATTCGCCGCCCACGCCAAGCAACGGGGTGTCAGCCCGGCCACCCTCGGAGTCGCCTGGGTAATGACCCATCCGGCGGTTACCGCACCGATTATCGGCGCCCGCAACCTGGAGCAGTTGGAGGCCTCGCTTGCCGCCGCCAAGCTTGAAATGACACCCGAGTGGCGGGAAGAAATCACCGCCCTGTCGCCGGCTCCCCCGCCGGCGACTGACCGGCTCGAAGAGACATACCACTCTGGGACAATATAAGGAGTTTGTCGAGCTGATTCAGCCCCATCTCGAGGAACGTGGCGGTGTGGTGACTATCGGCAGCGAGAATGAAGAGTCAAAGGTTAAGATCAGGCGGTTGAGCGGCGCTTAAGGGCGTCGATGACCCTGGCGCATAGCAGCTCATACCCCGCTTCGTTGGGATGCCCCTTGTCCAGATAGAGTGACTCCATGTCCCTTAGGAAATCATCGAACACCTTTACCAGCAGACAATTGGACCTCACTTTGGAAATGTCCTCCAGAATCTCGTTGTAACGCTTGATTCCTGGATTTCTAAAAGTCTCCTGCTGGGGGATCGTCTCGGGCAGGATCACCAGTCGATCGCCGCAGCGATCGATCATGTTCAGGTAGTTGGTCCGATATTCTTCCTCGGGCACCACGCGCGTCTCCCCGATCCGTTTGTTGAGACCATATTTCTTGGTCAGTTTTTTATACTTCTTGACGATGTTGCGAGCGATTTTCCTTGAGGGGCGATCCGGATAATAGAGGATGTACGGCGCATACCTGAAGGTCACATGGGAGTCGGCGACGCCAAACTGGAGGATCACGCAGTCATACTCTTTACTTAGATTGTCCCTGAGCAGATGCACCCCTTCTCTGCTTGTCGACATGGTGAATCCTCGATTGACAACCCTGCATCCTAAGCGCTCGGCGACCAGTTCGGGATAGCTTCGCCCCTTGCACTGCTCCACCCCTCGGGTGATGCAGTCACCGACGGCGAGCAGATTAGTGATCCGAAGCAATGTCAAATTCCTCAAAAAGATTTGCAGTCACAAGTTCTTAAATTGCAGGTGATTGGTGCTGATGGAACATTTACAAAAATGCTCCTAGAGAAGATTATTGTTTCGTTGCCCTGTTTCCAAACCCCTTAGAAACAATTCCTGGGGCTAGAGATCAGTGTCCGGATGCTTAGGGTAAGAAATTATGCTAGCTTATCTGTTAACTCCATCTGCAACAGATTCCAACAAAAATACCTTGACCGCAGGAGAGAAACGCATGCTGAGAAAAAGATTGGTAGTTTTGCTTGTCACTGTGTATGTCATCTATGCTGCTGCTGCCCTGGGCCAGGATCAAACTCAACAGGATCTTGCCAAGCAGGCCCAGAACCCCGTAGCGAATTTGATCAGCCTGCCTTTTCAGAACAACACGAATATGGGTATCGGCACCGATGAAGATGAAGTGCAGAACGTTCTCAATATCCAGCCGGTCATTCCCTTATCACTTAATGACGACTGGAATGTAATTACCCGGACGATCGTGCCGCTTATCACGCAGCCGGACACCTATACCCTGGGTGACGGCAGCGTGACGGGACTTGGAGATATAACTTTTACGGCCTTTCTGTCGCCGGCGGATTCGCGCACATTCACCTGGGGAGTCGGACCGATACTTCTATTTCCCTCGGCCACCGACGGACCATTGGGCGGGACCTCCGAGTACGGAGGAGAATCACTAGGATCGGACAAATGGGGAGCCGGCCTCTCGGCAGTCGGCTTGATGATGCCGGGAAACTGGGTGCTGGGGTCCCTGTTCAGTAATGTCTGGTCCTTCGCCGGTTCCGGCGAGCGGGACATCAACTTGTTCACCTGGCAGTATTTCATCAACTACAACCTGCCCAAAGGCTGGTATCTCACCAGTGCCCCGATCATCACCGCCAACTGGGAGGCTGACAGTGACAACGCCTGGACGATCCCCTTCGGTGGCGGAGTCGGCAAACTTTTCAGCATCGGCGCACAGCCGATCAACGGTCAATTGGCTGCTTATTATAATGTTGAAAAACCAGAGTTTGGGCCGGACTGGCAAGTACGCTTTCAGATTCAGTTTCTCTTTCCGAAATGATCCTCAGCGGCGCTCGTCATGGGTTAGCAGAAAGACGAGTGGAAACAGGAATGATACCCTAAGCTTCCGGAATCGGCGTCAGGGCTGCGCTCACATCAGCAAAATGGAGCGCCTCGATAAAATCATTGAGACTGATTTCAAGCCTGGTGAGTTGGTCTTCGCTGAGTTTTTCAAGTGTTGAACTGAGCTTGCCTTGTGGAGGGGAGGGAGCAGCATCGAGCAGCTGCTTCCCGCTATCTGTGGTAAACAAGTGCACCGTCCGCTGATCAGTTTTGGATCGATCGCGGTAAATAAGGCCGCTCGCTTCGATCTTGTCCAGCATGTTCGAACAGGTCGAGGGATGTATGGAGAGAAGTTTTGCCAGTTCCGAAACTCGAATTCCGGGATTTTGGGCGACTTCATGCAGCATCCAGAGCTTGGCGCTGCTCAGGCCGCACACTTTCTCCACTCTTTTTGAATGCGATTGTACCGCTTTATAAACAATACGCAACTGCTGGGTTATTGCCTGTTCTTTGATAGACCGATCGCCCATGCGCCCCTCTGCCTTTGTGCCTGAAGCGTAAATTAAAAATTCGCCGGCCCGTTATCCTCATCAGCACCAGCCTTGCCTGCTCATCCGGTCACCGGCAGGGTGCTTCCCCGCCGGTGACCGGACCGATCCATTATTTAGCAGCTTTTCTCGCTTCTGCCAACCATCCGTCCCAGGTAGCCTGATTTTTGGCAATCCACTCGTCAACGTGACGGGCAATATCCTTGTCGCTTTTTTCTCCCTCGTTCATCTTGGTGTTCTGCTCGTTTATGTCACCAAGAGGCAGGGTAAAGACCTCGAAGAACTTTTTGGCGGCCGGGTTGGCATCCATGAATTTCTTGTTGGCCACAATCTGTATATCGGAAACAACGAACCCGAGTTTGACCGGATCGGAGACAGCACCCTCGACCCCGCTTACTTCCATACGGTCCTTACCCGCCATTTGCGATTCCTTGGGCATGATCTCCGGAACATTTATCCACATGACATCAGTGCCGGGCTTTAGTTTAAAAATGGTCCAATTGGGCGCCCAGGTATAGAAGAAAATGGGCTCCCCTGACTTATATGCAGCCATCGTTGCAGCCATGCCGGCCTCATAGGACGCTTTCACCGGGTTGATGTGGTCGTCGAGGTCGTAGACCTTCATGTGGTGGGCAATAACCTGCTCACATCCCCAGCCTGGAGGGCAGGCGGTGAGATCGGCCTTGCCGTCCCTGTTCTTGTCGAAGGCTTCTTTGACTTCCTCCCGTTTGAAGTCGTCCAGAGACTTGATGTTGAATTGGTCAACGTGCTTTTTGGACACCAGATAGCCCTGCAGTCCGCCGGCCTTAACCACGTAACCGATTTTATCGGCTTTGTCATAAAAGCCTTTGGGTAATTGGCCGTCGTGATTCGGGAACCAGCCGTTGGTCCAGTAATCGACATCACCCAATGACACCGTTTTATAAAAAATTGGGTTCTGCAGATCTTTGGGTTTTTTCACGTCATAGCCCAGTTCGGTAAGGGCCTTGCGCACCAAAGCCTCCTGGAAAAAACCGGTATTCCAGGTGGCTCGCGCCGGCTGCACTTTTACTCCCTTGCCGGGCATATGGCCATCCGCCTGTACAGTTACCGCAGCCCCAAGGCTTACCACCAGGGCACAAGCAATGAGTAGCATCTTTTGAAACATGAACATCCTCCTTTAGTTTTGTTTTTTTGTAGTACCCATTGATTGGGTAATTCTATCGAGAACAATGGCGATCAGCACTATCGACAGACCACCTATGGTGGCCAGGCCGATATCGAGCGTATTCAGGCCTAGTACCACCGGTGCTCCAAGTCCGCCGGCCCCGATCAAGGAAGCGATTACGACCATGGACAGGGCCATCATGATTGTCTGGTTCAGGCCCGCCATGATAGTCGGCAGGGCCAGCGGAATCTGTACCTTAGCCAGAACCTGCCAGTTGGTGGCGCCGAAGGCCAGGGCCGCTTCGACGAGTTCGGGATGCACCTGCCTGATTCCCAGGCTCGTAAGCCTGATGATCGGCGGCAGGGCAAAGACGATGGTGGCCAGTACGCCGGCCACATTGCCAATGGAAAAGAGCATGACGATCGGAACCAGATAGACAAAGGCAGGGGTGGTCTGCATGGCATCGAGCATAGGTCTCAGGGCCATTTCAAAGCGGTCGCTGCGGCCCGCCAGGATCCCCAGCGGGATGCCGGCCAAGGTGCAGAACACCACCGAACAGAGCACCATGGCCAGGGTTATCATGGTATCCTCCCAAAGGCCAAGCAGGCCGATGAAGATCAGGGTGACGACCGTAAAAACACCAAGTTTTATCCCCGAAACACGCCAGGCGACAATACCGAGAACAGCGATGACAAGCAGCGGAGGCAATGCGGTGATGCCCTGCTGGATGCCGGTCAGGGTTACCTCAACCGGCCATTTTAATATCTGGAAAAACCAGCGGTAGCCCTCAACCAGCCAGTCGATGAAATTGGTAATCCAGGTGTCGAGGGGAATTACCTTTTCTTCGAAACTAAACATCGCTTATGCTCCAATTTAGCTAGGGTTATTCGGCGAAATGAGCGTTTTCTTCGGCACGGTGAAGAGTACGCAAAAAGAGATTTTTAGAGACGACTCCCTGGTAAATATTATTTTCATCAACCACCGGGATAGGCCAGGCATGCGAGGCTACCTCGGGAAGGAAATCCTGCATGGAATCGTCAACTTTGGCGGTCTTGGCCTCTTTGATAAAAGCATCATCAATTTTCGTGGCCCCCTGCTCGATGGCCGATCTCAGTGAATCGGTGGAAACAATCCCGTAGTATCGCCGCTCGGAGTCAAGCACGTAGGCAAACTCCATATCCCGATTGTTAAGCATCTCCAGGGTGGCCCGGGGGCTTCCCTGGGGGGTGTGCCAGATGACGGTGGGTTGGGAGTCCCTGGCGATATCTCCTGCGGCAATCACCCCGGTGGGATCGACCCCGCGGAAAAAGGCCCGTACATAATCATCGGCCGGGTTCTGCAGTATCTCCTCCGGCGTGCCCACCTGCACGACTCGGCCCCCCTCCATGACGGCGATTCTGTCGCCGATGCGCAGCGCTTCGTCGAGATCGTGGGAAATAAAGACAATGGTCCGTTCGTGCCTGTCCTGCAGCTTGAGCAGCTCGTCCTGCATCTCGGTTCGAATCAGTGGATCAAGGGCGGAAAAGGCTTCATCCATCAGCATTATGTCGGGATCGACCGCAAGTCCTCGCGCCAGGCCCACGCGCTGCTGCATGCCGCCGCTCAACTCCTTGGGGTATGATTTTTCCCAGCCGTCGAGACCCACCTGTTTGAGGGCGTCCATGGAACGCTCGTATCGCTGGGTTTTGTCAACGCCGGCCAGCTCGAGCCCGAAGGCCACGTTGTTGAGCACGGTCTGGTGAGGCATCAGGGCAAATGACTGAAACACCATACTGGTCTTATTGCGGCGAAAGGCCACCAGCTGCTCCTTGTTCATCTCCATGACATTGTCGCCATCGACAATTACCGCACCAGAAGTCGGATCTATCAGGCGGTTCAGCATCCGCACCAGGGTTGATTTGCCGGATCCGGAGAGCCCCATCACCACAAAGATCTCCCCCGAGTTGACGGTGAAGCTGGCGTCCTGCACGCCGACCGTCAGGCCGGTCTGCTCATGAATTTCTTCCTTGGTTTTACCCGCCCGCACCAGATCAAGACCGGCTGTGGGGTTGGTACCAAAGATCTTGAACAAATTTTTTATTTCTATCTGAGCCATAACTGAACCTGTGGAGTGTGACCAGGGGGACCTGAATGAGATGGTGGGCTTTTTCCCTGCCCCTGCGTAGAAATGATTGCCGTAATAATATATTAAATAAAAAATTATTATGAAAATTTATTTTGTACAATACTATTCCGTAAAGTATCGGATGTCAACCCAACGACATTCTGCACCTAATTTTATTGGCGCCAACAGGATTGGAGGAAGTTTTTCTTCAGGTCTTAGTTCAGTGCGAGGTGTCTATGCTGGGGTAATCAGACCTGGTCTCGGCAGGCTGTGAAAATCTGCTGAAAATTGTCAGGCAGAGGGTCCGCCGCGAACTCCGCTGTCCAGTCGGCCAGACAAGGTGGTGAACTGCAGGGTCTTCTCGACGATCTTCCGCTCGCTGTCCTCGATCATTGAAGATTATTTGAGCTTTTGCCGCTGTCCTGAGTGAGAACAGCCTTTTTACGCCGGAGAGGGGCTGAATTCAGTTTATCGTTCATCTTCAGTTTTTAAGCGCATCTGCTAGCCTGCCGCCCAGTTCCTGGGCCCTTTTCATGGCGTGGTCGTCGTGTTTGACTCCGGCTTTGTCAAAAATTTTAAATACCGAGAGTGCGCCGACTATGTCGTAGCCCAAGGCCTCCAGGGGCAGTTTCATCGCCTCCAGGGTAAAGCCCATGTCATGCTTATTTTCCTGCTCGCATATCGCTGCAATCACCGCTTTTCTGCCCTGCTTCGCAAGCTGGCTTGACCAGCTGCGGGGACGATTGTTGTCAAAGGTATAGAAGCAATAGAGTCGATCGATAAAGGCTTTCATCCATGAGGTTATATTATAGTTGTGGGTCGGTGAGACCAGAATGAGCCCCTGAGAAGAGATAATTCTGTCATAGACCACCGACATACCGTCGACCAGTCCTGTGCAGATCTTATCTTTTCTGCAGCGTTCACAGCCGATACAGCCCTGGAACTGGAGATCGGTCAAATTCAGGTATTCCGAGGACAGGTCATGCTGGACAACACCGGTCAGGATACTTTTCAGCAGGATGTCGGAGTTACCGTTTCTGCGCGGGCTTCCGCTTACCCCGAATACCCTGGTGTCCGGGCGTAGATTCGCAGGAGCCTCTTGTGCTGAAAACCGAATTGATTTCATGTTGGTTTCTCCATCAGCTCTTAATAGTCTGAACCTTGAGCCCTTTCAGACCCGGGTGCACCTGTGCAGATGGCCGCTACGGCCGGATACCCGACCCCGAGCCGCGTCACCCCAAGGTCGATATAGGTTCTGGCCTGAGAGAAATCCCGGATGCCGCCCGAAGCTTTTACCTCGATCCTGCCGTCCGCCGCCTCGAGCATGGCCTGCACCGCTTCGACGGTGGCGCCGCCGCCGGCAAACCCGGTGGAGGTCTTGACGTAGTCGGCTCGAGCCGCCACCGCGCACTCGGTCGCCTGTTTGATCTGTTCGGTTGTCAACTCGGAGGTTTCCAGGATCACCTTGAGAAGAGTGGATTGTTTCCGGGTCACATCACTCACCGCCCTGATATCCTCCTCAACGAGATCCCACCTCGCGGAGCGGATAAAGGAGTAATTGACCACCATATCGATCTCATCCACGCCCTCATCAACATAGGCCTGGGCCTCCAGTGTTTTGACCCGGCTAAGTCCGCAGCCGTGGGGAAAGCTAAGCACCACGCAGACATCGGTCGAGGTGTTCCGGCACAACTCCGCCGCGATATCTATGTCACAGGGCCTGATGCAGGCGGTACGGCAGCCGTAATCGACGATCGACTGGATGGCCTGGCGGGCAGCGTAACGTTCCAGCTCAGGGTAGAGAACGGCTGCATCCAGGTAGCGGTTGATGGTTTTGTTCATTAATTCAGCCTCACATAAAATTCGCTACGGCTCGATGGCCATCTCCACCCGGTGCACCATGCTGGCGGCGACGCCGGTACCCCTGAAGGTGCCGGTGACCGGTGATGTCTGCTCGGGAATAGCCGAGGCCGCATAGGCGATATGGTGGTCGGCCACCGCCAGACCGTGGGTTGGGTCATAGCCTTTCCAGCCGAAGCCGGGAAGGTAGACCTCCGCCCAGGCATGCAGTTCGCCTTCGGGCTGCTCGGGATCGCCCTCCTGAAAGCCGCTGACAAAACGCGACGGTATCCCCCAGGACCGGCAGGCGGCCATAAACACCAGTGTTGTGTCCCGGCAGGCACCGCGGGCACTCATCAAGGTGGTGGCAATCGACTGCAGCCCCTCATCACGCCGTGATGTCTTTTCAATATATTCAAATAGATAGGTGTTTAATGTGTGAAGAGTGGAAAAGACGTCGTCGTTGCTCTGCGCTTCGACCTCCCGGCACAACGATTTGATTAGTTCTGCATCGCCCGGGCCGATCAGCCTGAATCTGTCCAGACAGGGACCCAGCACCGCCGCTTCATCGTCGCTCAGCTTCAGCGGCAGACGGTCGGCGCAGGTCAGAAAGGAATCGAACGGGTTGGCCTTCAAGGTTTCAACGAGATAGGAAGAATCGAGCCTGAACTCTGAGGTCAAATCGTTGAACCAAACCAGATGAAACGGGTTGTTTTCCGCGTCTATGCCATGGGACATCCCCGCAGGCGACGGTGACATCTCCAGGTCGAACCTGTGCAACCGCTGCCCCGGGTCAGTCCGCGGACAGAGCCGAACCACGTGGGGCTCCAGGAAGACCGATGCGGTATAAGTATAGGTGGTCGAGTGTCTGATTCTGTATTTCATGCAACTCTCAGCCGCGCTTCACCCGCTCCAGCTTGGAGGCGACGTTCTCTATCCACTCGGACGGCAGTTCCTGCACCGACGACCTGAGGCGCTCCTGCCACCAGGTCGAAATCTCCTGAAAATCCTCATATTCATAGCGGTGCTCCGACAATTCGCCGGTGGCGTTGAAATAGATCACCACGTCGATGGGAAAGTCGACGCCGGTGGCGCTGATCCTGGTGGAGTCGAAGGCCAGACAGCCCACCTTGAGCGCAAAATGCAGCGAATCGGAATAGACCAGAGTGCGGTCAAGCACGGGTTTTCCGTAGCCCCGGGCACCGATGATGTAATAAGGCGTGTTCTGGCCGATCTCCACCCAGTTGCCCTCCGGGTAGACAAGGTAAAGCTTGTGTCCTTTGTCGCCCGACATGCGGCCTCCCACCAGGGCATGGATGTCGAAGCCGAGCCCGCCATCCTTCAAGGCTGCCTTGTCTTCGTCAGCAACCCTGCGGATGGATCCGGACAATTCGTTGACCACTTTGTACAGCCGGTCACAGGAATCGAGCACCTCATCCTCAACATCGTCCTGAAAATAGGTCAGGGTCTTGTCGCGCACCGAGCGAAGCCCCGAGGTCATGATGAAGAACTGACCGTTGGCAACAGCAAATGTCTTAATCTTGCGTGCCGTAATGGTCTCGTTTCCCGAGGTGATCATGGTGTCGGCGATGCCGACCAGTCCGTCGGCGACGGACATGCCCAGACAAAAAGTCATCCCTTTCTCTCCTTATTGTTGCTCGTTATCGCTGTCAACGGGTTCCATGACCGCAAAAAACGTCCTGAATACAGCTTTGTCAATCTCATTCATCTTTACCTGAAGCCGGTCGGTG
This sequence comes from Desulfobulbaceae bacterium, assembly GCA_024640625.1. GTDB lineage: Bacteria > Desulfobacterota > Desulfobulbia > Desulfobulbales > Desulfocapsaceae > JABDQA01. The sequence goes on from JAHEER010000033.1 coordinate 30,001, forward strand.
AACTGGTGCAGCCCCTTCTCCATGACATCCTCGATGGAGTGAAATGAAAGTTCGGCACAGAGTTGACCCAGAAGCTTCTCGGCATCGTTGGAAAAATAGCCGATGCGCGTGCCGGTGATGCCGTGCATCAGCCGCTGCGCCTCGGTAAGGCTGTAAAGCACGGAACGGGGAAACGAGTGACTCATCAGCATGAAACCGGCCACCCCCACGGGGGATATCTTGCCGACATTATGGCGGTAGGCCTGAAAGCTCGAAGTTGCCTTGAGCAGCGCCGCCCACTGGACCATGTCGACCACCGCGCCAACATCCTGGATGGCCGGCAGCAGCACGAAATACTTGACGTCGAGGATGCGCGAGGTCTTATCGGCCCGCTCCAGTGTCCGTCCCAGGTTGAAGAAATGCCAGGCCTCATCGTGGTCCATCGCATCGCTGGCCAGACCGCTCAGGGTGAGGTTGGCTTTTTTCACTTCGTCGCAGAAGGTGTAAGGGTTGTCGAACACCTCGACCGGGTTCTTGGCCTCTTTGTCAATGCGGTGAAAAAACACGTTGATCAACTCCCACATCTCCAACGGGATCATGTCCCTCACCGCCCGGGCGTTCTCCCGGGCCATGTTGAGACAGCTCCAGATCGAGTTGGGATAGGCCGAATCTATGGTCAAAAACCTGATAACGTTGTCCTTGGTGTCGTCGTCGTAGAGGCGCTCGTAGAACTCCTTGTCTCCGCTGACCGACACCAGCGCCGACCAGTGGCTCTGCTGCATCATCGCCATGTCCAGGGTCAGGTGCCAGTTGACGTCGAGAAAGCGGGCGATGTTTTCGGCCCTCTCCAGATATCTGCCCATCCAGTATAAGGAATCTGCTACGCGGCTTAACATGAGGCTCCCCTATGGTTTAGTTTTAACCAAGTACCCAGGTGTCTTTACTGCCGCCACCCTGAGAAGAATTGACCACCAGCGAATTTTTGACCAGCGCGACCCTGGTCAAGCCGCCCGGTACGATTTTAATGTCCTTGCCATAGAGGATGTAGGGCCGCAGATCGATGTGTCTGCCCTCAAAATGATCGTCGACGATGACCGGGGCCCGCGACAGGTTAAGGGTCGGCTGGGCAATGTAGTTTCGCGGCCTGGATTTGATCAGGGCCGCAAACTCTTCCCGCTGCTTCCTGGTGGAAGCGGGACCGACCAGCATGCCGTAGCCGCCGCTTTCGTTGGCGGCCTTGACCACCAGGCTGTCAAGGTTGGCCAGCACATAATCCTGGTCCTTCTTTTCAGAACAGAGCCAGGTCGGCACATTGTTCAGAAGCGGATCTTCGTCGAGATAATACTTTATTATCCTGGGCACGTAGGCGTAGATCACCTTGTCATCGGCCACCCCGGTACCCGGGGCGTTGGCCAGGGTCACCCGGCCGGCCTTGTAAACCTCCATAAGTCCGGGAACACCGAGCAGTGAATCGGGCCGGAAGGCCAGCGGATCGAGAAAATCCTCCCCGACCCGCCGGTAAATCACGTCGACCCGCTGCAGCCCTTTGGTGGTGCGCATCATCACGTAACCGTCCTGGACCACCATGTCCCTTCCTTCGAGCAGTTCCACCCCGGTCTGAGAAGCGAGGTAGGAGTGCTCGTAATAGGCCGAGTTGAACATGCCGGGAGTCAGAAGCGCCGCGGTGACCCGGTCGGCGGCCGGCGGTGCCACCTCGTGCAGCATGTCGAGCAGCATGGCAGGATAGTCGTCCACTGGCCGGATATTGGTCTTTTCGAAAACCAGCGGCAGGGTCCTCTTCAGAATCCTGCGGTTGGCCAGGACGTAAGAGACACCGGATGGGGAGCGGAGGTTATCCTCGAGCACGTAGAATTCACCCTTTTCATCGCGGACCAGATCCGTACCGGTGATATGGCACCAGACGCCGCGCGGCGGATCGATGCCGATGCACTGGTGGAAATAACCGTCGGCCGACTCGATCAACTCGGCCGGAACAACCCCATCCTTAACGATCTTCTGATCATGGTAGATATCGTCTATGAATAGATTGAGCGCGTAGATCCGCTGTTTCAGCCCGCGCTCCAGGTGCTCCCAGTCACGGCGCTCAATGATCCGAGGAATGATGTCGAAGGGGAAAATTTTCTCGGTTCCCTCGGAATGACCGTAGACCGTGAAGGTAATTCCCATATCGTAAAAGAGCTGCTCAGCGGCCGCCTGACGGGCTCTAATTTCACCCTCCGGCAGCGACTCGATCCGCTCCATCAGCGGCAGGTAGCCGGGCCGGGGTTGGCCTTCGGCGGTGAACATCTCATCGTAGAAGCCCTCTGTGTCGTAGTGTCCGAATTTCATCTCTGCACCATGCCCCAATTGCGGGGGTTTTTGTTCATCTGAGACAGCCACCATACACCTTGGATGAGCAGGCTTCAAGATGCGTCGTGGCGCGCAATTCAATCGAGGTTGGGTATTTTTACTTCTTTGCCCTGTTCGGCGGCAGAGCAATAGGCTGAATAGACGGTCAAAATAGTGTCCGCCGCCAGAACCGAGCCGCATTGCGGCGTTTTTCCCGTGGCCGCACATTCGTAGAAGTCCTGAATTTCACTCTGATAACCGGTGTACCAGTCCTCGTCGGGCGAGATGTTGGACCAGCCCTCCTTGGTCTCAATCTTCTCCACCACATAGACATCGTCAAATTGCGAACCCCGGGGGTTGAAGGTTTTCATCGAGTCATTGGGGTTGATATTGACCACTGTCCGGTGATTGTTGGCGGTGATTTCTATCCAGTTGTGCACGCCGCCCAGTACGAGCTCCGAGGCGAAGACATCGGCGAACATGCCGTCTTCGAAGACAATGTGCAGGGCGCCGAAATCCTCGATGTCGGTGTACCCTTTTTTGATGAAGCCGAGATCCTTGTATGAGCTCGACCTGGTTACGGCATGGACCCGAGCCGACACCGACGCCGGCCTGATTGGCTTGCCGTGCGCGGCCATGCCCTCAACCTGCTTGAGGTAGAGCACGGCGCCCAGCGGATGCACCGCCTTGCCCATGATCGATCCGCCGCCCGAATGGGACCAGATGCCGTAGAACGGCGAGTGCGACCCTGAATGCGCCTCCTCACCGTGCATCCAGATGATCTGCGCCCCCGTCTTCTCGACGATTTCCCTCTCTTTCTGGATACCGGGAGCATACACCCAGTTTTCCGCATAGCAGATTTTAGCTTTGCTGTCGGCTTCAGCGGCCAGCAGATTTTTCACACTCTGCATGGCCTGTTCCAGCCCTGTCCGGCGCTCGAAAGTATCTCCGGAGAACCCCTCTGCCCCAGTCCCGAAAAAGCCGGTAAAAGGCTTTTCTATGATCACGTACTTATCCCTGTTGAGCACCTCCACGCCAATTTCTTCGTGAGTCGAAGGCGGGGTGCAGAGGTGAATGATGTCGCTTTGCTCGATCAGTTCCGATAATTCAGCACAGGGGGTGAGACCATTGTCCTCAGCAAATCTTCGTCGGTTCTCTGGAGTGGGCGAATAGATCCCGGTGATTTCCACGTTGATGCCATAGACTTTTCTCATTGCTTCCAGGTGAAAACGGGCGGCAAAGCCCGATCCGACGATTCCGGCACGAATTGTGGGGGTGGAGTCAGCCATGATTCCCTCTCTTCTGAAATAGTTTTTTTACTGCCTGTTTGATGCCTGATAATAAACGGTTAAACCACTTGGTCTTGCTGACAAGCGTAATAACGATAAAAAAGATCAATACTAGACAGATCGGCCGGGAAATAAACGGCAGAATCTCGCCCTCGGCAATCACCAGCGCCCTTCTGAAATTGGTGTCGAGCATAGTGCCCAGGATCAGTCCGAGGATCATCGGGGCAACCGGGTACTCCATCTCTTTCATCAGAAAACCCAGAATGCCGAAAAATACCATGACCCTGACATCGAAAACCCTGCTCTGGATCGCAAAGGACCCGACCACGCAGAGGGTAAAGATGATCGGCATCAGTTTGGTGCGCGGCACCTGCAGGATCTTGACCACATACCTGACCATGGAGAGCCCGAGGATGAACATCGCGCAGGTTGCCAGAAAGACCATGGCCACGACCTTGTAGACGAAATCGGGCGACTCGATCATGATCATCGGACCCGGACGGACACCGTGAATGAACATTGCGGCCAGCAGCACCGCGGCCGGGGCCGAGCCCGGAATGCCGAGGGAGAGCACCGGAATAACGGCGCCGGCAACCGCTGCGTTGTTGCCGGTTTCCGAGGCGATCAGCCCTTCCACGCTGCCCTTGCCGAACTCATCAGGTTTATTGCTGCCCCGCTTGGCAAAGTCGTAGCTCACCCAGGCGGCGATATCCTCTCCCACGCCGGGAATGGCACCGATCAGCGTGCCGATCAGGCCCGAACGGATAATGGTGTAGCGAAATTTCACTATCTGGGCAACCCGGGGGATGATGCGTTTAATCCTGGTTTTCACCACGTTGACCTGCTCATATTTCATCATCGACAGGATCTCGGCAAAGCCGAAGGCGCCCACCATGGCCGGAATAAGATTGATCCCCCCGGCCAGGTTGGTGTTGCCGAAGGAAAAGCGGACGAATCCATGGATCGACTCCATGCCGATCAGAGCCACGAAGATACCCAGAAAGCCAGATATCCAGCCCTTTATCGGATCTTTTGGCGCCGTCAGGTTGCCGGAGATGACAATGCCGAAAATCGCCAGCCAGAAAAATTCAAAGGATTGGAAGTTAAGAGCGAAATTGCCCAGCAGCGGGGTGCAGAAGGCGAGCAGCACCATGCCGATGATGGATCCCAGGAAGCTGCCGGTGGTGCTGATGCCGATCGCCTGTCCAGCCTCTCCCCGCATGGCCAGCGGATGCCCGTCCATGGCCGTTGCCGCGTTGGCCGGTGTACCCGGAATGTTGAGCAGAATGGCGCTTCTGCCGCCGCCGTAAATGGCGCCGATGTACATGCAGACAAGAATAAGTATGGCATTCTCGGGCGGCATGGAAAAGGTCAGCGTGGTCATCAGGGCCACACCCATGGTCGCCGTAAGTCCCGGCAGCATGCCGACGATGATGCCGAGTTGGGTGGACCAGAGCACATCGAAGATGGTCCGCACGGTCATAAAGCCGAGCAGACCGTCGATAAAATATTTCAGGCCTTCAAACATCAGCGCCTCAAGGAAGATCGACCAGGAACAGCTTCCTGAACACCAGGGTTATCAACAGCGCTGCAATCAATGCCTGGAGCAGCGCGTAACCGACTATCTTGAGCTGAGCGCTCAGCGGCAGACCCCTGCGGTATTCGAACAATACAATAAAGACGAAGACATAGAGCAGCGTGACCATGGTGTAATCGATGCGCCCCAGCAGGCCGACCGCATAGATCAGGGAAATAGCCAGGGTCAGAATCACCCGCCAGGCCGCGCCCCGATGTCCGCCAGACTCCTGTGCAGCGGCGCTGAAAAGTAGATATCCGCCGCGCCGCACAGATCTGACCAAAAGGATAAGGGCCAGGATAAGCAGGATGCAGCCGATCATTCCGGGGACGACACCGGGGGCCGAAAAAGGATCTATGTTGCGCCGCTCGAGCCGTGGCATCGTATAGGACGAAACAACGATCGAAAGTGAAAAGGCGAGCAGGACTATGGAGGTGATAAAGTCCTTTTTTACCATGACGAGAGACTGGTTGGATAGTGGTATTCAGGGACAAGGAGATGCCCGAACTCTATAGTTCGGGCATCAAGCTTTTCAGGTCCCGCAGCTAGGGACGCGGGATACCCACTGTCGATGGATCTATGGTTGCGTCGCCGCTGTCAAATTTCAGCCAGGCGTCGAGTTGCACCATCGGGAAGGCTTTCTGCATGGCGGTATCCCCGGTGGCCGGGTCGAAAATCATGGCGTTCTGGGCAGCAAAGGTCTTCAGCCCCTCATCATTGACCAGTGATTTGTTCCAGAGATCAGTCAAGGTGGCCACCGCTTCTTCGGGTACCCCCTTGGGAACGAAAATACCGAAATAGATCGGGGCCGTGACGAAATCGGGAATCCATTGCTTGACCGAGGGGATTTCCTGGTCGTAACCCTCGATACTCAGGGGCGCATCGGCCAGCACTGCCAAGGCCCTGAGTTTACCCGCCTTGAGCATGTCGACCTCTTCCTTGGCCAGCTGCGGCACCACGTCGCATTCACCGGCAACGGTAGCGATAACTGCCGGGTTGCCGCCCTCGTATGAGACATGCTTGTAGTCGATGCCGGTGTAGGATTTGATCATCTCAATGGCCGTGTGGCCGGCCGAATTGACACCCGCGGTTGCCACTTTTATTTTGCCCGGATTGGCCTTGAAGCCTTCAAGAAGCTCGCCGAAATCCTTGTAGGGCGAGTCGGCGTTGACGGCAACCACATTGGGGATGGCAAAATTGAGGAACAGGTGCCAGTCATCCAGCGTGGTATCGAGCAGACCCTGCACTTTGTAAACCCCCAGATCTTTGACCGCACCGGCGGTCCAGTAGAGCCCCTGCCTGGGTTTATCGAGAACGCTCTTGGTGCCCACCGAACCTGAGGCACCTGGCTGGTTGACGATGACAATTTTCTGGCCGAGAAGCCCCTCGAGGACCATGGCCGTCTGGCGTGACACCCCGTCGGTTGCCCCGCCGGCTCCCCACGGTACAACCAGGTTAATCGGTTTTTCAGGCTTCCAGCTGCTGTCCGCAGACACAGTTTGAACGGTGAAGACCCCGACTGCGACACTCACCGCTGCTACCAATACAACTACCGACGTGATCAGGTGTTTCATAGTCTACTCCTCCCGCGTTATGATTTGTTTTGCCTTGAGCTGAAGATTATTCCAGCCTCCTCCGCCATATCTA
>JAHEER010000112.1 GCA_024640625.1 Desulfobulbaceae bacterium
AATCTCCGCCCAGGTCGAAAAAATTATCGTCAATGCCAATCCGTTCAATCCCCAGGACACGCTCCCATACCTCCGTGAGCGTCTCTTCGGTCTTGTTCCGCGGGGGGGTGTACTCGGCCAGCCTGGGCTGCTCGTTGTCACCGGGGAGCGGCAAGGCGCGGTGATCGATTTTGCCGGTCGCATTGAGCGGGAACGACTGCATCCGCAGAAAATAGGCTGGGATCATATAGGGAGGAAGCGTACGAGAAAGAGATAGGCGCAGCTCTTCGGGAGTGAAATCTCTTTCCCCCACGTAATAGGCAACAAGACGCCGATCACCGGTAGCCAAACTTTTTTCATCAGGATCGTAGCCGATCTCTTTGAGCATCCTCTGCACACGGGCCTCATCGATGTCATCCTCGAGCTCTTTCAGGGCGCTGTCCCGTTGCTTGTGTCCCAGACGCACATCCCAGCTGTAGGGCAAGGCATAGTTGTGGTAACCGTGCTCCTTTTGATGGATAAAGATCCCCGCCTCGTTGATCAAACAATTGGTTGATCTACCGGTGTCCGTTGGGCGGGTCCAGGGTGTCTTGGTGTTGAGAAAATCGAGAACTTCCGTGAGCGGTACATAATAATAACGATAAAAATCTATAAACTGGATCCTTTCAAAGACCGTCTCGTCGTCAAAGACGCTTACATCAAGATAACGATTAACCGCGTCATCCATCTGATGGTAGGCTTTGCGGGCTGCCAGTACAGCTTTGTCGACTTCCTCGATGTCCGCCACCCCTATATTGAGTAAATCGGCAACCCGTGTAGCAAAGCTCTGACCTCGCGAAAGACCGGTAAAGATATAGTCAATATCGTGCTCATGGGCCAGGGAAACGCTCATGGTATTGATTACCTTCTGGCAGCCGTTACAGACATTGCTGAAACGGCGTAGACTGTCTACGAAGATTTCGTTCATCGCAGGCGTTTTGCCCCAGTGGAGATCGAGGTCCAAGTCTTTTACGATTCGGCGGATATTGTCCTTGGCGCTTTCCGGAATGAAGCCATTGTCGAAACTGAACACCAGCGGATGCATTCCCATCTCAACCAGCTTGTACAGTGCAAAGGTACTGTCTTTTCCACCGCTGTACTGCATCAGACAGTCATAACGACCTTTTCTTTTTTGCCTAGCCTGCGCCAGGATGAGACGGAGTTCGTCCTCCGATTTGAAATACTGCTCAGCCAGATGCTGTTGCTTTTCAAAATTCCGGCATGGCGCACAGATCTCATTGTCGTCGAGGTCGGCTTTGGGTACGTTGGCAGGCAGACCGCAGGAACGACACCGGGCAATGCGTTCATCAGCACCTGGTCCGTTATGTTCGATGATCTGGGTAAATGCTTCAGTGATGCCTTCGATCTCGCAGAGGGCCCCCTCAATCTCACCCCGCTCTATTCTGAAGCCCCTGAGTTTGACTTGGTCATCATCGCGGCCCAGATAATCCATCACCCCGGCGCAGCGCCAGCGGCCGATGTCGCCGCTGCAGTACATCATTTCCCCAGGATGAAACGGGTCTTCGACGAACTTCTCCGCGGTCATCTCGGCCTGGTTGTGATAGCCCCTTGCCAGTCCTGCGCCGGCTATATAGAGATCACCCCTGACACCCACGGGGACGGGATTAAGGGCTGCATCTAATAGGTAGATGCGAAGATTGTCTATGGGCTTGCCGATGGCCACAGAGGCCTGGGTGTCCAGCGTCCGGTCAAAACGGTAGATCATACAGCCAATGGTCGTTTCCGTCGGACCGTATTCGTTGTAGATGGTGATCTTCCCGCCATAGAGAATCGATACTCTGCGGGCCAGGCTAGATTTGAAGTCTTCCCCGCCGACTATCAGCTTTTTAACTCGTGCGGGTGGGGCTTCAGAGCCTTCCAGTAAGGCGAGGTGGGAGGGAGTAAGCTTGATTATATCGACTCGGTCATCGCTGTAGACCTCCATTATCGAAAGATCTAGCCCGTCCTTGCTCTCGGGATAGACTACCACCGTGCTGCCGGAAATAAGCGGCAGGAATATGGAGGTGATGGTCAGGTCGGCGGCCACGCTCGAGAACAGAGGCAAATCATGGGGCCCATCCGCCATATATTCCTTGCGGGCCCAGCAGAGATAGTTCAAAAGCGAGCGATGCTCGATCATCACCCCTTTCGGCCGGCCGGTGGATCCGGAGGTGTAGATCATGTAGGCGAGCGAACGGTCGTCGAGATCTTTCGGGTGAGGGTGTTGCACATCATCCGTTGCCAATTCCCGGCTGATCTCACCGTAGTCGACAATTTTCGCGTGTACCTCGGGCACAGCCGTTTTGAGTTCACCGCTGGTCAGCACGAGTGTGCAGCCGCTGTCATCCAGCACATAGGCGAGGCGCTGATCGGGGAAGGTGGCGTCAATGGGCACAAAGGCGGCCCCGGCTTTCATTATTGCCAGGAGTGAAACAACCAGAGATATCGATCTGTCCATGTAGACGGCGACGTTATCTTCGCTGCCAATTCCCATTCGTGTCAAGTTTGAGGCGATTATTCCCGAGATCTGGTCGAGTTGCAGGTACGATAGTTCCGTATTGCTTTGAGTGACTGCTGTTGCCTTGGGGACTGCCCTGACCTGTTCTTCGAACAACTCGAGAAGGCTGGACACGTGCGGGAGAGGGGCGGCTGTATCGTTGTAGGAGCGGATCAACAGTTCGGTTTCCTCTCTGCTGAGCAATGAGACGTGATCTATGCGGGTGTCGAGATCATGCAGAAGTGCATCCACAAGGTTAAGAAAATGGCCGACGAGGTGATCGCGAATTGAAGTGGGAACTATCTCTTTGTTTACATCAAAGAGCAATGTAAATGAGCCAGTCCTGTTGAAATCGTGTACCTGGAGACGTAGAGCATGCCCCCGGTCACCAAAACCTGAGTGAATCCACGAGCAGTTGGTTGGCATGCCGTCAAAATCATCAAAGCCTACATTCAGATAGTTGAGGACGACCGCATAGCAGTCACCGGGAATATCGCTGCTTGCACCCGGCAGTGCGTGACGCAGCAGCTGATTAGCCTCCGGGATCACCGACTCAAGCAGGGAACGGAAGGTATCCTCGGGACCGATGGTGAGCCGCAGTGGAAAAAGTTCGACAAAAAGTCCCAACGTCTTTTTGTGCGCGAGCGTCGAACGGTTGTGGCTGGGGCTGCCAATTACCAGGTCGCTTTGCCCGCTCACCCGGTACATATAAGCAAATAAGAGTGCAGAGAAAATATAGTAGAGTGAAAGATCCTGGCTGATCGATCTGGTCGGCGAAACCCTGGTGAGTGCCCGCAGCTTTTCCGCCCTTGCCTGACCAATGTCGCATGAAATCCTGCAGGTTGCTGTGGACGCGGAATCAGCCCTCTGCCCATAGAGTTCCAGTACTGGACGCTTGTGCAGGAATTTTTCCTTCCAGTACTGGGCGGCCTCACGGCCCTCAGCCAAATTCCTCGCATCTCTTTCGGCGCTCCTGAAATCACGGAATTGGGGTGGCGGCGCCGCCTCCCCGAGTCGATTCTTCAGGGCGAGCCGGTACAAGTGGGCTAAACGCTGCTGCAGTTGTGCGCAGGACCAGGCATCGCAGATCAGGTGGTGCTGATTGATAAACCAGATAAAACGGCGGTTCTCGAGTTTTACCAGGGCACAGTCGAACAGGCGTTCAGCCAGCGTAAACTGTTCCCGGGCTCTGAGATTCAGAAATTTATCAGCGGCTTCAGCCGGGGCAGGGGAGTCTGAGAGATCTATCAAATCAGGTTGGAAATGAAGTTCATCGACAATGTGTTGGGATGGGACCCCGTCGTGCTCTCTGAAGATGGTGCGCAGGGCGTCATTTTCGTCAATTACTTTCTGAAAAGCGGCGCTGAAAATCGAGGGCTGGACAGCGCCTTCGATACGAAATGCCATGGCCATGTTGTAGAGCGGCTGGTCCGGGCTGAGCATCTGTCCAGTCCAAATGCGAAATTGGCTGACCGTTAACCCTGCCGCTGAATTTTGAGAGGCTGCCTGGCTTGAATTGAGGTTCGCTGTATGCACGGCCCGATTTTTTAGAAGTCAGTCTGGGAAAACATGTTTTGGCCTGTGGTGCCGCTTAGCTGAAAAGCTGGTTCAGGGACGCCATGACATATTTCTGTACCGATGCATCAGGAAAAGCTCTCTCAACGAACCAGACAGCCGACAGCATGATGAGTCCGATGGCCCCGAACCTGAGGATGATTTTTGGAAAAAAGGTATAGTTCCTGATCATGTATAGAACTGGAAAGATAACCAGGATCACCGCAATCTGACCAAGTTCTACTCCCAGGTTGAAACCGAACAGCGAAAGTGCCATATGCTCTCCCAGGACGCCGAGGTGGGCCAGTACGCTGGCAAAGCCGAATCCGTGGAACAACCCGAAGATGAAGACCACCCAAACTATTTTTTTCTTGAAGACCGGGAAAAGGATATCAAGGGCTGCTGCGGCTATTGATATCGCTATTACTGATTCCACCAGCCGTGGAGGAAGATCAAACACCTTGAACGCGGCCAGGCTCAGTGTCATGGTGTGGGCAATGGTGAACAGGGTGACGATCTTAATTACATAGAAAAGCGCGGACCTGAACTCGGTGACCGGTTCCCAGTGCCGCTGCCTCCTGATCATGGCAGCGGGCAGGATAAGCGCGATGAGAAAGAGGACGTGATCGATGCCCAGCCATATGTGTTTGATCCCCAGCTTCACGACACCCATGAATCCCCTGAAGATCGTGTAATTTGACAGATCCAGTTGCTGGCTCCGAGTGGAACTGGAGAACACCAGGGACGGGCGGCTCTCGTTGTTGAAAATATTGCCACGCCAATACTGCTCAATGAGGACCATGCCTGTGTGGGTGGGATCAACGTCAAACATCACCGAATAGTCAACATCGATTACATCGGGGGTGGCTTGCTCCTCAATTAAGTTGAACTCAAGAAGTATGAACAGCTTTTTTTTAGCCTTGAGGGTATCAAGGCCGGTGAACGTAAACGGTAATCGTACGCCGTCGGCTTTGAATATCACATGGGTGCTGTAGTACTCATGGATCTCGTTAAGATGCTCCTTGAGGTTCTCCTTGGTGATCGCCGCCTCGGAGGTGTTTTTTGACAGAGCCCGGTTCAGGTCATCCAGGATTATTTCGAAACGACCGGTGATCTTGTCATCATAGATCTTCAGGTAGGTATAGCTCTGCCCGAGATTGTGCCCAAAAGCCGGAGACTGACTCAACAAGGCGACGACACACAAGAGCGGCACGATCAAGGCTCGGCGGATTGGCCACAGGGTAGGTTCTACTTTGGGCATGGTAAGTAAGCCTCTGTGTCTTTCAATTTGACGCTTTGGTCACAATTCTTTCTAAAATAAAGCACAATGTACTCATGGAGTTTTTCGCCCATAAAACCGGTCAAACAGATGGGCTATGTGGCGACTGAAAAACTGTCCTCTGCGGGTGATGCGAATTACCCCCGGAGCGCTTAGGTCTGCTAGCCCCTCCCGGTCGAATTGTTCGAGGCGTCCAAGTTCCTCTTGAAAATAGCTGCTGAAATCAATGTTGTACTCATCTTCAAAATTTTTCAAGCGAACTTCAAACCGGGTGAGAATATGGTCCTGGATTAGCTTGTTTCTCAGGTGATCATCGTTGCTGTGCCGGTATGAACGTCCCAGATCGACGGGAAGTTGGCCTGCATCAAGCATCTGGTAGTAGTCTTTGAGGCGCGCCACGGTGCGGTAAAAACTTTTATCGAAAAAGCTTATCGCCGTGGCTCCAAAGCCGAGATAGTTCAGCTTGTCATCTTGGGAATAGCCCATCAGCGTTTTGCTGCCTCTGGTTTGCAGGTCCTCGAGATAGGGATCGTCAGCGCTTAAATAGTGATCAAGCCCGAGGCGTGTGTACCCTTTGTCGACAAGCAGTCTGTCCGCGCGTTCAGCCATCAAAACCTTGATAAAAGAATTGGGGATGGAGGACCTGGGGATTATGTTCTGGCGCGGAAAGACCATGGGTGCGTGAGCGTATGGAAAAATGCAGATTCTGCCCGGGGCGGCGGGCAGCACTTCCTTTATGGTCTGCTCCAGTTCATTGATCCCCTGAAAGGGCAGGCCATAGCAGAGATCGACGTGGACCCTGAAACCCAGATGCTTGGCCATGCCGATAAGTTCACGGACGGCTCCCGGATCGTGTTTCCTGTTGATCACTTTCTGGATGTGCGGATCGAAATCCTGAATGCCAAAACTGATTACATTAAATCCCAGTGCCTTCAATAACTCAAGTTTGGAAAAAGTAATGATTTGCGGGTCAGGGAAAGCCTCGATGGAATGTTCATGGCTGCCCTCTGCATGAAATTGGCAACGATCCGCAATCGCCCCATGAACGGTTTCAAGCTGGGTCAGGCTAAGCAGGGTCGGAGTTCCCCCTCCCCAATGCATGTGCGCGGCGCCCTGCCAGCCGCTCCCGTTGAGGATCTCGAATCTCATGTCCATATCTTTGACAAGGTAGTCGAGATAGAGGTCGAGTTCACTGTCATCCTGCAGCGGTTCCTTATAGCACATGCAGTAGTGGCAGATCTCTTTACAATAGGGAAAATGGAAATAGAGAAAAGATATAGTAGAAGAAGCCAGGCTTTTATTATGCTGCTCCTCAGAGTGCTTCTGTTTCCAGAATGATTCAACCGGATAACTGAGGTAAAGGGGTATGGCGTTCTCGTCGTAACGCATGGAAAGCCTTTCCCATTCAAGCATCTCCCGGTGGTTCATAGAAAAAATCTCCGTTCTGCCGTGCACCAGGCTGGCATGGGGAAAGTTATTCTTGCGGTGCAGGTAAGGTGATGGTATGGCATCTCATAGACTCAATGCTAACAGCGCCTTACGGTCGATCTTGCCGGTGGAGGTGCGGGGCAACGCACCGATAAAGCTGATTTTCTCCGGTACCATGTAGGATGGAAGTTTCTCCCTGCAGAAACGGCGAACATCCTCTTCATCCAAATCAGCATGAGGTTCGCTGACCAGAACGGCTGAAATAATGGTGCCGAAACGTTCCGAAGGCATTGCGGCCGCCACACTTTCCCGAATGTCGGTATGGGCCGACAATACCGTCTCAATCTCGCCCAATTCGATACGATACCCCCTGCTTTTTATCATCGAGTCACGGCGGCCATGGTAGATCAACTGCCCGTTCTCGTCCAGGTGAACCAGATCACCCGTTTTGTAGAGCAGGCTTTTATCCTGGCGATCGAAGGGGTTTTCGGTGAATACCTCGCCGGTTTTCAGCTCATCACCCCAGTAGCCTGTCATCAGGGTCGGGCTTTTTACATACAACTCCCCGATTTCGTTGCCGGAGGCCAGAGTCCCTGCTTCTGAAACAACGTAGCCGGTGACGCCGTCGCACAGGCTCCCGATGGGAACATCATCCTCGGCGGCGGGAGGTTTTTTGACCTGATAAAAGGTGATGACATTGGTTTCCGTCGGTCCGTAGAGATTGAAATAGTCTGCCTGGGGCAGCAATTGCATCAGCTGCCTGAGATATTTCGATGGAAACACCTCCCCGGCGAAAAGTATCCGTCTCAGATCCGGGAAATCCAGGTGTGCAAAGTCTTCGTACATCGCCAGCTGCACCAGCGCGGTGGGGACCGAGTACCAGGTGGTGATACCGTTTTGAATAATGAAATCAGCAATGGTTTTGGGCAGGAAAGACCAGCCCTGGGGAACCAGGCAGATGGTGGCGCCCGATGCAACGGCTACAAAAATATCGAAGATGGAAAGATCAAAATGCAGGGGTGCATGCGCCGCTAGAACGTCCGAGCTGTCTATCTTAAAAGCATTCTGGGCCCAATCAACGAACGCACAGGCTGCGCCATGGCTTATCATAGCGCCTTTCGGCTGTCCCGTTGAACCGGAGGTGTAGAGTATGTAGGCAAGGTCGCGAGAATCTACTGGTTGAGTCGCTTCAAGACAGGAAATCGGTGTCTGCCCGAGATCGTCTTTGTAATAAACTGTGACACCCCTTGGGGTGAGCTCGACATCTGGCTTCTCGGCATCGATGACCACAATCCGCTTCAGGCTCTTTAGCCGAGCTGCAAGGGCCAGCGCGACAGGGAGTCTTGCACCGCTCGTGATGAGCCATGTCAGCCGGCAGTCATCCGCAATCATGCTCAGCCGTTGCTCAGGCGCCAGCGGATCGAGTGGGACGTAGCAGGCACCGGACTTCAGAATAGCAAAGATGGAGATCACTGCCTCAGGTGATTTGTCCAGGTAGATGCCAACGCGTTCGCCGGGTGTCGTCCCGTCTTGGGTCAAGAGGCAGGCAAGTTTATCGCTGTGCTGATCGAGGTCCCGGTAAGAGAGTGTAGTTGATTTATACCTGACTGCGATGTTCTCTGGATAGTTTCCACTACTCCTGAGAAGATAGGTGGGCAGAGACAGCAACATAGTGAGTTTCTTTTACTGCAGCAGTGAGGAAATGATATTTTTTTGAATTTCCGACGTCCCTGAGTAGAGCGAGCTGGCAAGTGCGTCCCTTAGTTCCCGTTCAAGTTCGTATTCGACCATATACCCGTAACCACCATATATCTGCATGGCATCCCGGCAATTTTCGATGTAGGATTCGCTGACGGTCAACTTGGCTAGCGAGGTTTCAAGCGCGGCTGGTTTTTTCATGGTTTTGAGCCAGGCCGCTTTATAGAGCGACAGACGGCTGCTTTCAAGTCGAACCTTCATCTCGGCCAGTTTATGTGAGATGGACTGATGCGAACCTATGGCCTGGCTGCCGGTTTTCCTGGTGTGTGCGTAGTGCACGCAGTCGCTGAGAAGCCGGTCCATGCTGCCGAGGCAAGGGGCCAGGATCAAACCCCGTTCCCACTCCATGCTGCTGCTGAACAATATGCCGCCCGCGCCCTCTTCGCCTATGAGGTTTGCAGCGGGTATCCTGCAATTATTGAAGCCAAGTTCCGACATGGGACTGGTCCGCAGCCCCATCTTCTCAATTTTTTCCCCAACCATGAGACCGGGACTGTTGCTCTCGACCAGGAAGCAGGACAGTCCAAAAAAACCGCCTCCTTTCTTGGTTGCCGCATAAACAATAAAGGCATCGGCAACCGGAGCATTGGTTACGAAGGTTTTGCTGCCGTTGATCAGATAGTGGTCATTTTCTCTGTGAGCGGTCGTACGCAGAGTATAGACGTCTGATCCGCTATCCGCTTCGGTCATCGCATTGGCGGCGATAAGCTCTCCGGAAACCAGTCCGGGAAGATAGGCGTCTTTCAGTTCAGCGGAGCCGTGCAGCAGGACTGGGATTATACAGGTGAGGACATGGGCATTGACCGAAAAAACAAGGCCGTTGTCTTTGCACCCCGCACCGATTCCTTCCATGATGGCGGCGTAATAGAGAGCGTCCAGACCAAGCCCGCCATATTCCTCTGGCACAAGTATGCCCTGCAGGCCGAATTCGGCGCAAGCGTTCCAGCCGGAGCGGGAGAACTCGTTGTCTTTGTCTCTTTCAGCAACCGCGTCATTGAGCTTTAACTGGGCAAATTCCCGTGCCGAGGCCTTGAATTCTTCCTGATGGTCAGTAAAAGAAAATTCCATGGCCCATAACTCACTGCATCTTGTCGTTGACCATCTGGGTAATTCCGCTGACGGTTCCCGAGTCGATGGAAAATTCACTTATGTCCAAGGGGGTATTGAAGGTCGACTCGATGAATGAAAGCAGTTTGATGAAGCCGATTGAGTCGATGATTCCGCTTTCGAAAAGCTGTTCATCGTCGGTGATTGAGCCTTCTCCGTTCATGAAGGTCGTGATGATATATTCTTTTATCTTGTCCTTGACCATTACCATCTGGTGTTTTGGGGAAGTGTTGGAGTGCGGGTGAAGCATGGGGTGACGGTATCCTGGTTGGTAGCTATTGCCGCAGCAATCCAGACAATATTCACTGATACTAACACATTCAAGAGTCTGTGTGCAGCAATTAATCAGCTGTTATCAAGAGATTTTCACCAGTTTGATGATCCCTGTAGGAAAAAGACGAATAGGATTACCCAGAAGACTGCAGTCCATGGATAGTTCCAGAATTTGTAATTTCAGTCTTTGGGGTTAGTCAAAGATGCCTGGGTGACCAGAGGAAGTGTCTTTTTCCACTCAATTGCCACGGGGATAGCTGATTCTGTAGAAAAACATACCGCCGCCTGGTGCAGATCACTAGGCTTCAGCAGCCTGAGCTGCCAGTTTCTGCCGTCCTGCCTCGTAATGGAGGCCGGTTGTATGGGCTCCGAGATCTTTTCGGGGAAAGTAAAGCTTACTT
>JAHEER010000218.1 GCA_024640625.1 Desulfobulbaceae bacterium
ACACCAAGATCCGCAATGCCCGGGCTGCCCGTCTGCAAGCGGCGGCCGAACAGTATTGAGGAGATCAAATGAGAGAATACTCCAAAACCAATACTGCGATCTTCTACGTCATTCTGATCTGCCTGGGTTTGATGTCGCTGGGGCCTATCGTTCTGATGCTGCTTACTTCTCTGAAGCTGAAGGTCGACATCTTTAACGATGTGTCGACGTTCATCTTCATGCCGACCTTGAAAAACTACAACTCGGTATTGCATGATCCCTCGTTGATGCGTTACCTGGGGAATTCTCTCTATGTTGGTCTGGTTTCGACAGCGCTCACCCTGTTAATGGGGTGTATGGCTGCCTATGCCATTGTCCGCTTCCGGTTCATGGGCCGAGATGCTGTGTCTTTGACCACGCTACTCATGAGAATGATTCCGCCGGCGGTATTGACGGTACCGGTTTTTGCCATCTGGACCTTTCAGTATCATTTTGGCAACAATCTGCACGGCTTGATCCTGGTCTATGTGGCCATTAACCTGCCTTTTGTGATCTGGATTCTGCAAAGTTTCATAGAGCAGGTCCCGATTCAGCTGGAAGAGGCAGCCCGGGTGGATGGAGCCAACCCTTTTCAGGTTTTCTTTCTGGTTGTTCTGCCTGTTATCAAACCTGGACTAGCGGCGGCCGCAATCTTCACCTTTCGCATTGCCTGGAACGAATTCATTCTGGCACTGGTGTTGACCAATCGGGCGACGAGAACCACGCCGGTGCATATTTCCCTGTTTATGACGGAGCACAACATCGACTGGGGACAGATTATGGCGATGGGCATGTTGATTGCCATCCCACCAATAATTTTCACCTTTGTTGCTTCCAAGCAGATCATTACCGGTATGACGGCTGGTGCTGTAAAGGGGTAGGAGGTTGTGTTGAGCGGCAGGTTGCCGCGGTGCCTGGCAGCGAACGAGTATCTCAGGCGAGTTACTGAGAAAAGAGAAGGCGATTATGCCGGTATGAGATGATCGCGCTCGATTGATTTATAAGATGAACTTGCTGAATCAAACGGTTCGCTTTTCATCCTCTTAATTTAGCTGCGGTAATATCCATTCGGCGGCACCTTTGAGATCAGCGTGGAGCGCTTTTATTGTGGCTTTACTGTCGCCTTCCGCAAAACCATTAAGCATGCCGCGATGGCAGTCCATTGCGCTGGAAAGATCTCGCTGATGCATTGCGTAAAGATAAATATAGGGGTTAACCCTGGCCAGCAGGCGCTGGATCAAATCGATGAGCAGAGGTGAGTCGGCGTAGGTGTAGATGGTTTTGTGAAATTCATCGTTTTTCTTGATGTAAGCTTTGTGGTTGACGCCTACATGTTTTTCCATGGCCTTGAAAATTCGCTCTATTTTCTCAATTGATTTTTCAGGGCGCCTCTTGCAGGCTTTGTCGACCGCCTCGGATTCTAATAGTAACCGGAGATTGAGTATTTCTTTGAATTCACTTCTGGTCAGATGGTTGACCTGGATTCTTTTATTGCTCTCGACTACGAGGATGTTTTCGGATTCAAGCTGCCAGACAGCTTCCCGAACAGGTAAGATGCTTACCCCAAACTTTTCAGCCAGTCCCCTGAGACTTATTATCTCACCAGGCAGTAATTCGGCCCCGAGGATCTTGGCCCGCAGTTGCTCATATACTTTTTGCCGCAAGGTAACATTGGTGATTTTTTCGATAACCATATCTTGCCCCTTTTTGTAATATGTGATATCATATCACACACTTTTCGCTAAGGCAAATAATATTTTTTGGGGTCAGAGCTTGTTTGAGCTCAACCGTATTCTCTGATAACAATAATGACGATTTGACAGCGCATGAGATTGCATATTTGGAGGCTTCGTGCCACAGACGTTACCCGTCGCATTAACATTTATCATACACCAATCGTGACGAGACCCTCGTTAGCATGGGCGGCATCGACTGACTGATCGTGTGAGCCAGAATCTGATGGGTTTAAATGAAGGAGAGCGCAATGAGTAAAATTGATGAAATCACAAGAGAGTCATGGATATTAACCAATTTCCCAGAATGGGGTACCTGGCTTAATGAGGAGATAGAGGAGGAAGCTGTGGCCCCGGGTTCGGTTGCCATGTGGTGGCTGGGTTGTACGGGAATGTGGATCAAAACGGAAGGTAATACCAATATCTGTCTTGACTATTGGACCAAGCACGGGAAAAAAACCAGGAAAAACAAATTCATGAAGGATCAGCACCAGCATCAGCGCATGATCGGTTGCCTGAAGCTGCAGCCTAACCTGCGCAATGTCCCGTGTGTCCTTGACCCATTTGCAATCAATGACGTCAGTGCAGTTCTGTCTACTCATCACCATGGCGACCACATTGATGAGAACGTGGCTGCCGCGGTTCTGCAGAACTGCAGCAGTGCCGTGCCGTTCATCGGTCCTCAGGCCTGCGTAGATCTCTGGATTGGCTGGGGAGTTCCGCCGGAACGCTGTGTGGTCGTCAAACCAGGTGATGTTGTAACTGTCGGGGATACCGAAATCGTTGCCCTGGATTCGTTTGATCGGACCGAGTTGGTCACCGCGCCGAAGGGCACTACTCTAAAAGGGAAACTGGTCCAGGAAATGGATCTGCTGGCAGTTAACTACCTTATCAAGACCCCGGGCGGCAATCTCTATCACAGTGGTGACTCCCATTATTCTAATTATTACGCCAAACACGGCAATGATCATGAAATCGATGTCGCTTTTGGCTCCTATGGCGAAAACCCGCGTGGCATGACGGACAAAATGACTTCAAGTGACATCTTGAGAATGGCCGAGGCCCTGCGCTGCAAGGTAGTTGTGCCGATCCATCACGATATCTGGACCAATTTCCAGGCCGACCCGATGGAAATCAAGTTTCTCTGGCAGCTTCGAAAAGACAGGATGAAATATGACTTCAAACCATTTATCTGGCAG
>JAHEER010000113.1 GCA_024640625.1 Desulfobulbaceae bacterium
GCAAGCCAAACTTAAAATTGATCTGGCAGACATAGAACCGCTGTCTGTTACAGCATAGGTTATAAAATCAGTCAGATCGAAGGATTAACTGGATTTGTTTGGTGGGTGAAAGAGCTGATCTAATTTTAAATAGAGCTATATATGTTCTTGTTATTAATAGAAAAAGTGACATCCGCGAAGTGTTTTCTTAAGCGAATGCCATGCACATAACGGCCTCTGTGTTCATCAATGATGATGAGCCCGGGCTGCATCATGATTATGAGGTCTGGCTGGAAAAGCTGGCCCCCCATGAGCCGGTTAGTCAGTACCGCCATAACGGCTATGAAGATAACGCCGATGCCCATTTAAAACGACAGATTATGGGGCGTGAAGTAGTTGTAGCCATAACAGAAGGGCAACTCGATTTTGGTACATGGGAGCAGATTTTCTACGGAGAGTTCGACGGCAGGAGGAAAAAACGGGTGCTGGTCAAAATAATAGGAGAATAACGACAGGGATGTAGGTGCCCTGTATCTTCCTTAAACCCGCCGATTATCAAACCTCACTCACTAGGTGGCAGGAGAGAGCTGAGAGAAACGATCAGCTCTGAGGGAAGTCGGCAATCGCTTCCATAAATCTAAGGTGCTGGGTGTGGCCGGCCTTGGAGGCCTTCACATGACCTAAGATCGAGCATCCCAGCAGGACTAAGTCACCGATCAGATCAACCACTTTATGGCGAATGAATTCATCGCCAAGATAAAGCCCGTCCTCATTGAGAATTGATCTGCGATTTCAGTGAATGGTAAGCACATTTTCCAGGCCCCTCAAGAGGCGAATATATCTTTCAATTTGTTAATGATGAACGACTCCAGTGAGCCATTCCTGGCGTACTCCAGAATCGGCACGTAGAAGGGCAGGGGAGCTTGATGCGGGTAAGAGAGTTTCACCATATCCTTTTCGGTGGTAATAAAACCGTTTGCCCCTGTTTTTGAAGCCAGACGCAGAAGATCCTTAATGTCATCTTCCTGGTACGCATGGTGATCGATGAAAGTCTTTGTACCCTTCAAGACTATTCCTTGCTGTTCAACCATTTTATAGAATCTGTCAGCCTGAGCAATTCCTGTGAAGGCAAACAGATTCTGAGGAATTTCCGACAGGGCAACCACCGACCTTTTGATCGATGATGGAAAAATAACGTAATGGATGAATTCAACATAAACAGAAGAGACGCGGAACACCGGCTTACCTTCAAAGCGTTCCTGCAGCAGAGCCTCACACTTGTCGGCCCGTTCAGAGTTGTGCTCGGAAACTCCTGTCAGCGCGAATGTATCGCAGCGCTGCAGGGCGGATACCGGTTCCCTCAATTCACCGCCAGGAAAAACTCTACTGGTACCGGCAAAATGGTCAGCATCGAACAAAACAAGATCAATATCCCTTTTCACTTTGAGGTGCTGAAAACCGTCGTCCAGAATGATTACATCGCACGCAAATGATCTGATCACCTTATCAACCACGAGATGCCGGTTCCTCCCGGTGGCCACAACAACTCCCTTTAGCCTTGAGGAGATAAGAACAGGTTCGTCTCCTGCTTGTTGCGCTGACATGAAGATTTGAGAACCGTCCGAAACAATGTTTACCCGTCCTTTCGCTGTTCCTCGGTACCCTCGGCTAACGATTGCCACCTTAAACCCTTGAGCAGACAAGAAACGAGCCAAATAAATCACCATCGGGGTCTTGCCAGTTCCGCCCATGGTAAGGTTGCCGACGGAAATCACGGGTACATCAAAGTCATGACTGGTAAGAATCCGTTTGTCATAGAGCAGGGCGCGCAACTTCATTGCGGAACTGTAGAGCGGGCTGAACGGTCGTCCCAGAAAATAGAGAGAGGTGAGGTGATTCGGGTTCATGTGAAAAGGCTGAGATTCGAGTGACACTCAGATTTCAGGCTGGATTGATAAATGAATTTTCCAGTCTCAGTTATAGTAGCAGACGCTTGGTAAAGCAAATAATTCGAAGGTTCGGTACTGGTCATTTGGTCGTGTGGTACTTGTGAAGACCGGATACATGGAGTATTAGATGCTTTCTGTTTTGCAAAAATATCAGGAAATGACTAATATCACCAGATGTTGGTTTTTTGCCAACGCTCCCATTGCTGTGGAATTAAGGGCGTGAAAGTAGTTAAATGAAAATTTTTTAGTATGGAGGAATTCATGAAATTGAATTTGAGCAAAAAAATGATCGCCGCTGCTGCGGGATTGATGTTTGTTGCAGCCGCTCCGGTTGCTGGTTTTGCTGAAGACACCATTAAACTTGGAGTCGTCGGTCCGCACAGTGGCGACCTGGCTTCCTATGGACTGCCCAGCGTCAACGCAGCCAAGATTTTGGTTGAACAAATCAACGCAGCTGGCGGTATTGGCGGTAAAAAAATAGAGCTGCTCGTCGAAGATACGGTCTGTGATGCCAAGACTGCCACCGACGTTGCCACCAAGCTGGTTTCCGACGGTGCCCAACTTGTGCTGGGCGGTATTTGCTCGGGCTCCACCAAGGCGGCACTGCCTATCTATCAGGATTCCGGAATCCTGGTAATGTCCCCCTCGGCTACCAATCCTGGGTTGACCCAGAGTGGAGACTATAATAACTTTTTCAGGACCATCGCCCCGGATGATGCCCAGGCTCAGCTCGATGTCGATTTTGCGCTGGATAAACTTGGTTATACCAAAATAGCCGTGGTTCATGACAAAGGTGACTACGGCAAAGGTTTCGCCGAATTTGCCAAGAAGTTCCTTGAGGAATCAGGCAAAGCCGAAGTGGTGCTCTTCGAGGGTGTAACCCCTGGTGCGGTCGACTACTCGGCCATTGTGCAGAAGATCAAGAGATCCGGTGCCGAAGCAGTCATGTTCGGCGGCTACCATCCCGAAGCTTCAAAAATCATCACCATGATGAAGAAGAAGAGATTGAAAGCAGATTTCATCTCCGACGACGGGGTAAAAGATATCACTTTTATCAAGGTAGCTGGTAAATTTGCTGAAGGCGCGTATGCCTCAGGACCGATGGATACCTCCAAAAATCCTCTGTCCATAGCCGCGGTCGAAGCGCACAAGGCTGAGTTCAATGCAGATCCCGGCGCTTTCTACGAGAACGCCTACTCTGCAGTTCTGGCCATGACCAATGCAGTCGAAAAGGCCGGCTCCACCGATCTTGATGCACTCAAAAAAGCATTGCAGACAGAAAAAGTCGATACACCGGTGGGAACGATCTCCTTTGACGAAAAAGGTGACGCCATCGGGGTCGGCTTTTCCGTCTACCAAGTTCAAGATGGTACCTTCGTAGAGCTCAAGTAACTGTCTTGACTTCCTCTTTTTATACCTGGAGCAGGCCGCATCCCGGTCTGTTCCAGGTTATTTTTTGGGTATCATATGGATTATTTCATTGAACTCTTATTCAGCGGCCTGTCGCGCGGAGCTATCTATGCGCTCATCGCTTTGGGCTATACGATGGTCTACGGAATTATCGGTCTGATAAATTTTGCCCACGGCGAAATTTACATGATCGGTGCCTTTACCTCTTTTATCATAGCCACGATTCTGACCATCCTAGGGTTCCCCGCTCTCGCCATCATCGTGCTGGCCGGCCTTGCCGCGGTCATCTGGTCTGCTTCCTACGGGTATACCATTGAAAAAATTGCCTATAAGCCGCTCCGGCACGCGCCCAGGCTGTCCGCCCTGATCAGCGCTATCGGCATGTCGATGTTTCTGCAGAATTACGTATTGCTGGCCCAGACTTCAGACTTTTTACCTTTTCCCCAATTGATACCCGACTTTGCTTTTATGGAACCCATCGCCCATATCGTAGGATCGTCGGACATGGTGATCCTGGTGGTAACCACGGTGGTGATGATCTGTCTTACCATTCTTATTAAATACACGAGAATAGGCAAAGCGATGCGAGCCACATCGCAGGACCGGACCATGGCGATGCTGGTGGGCATCAACGTGAACCGGATTATCTCAGTCACATTTATCATCGGCTCTTCGCTCGCTGCCATTGGCGGCATGCTGGTTGCCTCTCATATTGGTCAAATAAATTTCTATATAGGTTTCATCGCCGGTATTAAGGCGTTTACAGCCGCAGTCCTGGGCGGTATCGGATCCATCCCGGGAGCGGTGCTGGGAAGTGTTGTTCTGGGACTCACGGAGAGTTTTGCTACAGGATATATATCGAGTGATTATGAAGACGTTTTTGCCTTTTCCTTACTGGTCCTGATCCTGATATTCAAGCCTTCCGGTATTCTCGGCAAGGTGGATACACAGAAAGTGTGATGCCGATATGTTTACCCTACAAGAAATAAAGCGCTCATTGCTGGTATCCATCTGGTTCGTCTTCCTGACTTTTCCGCTCATGGTTATCAGGGTCGATTCCATTGAAAAGACCGTGCAATGGCGCTGGATGAACATGGTCTACGTGGCCATTGGCAGTTTTCTACTCTCTTTTGTGTTTCGCTACATGCTGCAGCGCAAAGAGATGAAATCTGACGATAACGGAGACGACGACAAGAAAGACAAGACGGGCCGATCATTTATACACCAGGGGCTGGCTGATCCCCGATACCGCAATATCATTTTGGGTTCACTCCTGGCCGTAGCGCTTATTTTCCCCCACGTCTTTTCAACCTACCAGACAAGTATCATGACTACTGCGCTTATGTACGTGGTTCTTGGCCTGGGATTGAATATTGTGGTCGGGCTTGCCGGCCTGCTGGATCTTGGCTATGTGGCATTTTATGCTGTCGGCGCCTATACCTACGCGCTGCTCTACCATTTCTTCGGCCTGGGGTTCTGGGTTGCCCTCCCCATCGGCGGCCTGCTGGCTGCCGCCTTTGGTATTTTGTTGGGTATCCCTGTTCTCAGACTCAGGGGGGACTATCTGGCCATTGTCACCCTCGGTTTTGGAGAAATTATCAGGCTGGTGATGGAGAACTGGGGTGAGTTTTCCCAGGGGCCCAGCGGTGTCTCCAATATTCCCAGGCCCAGCTTTTTAGGTATCGACATGTCCCTTGATACTGCGCTGATCTACACCTATTACCTGATGCTCCTGTTCGTGATTTTCACCATTTTCTTCGTCAACCGCCTCCAGGATTCCAGATTGGGCAGGGCCTGGATCGCCTTGCGGGAAGATGAGATCGCCTGCCAGGCGATGGGTATCGATAAGATGAAAACCAAACTGGTGGCCTTCTCCCTCGGCGCTTTTTGGGCCGGTATAGTCGGCGTCATCTTTGCCGCCAAAACCACCTTTATCAGTCCGCGAAGTTTCACCTTCATCGAATCTGCCATTATCCTTTCCATTGTCGTGCTCGGTGGCATGGGCTCCATCATCGGGGTAATAATCGGCGCCTTCATCCTGATTTTGCTTCCTGAATATCTGCGTGCCCTCTCGGAGTATAGAATGCTCGCTTTCGGCGCCATTCTTGTCTGCATGATGGTTTTTAGACCCCAGGGCATTATTGGCAGTATCCGGAGAACCTATACGTACAAGAAACAGACAGATGGTGAGGTCTCTTGATATGCACCAGCCAATTTTACAAGTTGCAGGCCTGACCATGGATTTTGGCGGGATCCGGGCACTCAACAACCTCGATCTCGATGTCAGCGAAGGTGAGATTGTCGCCCTCATCGGTCCAAACGGCGCAGGCAAGACTACGTTTTTCAACTGTGTTACCGGGATTTACAAACCCACCAAAGGTTCCATTGATCTTTTTCACAAAAAGAAGAACAGACAAATCAGCCTGCTTGGCATGAAACCCAATCAGGTAACCGAACAGGGGCTGGCAAGAACTTTTCAGAATATCCGTCTCTTTTCGCAAATGACCGTGCTTGAAAATGTGATGATCGGGCGTCACTGCCGCACCAAAGCCTTTATTCTTGGCGCCCTGCTGCGTGATAAAAAAACCATGCAGGAAGAGGACGAGATCATCCAGACAAGTCATGAAATTCTCACCAAAATTGGTCTGCAACGATACGAAAACGAAATAGCCAAAAACCTTCCCTACGGAGCCCAGCGACGTCTCGAGATCGCTCGGGCCCTGGCCACCGAACCGGTTCTGCTGCTGCTCGATGAGCCGGCTGCCGGAATGAATCCGCAGGAAACGATAGAACTGGTCAACCTGATCCAGGAGATAGCCTCCGAGGGGCAATCGATTTTGCTGATCGAACACGATATGAAACTGGTCATGAGCCTGTCCGAAAGAATTTTCGTCATGGACTACGGCAAGAAAATCGCCCAGGGTACACCGGAAGAAATCCGCAACAACCCTGCCGTCATTAAAGCCTATCTTGGTGAAGAAGTAGATGCTTAAGCTCGAAAACGTGCAATCCGGCTACGGGAATATTCTTGCGGTCAAAGGAATCAGCCTGGAGGTCAATCAAGGTGAGATCATTACCCTGATCGGCGCCAACGGTGCCGGAAAGAGCACTACACTACTGACTATCTCTGGAATTGTCGGCTGCCGGTCGGGCAGAATTTTTCTCTATGACGAAGAGATCCACACGCTGGGGACCGATGAAATAGTCAAACGCGGTATCTGTCAGGTGCCCGAAGGAAGACATATTTTCCCGGAGCTCACGGTGCAGGAAAATCTCGACATGGGCGCCTTCATGCGCAATGATACCCAGCAGATCAAGCAAGATCTCGACTATGTCTATTCGCTGTTTCCCATTCTATCGGAGCGCAGGAACCAGGACGGCGGCACCTTGAGTGGCGGTGAGCAGCAGATGCTGGCCGTGTCACGAGCGCTCATGGCCAAACCTCAACTGCTCCTTCTCGACGAACCGTCGATGGGGCTTGCTCCGTTGATTATCAAACAGATTTTTGAGATTATTAAAAAAATCAACCTGGAAAACAATGTCACCATTTTTCTGGTCGAACAGAATGCCAATCAGGCATTGCAGATAGCCGACCGCGGCTACGTGATCGAGAACGGCAAAATTACCATTACCGGAAGCGCGGACAGCCTGTTGTCAAACAAGGATGTGCAGAAGGCCTATCTCGGTCTCTAGGCGGCCTCAGCTCAAGCGGTCCTATGGAAAAAATTAAGGCAGGAGTGATCGGGGTGGGCTATCTGGGCCGTTTTCATGCCCAGAAATACCAGTCCCTCGAAGATGTCGAACTTGTCGGCGTGGCCGACGCCGATCCTGACCGGGCCAGCCTCATAGCAGGTGAATGCAGCTGCCGCCAATTCAATGATTACCATGAACTGCTCGGCCGCGTTGAGGCGGTTTCCATCGCCGTGCCTACCAGCATTCATTACCAGGTCGCAGCGGATGCCTTACGGGCCGGAGTCGATGTACTGCTCGAAAAACCCATGACTGTCACGCTGAAGGAAGCTGATGAACTCATCGGCCTGGCAGAAAACAACGACCTGATTCTCCAGGTTGGTCATCTGGAACGCTTCAATCCCGCCGTCCTGGCCATGAAGCCCTTTCTCACCACTCCCGTATTCATTGAGAGTGACAGGATTTCCTCGTTTAAACGGCGAGGTGTCGATGTCGATGTCGTGCTTGATCTGATGATTCACGATATCGATATTATCCTGACCATCATCGATTCACCGCTCAAGACCATTCATACCGTCGGTGCCCCGGTGGTGACCGATACGACTGACATTGCCAATGCCCGGCTTATTTTCGAGAACGGGGCAACCGCCAATATCACCGCTTCCAGGGTCTCTCTGACCAATGTGCGGAAGATGCGCATCTTCCAGCCGGGCTCATATATCAATGTTGATTTTGCCAACAAAAAGATCATGACCCTGCAACTCGAAGATGAACTCCTCGAAAGCGGCATGCCCAAACATAGCAAGCAAGTCAAATCCTTCGCCGGTGAAGATGCACTGTTGAATGAAATCTCCAACTTTGTCGGTCATGTGCGCAGCCGCACCAGACCTGATGTCTCCGGGGTCGAGGGAAGACGGGCGCTGGAAGTGGTTATGCAGGTCATGGAACAGATAAAACAACACCAGAGCCTGGAACTCTACAGCAAATTTCAGGCCGCAGCACTGAAATGAACAATGATGTGATGATTGTTGCCGGAGAAGCCTCTGGAGATCTCCACGGTTCACGCCTCATTGCCTCAATGCTGCACAGAAATCCGGCCCTTAATTTCTGCGGCATCGGCGGCCCTGAATTTAAAAAATGCGGAGTCGAGCTTCTCTACGATGCCTCGAACATCGCTGTTGTCGGTTTTTTCGAGGTGATCTCCCACCTGTCCCATATAATCAAGGCACAGCGTGTCTTGCGCAAAAGATTGGCCGAGAAACCTCCGCAGCTGCTCATTCTCATTGATTTCCCTGACTTCAACCTTGTGCTTGCCAGAAAAGCAAAGAAACTCGGAGTGCCGGTATTTTACTATATCAGCCCTCAGGTGTGGGCCTGGCGCTCCGGAAGAGTAAAAACCATCGACAAGCTTACTGACGCAATCGGGGTTATTCTGCCATTTGAAGAAACATATTACCGCGAACGAGGGGTCGATAAAGCTCACTATGTCGGTCACCCGCTGCTGGACACGGTGGTCAGCGCCATGTCACGGGAAGAGTTCTGCACTGCCAACGATATCGACCCGCAGCGAACATTGATCGGTATCCTTCCAGGAAGCAGACGCAGGGAGATTCGCAGCCTGCTTCCTGAATTTCTTCGGGCCGCAGAAAAATTCAAACAAAAGAGCCAGGGAGATCCGGTTTTTCTCATTCCCACAGCGCCGACGATTGAACCTGAAGAACTATTCTCATCTGGTATTGGTGGCGCAGAGTCACGACTTGACGTTCGGGTCATTGCCGATGATCGCTATGAACTGATGGCGGCTAGCGATGCGATTGTCGCCGCTTCGGGAACGGTAACTCTGGAGATTGTCTTGCTCGATACGCCAATGGTCGTCGCCTACAAACTCTCACCGATGACCTATCGACTCGGCCGGCTTCTGGTCAGACTAGGCCAGTTTCCCCTGGTGAAACTCGGCTATTTTTCCCTGGTAAATCTCATAGCCGGCCGGGAGGTGGTAAAGGAACTGCTCCAGGATGAAGCAACTGCTGAGGCGATAGCCACAGAACTGTATAGTCTGATCTACGATCAACCCCGCCGGGAGAGACAATTGTCAGAATTCAAAAAAGTAAGGGAAAAGCTGGGTGAAAGAGGTGCTTCTCAGCGGGCAGCGACGCTGGCAGCGAAACTGATGGGAGACAATGACTGATCACTTTGATGAGGATTTCAGGGTTATTCTGGAGATAGACGGCACCCTGGACCTGCATCAATTTTCCCCCAAAGATGTGAAAACCCTGGTTCCAGATTATCTGCGTGAATGTCTGCAAAAGGAAATCTACGAAGTCCGCATTATTCACGGCAAGGGAAAGGGTGTACTGAAGCGGACTGTACACGCCATCCTGAGCCGACTCGATTTTGTCGCTGATTTCAGGCTCGATGACAAGATGATCGGCAACTGGGGGGCAACGGTTGTTCGACTGACGCGGGCGCAGGAAACCAAACCTACCCACTCGCAGCCGACTGCTGACTAGAGCGACCCGTCGCTCTCCCCAGGAGGCAGGATATTCTTGACGTCGAAGAGGATCGCCTCATCTTTCATGAAGCTTCTGATCCGGGTGCCAGGCATATCGATAAATTCCTCATGGCCCACCGCAAGCACAACCCCATCATAGTGCCCTTCTCCAGGGTAGGGGACTGTTTCGAGGCCATATTCACGGCGCGCATCATCGGGATCGACCCAGGGGTCGTAGACATCTACTTCTAAACCGTAGTCCCTGAACTCGGCGATGATGTCGATAACCTTGGTATTGCGAAGATCGGGGCAGTTTTCCTTGAAGGAAAGTCCCATAATCAGGATTCTCGCCCCCGACACCTCTATCTTATTCTTCAGCATGAGTTTGATGACCCGATCGGCGACATACTTACCCATCTCGTCATTCAATCTTCTGCCTGCCAGAATCATGGCCGGGTGGTACCCGACCTCCTGCGCTTTGTGGGTAAGATAATAGGGATCAACCCCGATGCAGTGACCGCCAACCAGCCCGGGTGTGAAGGGCAGAAAATTCCATTTGGTGGCGGCTGCCTCCAGCACTTCCCTGGTGTTCACCCCGAGTCTG
>JAHEER010000114.1 GCA_024640625.1 Desulfobulbaceae bacterium
CCGAAATGGCGGGCCATCGTGTCCCGTTGAACCGGAGACACTACCGCCTGAAATAGCGGTCGCAGTTCCTCTATGATCCTGAACTTGCCATCCAGAGTCTGGCCGTGACGCTCAGTTAACTGCTGGACGACAAATTCTGGCAGGGGAGCGGCCTCTGTTACCTCTGTTTGCACGCGGTCCGGACCGAATTCGCTTACGAAGGTGTCAGGGTCATGATTTTTGGGTAGTACCACAACCCGGCCGCTCAATTGTTCGGCCAGGAAAAGGGGCGCGGCACGCTCCGCGGCTTTCAGACCAGCCTCATCTCCGTCAAAGAGCAGCACCACTTCGTCGACCAGCGGTTTGAGCAGGCGCAGTTGTTCCCTGGTCAAAGCCGTGCCCAGCGGAGCCACAACCTGCTCGATCCCTCGAGCAACCAGGGCCAGCAGGTCGAAGTTGCCCTCCACCAGGAGTGCCTGGCGCTGTCGGCGAATGGAGTCGCGCTGCTGGTAGAGTCCAAATAACAGTCTGCTTTTATTATAGATTGGACTTTCCGGGGAGTTTAGATATTTTGGCTCGCCATCGCCAAGTATCCGACCGCCGAAACCGCATACCTGGCCACGACTGTCACTTATCGGAAACATGATCCGATCCCGAAATCTATCGTAATTACGGTCGTTGTCTTTACTGACCAGCAGACCGATGTCGATGGCCAGCCGCCGCTCCTCATCGCTCAGGCGGGAGCCGAGAAAATTCCAGCCGGCCGCTTCCACCGGCGGGGCGTAGCCCAGCTGGTAGCGTCTCACAATATCCTCGCCCATACCCCTTTTTTTTAAATAATCTCGAGCCTTTTCCGAACCTCCTTGGGTGACCAGCCAGTCGTGGAACAGCTCAGCTGCCCTGCGATTCAGCGCATACATCTGCTTCCTGCGCCTTTCCTGCTCGATTTCCCCTGCTGCTCGCCGTTTCTCGGGCAGCTCCACCTGGTAGCGCTGGGCCAGCGTTTTCAGTGCCGTGGGGAAGTCCATGTGGTGGTATTCCATCATGAATGACAAGACATCCCCCGACGCCTTGCAGCCAAAGCAGTGGTAGAACTGCTGATCCGGGTGGACAGTGAAAGAAGGGGTTTTTTCCTGATGAAAGGGGCAGGATCCCAGGTAGCGGAAGCCACTGCGCTTGAGATCGACATGCTCACGGACAATTTCGATGATATCCGCCCGTTCCTTGACCAGATTCTTGGCCTCTTCCCATGACTCGTTATAGGTTGTCATGCTCAGGTGGAGGACTGATTATTCTGAACGGCCTCGACAATTTCCAGAAATGAATCCGGCTGCAGACTGGCTTGTCCGACGAAAAGACCTGAAATCCCAGGGATCTGGAGGTAACCGTGGCAGTTTCTGGGTTCGATTCCGCCCCCATAGATAATCGGCCGGGCAGGATAGACCTGAGAAATGTAGCCGGCCACCTGGGTCACTTTTTCAGGAGCCTGCGGTTCGCGGTAACTGAGCGCATCCACAGGGCTGTAGGCGATGACCAGTTGGTCGCAATCGATATCGGCCAGCGCGGTGAGCTGGGACATGGCGTTTTTCTCGTCGACACAGATAATGGGGATGATGGAGGCATCAGCCGCCTCGCTCGCCTTATTGACCGCGTCCAGGGCGGTTTCGTGAAAATAGCGCCGGCGTTCGGAATGACCGACGATAACGTAGCGACAGAGTCCTTTGAGCATGTCTGCCGCCGTGGCCCCGGTATAGCTGCCGGGAGGAAAAGGCGACACATCCTGGGCGGCCAGCGATAAACGGTTCAGGTCTGCTTGGGCACAATAGTCGGCAAGCTGAGCCAGCAGCACCATTGGTGGAGCTATGACCACCTCAACTCCGTCCATCGGCTTGTATCCGCGTCTGAATTCGTCAACCCAGGAGCGGGCCTCATCTATGGACTTGGTACATTTCCAGTTGCCGATAACAAAACGTGGTGTCGTGAATGTTTCCCTTGTCTTCATAGGGCAGGACTCCTATCCATAGCCGCCAGAGAAATGAGCCAGATTCTCAGAGTAGAGAATGCAGACGGTCGGCCAGTGATTCTTCGGATAATGATTTGAAATAGAACATTTTTTTTCTGGCATGCTCACCTGATGCCAGAACGATGGTATTGACTTTAACCTCGAACAGCTCTGCCAGGTAGGCCTTGACCACCTTGTTGGCTTTGCCGTCGACCGGTGCTGCGGTCACCATGAGTTTCAAGGCGTGCTGATGCACTCCGCAACATTTGTTCCGTGATGAGCGTGGTTGGACATAGACCTCCAAGGTCGGATAGCCATCCTTGGTCCGGCCAATCGCAGGGTGCGCCACTATTCGTCACTCAGGTAGGCAATACCGCCGTCTTGCAACTGGGAGCGCAGGGTTTCCTCACTGTCCCCGGCCTCTTCTTCAGCAGGCACCGGGCCTTCGCTATTTTCACCCTGCGTCCCGATCTCTTCCAATTCCGACAGCTCGGCGAAGTCGATTTTCTGAAAAAGTTCGTCGTATTCGGACCTGCTGGGTCCGGCCGCGCCAGTGACATACTCGCTAAGCCGGTCGAGATGTCCGTGGAGAAGGTCCCTCAGATCGGTATGCAGTTGTCTGCGCTGCGCATTCAGCTTGTCGATATCCTCTCTGATCCCTCGCAGCTCCAGAGATGCGGCGTCGCGCAACCGGGCAATTTCTTCTTTGGCCGCGGTTATCATCAGTTCGGCCTGGTGTTTGCCTTCCTCCAGGAGCTCGTCGGACTGGTGCCTGGCTTCCGCGGCAACCTTTTGAACCTGCTCAGCCTCAGACATCAATTCAGCCTTTTCAGCCTCGATAACCACGATCTTGTTGCGCAGTCCTTCGATGGCGGCCCGGGACATTCTCGATTTGCTCTCGGCTTCGGACAGGGTAGTCTGGGCCCGGCCCAGTTCAGCCTTCAGGCTGTCGCGCTCCTGCTGCACCCCGTCGACCAGTTGTTTGGCCCGCTCAAGCTCTTCCGCCCGGCTTGTCTCACGTTGCCTGGCTTCGTCCAGTTGAGCGGTGAGCGTGTCGATTTTTTGCTTGAACACGTCGAGCACATCGTCAAACGATTTCTTATCATCGGCGGCCAGCGCCAGCTCCTTCTCCTGCCTGGCTGTTTGCTCACTCTGTTGCTTGAGCCGATCCTGTAGTTCAGTAAGTTGCGCTGCAACAAGTCCTAAAAATTCCTTTACTTCTTCAGGATCGACACCTCTGAATCGGGTGGCGAAAAATTTCTGGGTTATGTCATCGGGAGTCAAAGCCATAGTCAATTATCCATGGAGCTTCGAAGCTGCTGCTTTTTGTCAACCAATACCGCGGGCCATCTGCTGCATGGTCGGCACTAGAAAACTCTGAAGAAACAAAATAATAATAATTAATATAACTGGCGAGAAATCTATGGATCCCATGCTCACCGGGAGGACTCTTCTAATCCTGCCCAGCACCGGTTCGGTGATTTCGTAGAGAAAGCGTACGATAGGGTTGTAAGGGTCGGCATTTACCCAGGATATCACTGCCCGGCCGATGATAACCCACATGTAGGCGGTCAGCAGAAAATCTACGATCCCGGCCAGGGCCAGGAGAAAATTAGAGGCTACGAACATAACAACTCCGTCAAATTAAGCTAATTTCGTCCCCGCTTTCACCGGCCCCGGCACCGTTACCAGGGCGAGACGATCATTACCTTCATCATCTTTGAGTTCAGCGGTGAGCACCATCCCCTCGGAGAGTACTCCCATCAGTTTGGCCGCCTTAAGATTGGCCACGATAATCACGCTTTGGCCGACCAGGTCTTCGGGGCGATAGCTCCCCGCAAGGCCGGAAACGATGGTTCGCTCCTCCGGCGCCAGCACGCTCAGTTTCAGCAGTTTTTTCGACTTAGGCAGCGCTTCGGCAGCCACGATTTTTGCCACCCGGAGATCGATCTCCTTGAACTGATCAAAACTGATCTGTGGTCCAGTTTTAGGTGGATCAGTCTTGCTTTTTTTGGGGTGCTGTGGCACCTTTTTCGGCCCCTTGGTCTGCGTTTTGGTATCGATGCGGGGGAAGAGATTGCCGACCTTAGACAATTTTGTCCCGGGGACAGACAACCCCCAGCTGCCGCCCTGTTCCAGGGTCTGCATCACTACGCTGCCGGAGTCAATACCAAGTCCCTTCATCATTTTCAGGGCCGTCTGGGGCATCACCGGTTTGAGCAGAAGAGCCAGCAGCCGCAAGCTTTCGCCCAGGTTGTAGAGGACGGTCTGCAGCCGGGCCGTTTTGTTCTCGTCCTTGGCCAGCGACCACGGCTCATTTCGCACAATGTAGCGGTTTGCCGCGCCCACGAACTCCCAGACTGATTGGAGCCCCTGGTGAAATTTGAATTCGCCCATGTGGATGCGGTAGGCGCTGATCATCTCCGCAGCGGCGTGGCGCAGATCATTATCCTGATCGGCTTTGTCTGGTGCGGGCAGGATCGATTGGCAATACTTGTCGATCATCGACACCGACCTGCTGAACAGATTGCCCAGATCGTTGGCCAGGTCGGCGTTGTTCCTGGCAACTATGGCGGCGCTGCTGAAGGAGGCATCGAGTCCGAAAGACATCTCCCGCAGACAGAAATAGCGGAAGGCGTCAGCCCCATAGTCCTGGACCAGTTGTGCTGGTTTGATCACGTTGCCGAGGCTCTTGGACATTTTGGTCTCATCCACATTCCAATACCCGTGCACATGAAGCTTCTTATAGAGCGGCACCCCGGCGGCCATCAGCATAGTGGGCCAATAGATGGCATGAGGCTTGAGGATATCCTTGGCGATGAGATGCTCGGCCCCGGACCAGTAGTGCTCGAACTGCTCGCCTTCCGGAAATCCGATACCTGTCAGGTAGTTAATAAGCGCATCAAACCAGACATAGGTGACATAGTTCCCGTCAAACGGCAGCCTGATTCCCCAGTTGAGTCTGCTCGCCGGGCGGGAGATGCAGAGATCGTCGAGAGGATCGCTAAGAAAGGAAAGCACCTCGTTGCGGTAGCGCTCGGGAGTGACAAAATCGGGGTTGTTTCTGATGTGGTCAATGAGCTGCTGCTGATACTTCGACATCCTGAAAAAATAGTTCTGCTCGGTAATCTCTTTGGGCGCCACCAGGTGATCGGAACATTTTCCGTCCACCAGCTCACGCTCGATTAGAAACCTTTCGCAGCCGGTGCAGTAGAGGCCGCTGTATTCATCGAAATAGATATCACCGCCGTCATAGACGGTCTGCAGGATATGTTTGACCACCGCCACATGATCTTCGTCGGTGGTTCTGATAAAGCGGTCGTAATCTATGTCGAGCAGAGGCCAGGTGTCCTTGAACATAGTCGCGATCCGGTCCACATACTGGCGCGGCTCGATATTTTCTTGAGCGGCAGCTTCAACGATTTTGTCCCCGTGTTCATCTGTGCCTGTCTGAAACCTGACGTCGTCTCCCCGAAGCTTGCAGAACCTGCTGTAAGTGTCGGCAACCACCGTTGAGTAGGCATGCCCCAGATGGGGTTGGGCATTGACATAGTAAATCGGTGTGGTGATATAGGTCGTTTTCTTGCTCATGGTTGTTTAACCCTTTTTTCCGGGTTTTTCTGCCGTCTCACCACTACCCTTCTGATCGCTTTTTTTCGGCGCTTTCTCCGCTTTGAGGATTTCCGCCGCCGACCAATCAGGTTTGAGAAGCAGCTTCTCCTCACCGTCACCGGTACTGACGACAATGGCCTCCTGCAGCGGGATCTGTCGTTTCACCCGGAAGATATCATCGTCTATCTTAAGTCGGCGCCCGACCCGAGGCATTTTTCTGCGCTGATTCTTGTAAGTATCATACTCATAGGTGAGACAGCAGAGCAACCTGTTGCAGACCCCTGAAATTTTGGTCGGGTTGAGCGGCAGATCCTGTTCCTTGGCCATCTTGATTGACACGGAATCGAATTTTTTCATGAACGAAGAGCAGCACAACTCCCTGCCGCACACCCCGATGCCGCCGATCATCTTGGTCTCATGGCGTACTCCGACCTGGCGCATCTCTACCCGGGTGCGGAATTCCTGGACCAGATCTTTGACCAGAGCCCTGAAGTCGACCCGGGAGTCGGCAGTGAAATAGAAGATCATCTTGCTGCCGTTGAAGAACTTTTCCACTCTGATCAGGCGCATGATCAGCTGATGCTTGTCAATGAGGTTCTGGCAGATCTCGAAGGCCGATTCCTCATGGGCGGCGAGCTTATTATAACGGTTCTCTTCATCAGATGTGGGCCGCCTGGAGATGTCGAAACTAGCCCGACGGAGCGCTTCAGACTGGGGGTTGGGCGGCGCAAAGCTATAGACAACCGCCGGTTCGAGTCCGTGGTCGGTCTTGACCATGACCGTCTCATTCCTCCTCAGGTTCGGCATCTTGGCCATGGCGGTGAATTCCTGGCCGTCGGCCCGGAACCGGATACGGTAAAAATGACCTGCCGATTCTTGAGTCCCGGTGTTCTGTTCCACGTTCTGCTCACTCATAATTCTATCAATTAATCCAGCCGATTCTGTTGCTTACCAAACAAATCAGGATACTTCAGCCACTGATGATTGTAAATTAAAAAGGAGGACCTCGGAAACCAGGGTTCGGTTGCAGTTTCTTTCCAGTTGGCGGTGCGCCCTGTCGAGTGCCGCAAGTCTTTGTTTCTGGACAGCGAAATTGACTTCCGTTGCCGTCTTCATCAGATCTCTCACCCAGGTCTTCAACAACCCCAGAAACAGCGGCAGATCCTCTTTCAAGGCAGCAAGTTCGGCGGCGGTCTCCAATACCGGGGTAACGTTATCCTGGTCTGCGGTCACCTCGGCTTCCAGCAAAGTCACCACCGCCCGGTAGAGAGCCACCAGCTCTTTCTCTTTGAAGGCCAAAGCAATACCGGGACTGCCGTCGCTCAACTGGGCCAGCAGCCGAGCCTCGTCGAAGCCAATTCCCGGCAGCTTCTGCTCGATCAAGCGGGCGCATTGGTCGATCGGCAGGCCATAAAACGTCACGGCCTGACAGCGCGATACAATGGTCGGCAGCAACGCTCTGCTTGTTTCTGCGGTGAGAATCAGAAGATTATTCTCGGGCGGCTCCTCCAAGGTCTTGAGCAAACTGTTGGCCGCCTCCGTGGTCATCGTGTGGACGTCCTCAATAACCACCACTCTGATTGCGGACTCGTAGGGAGGATACGAAAGTGAGCGGCACAGCTCTCTGACCCGATCGATCCCAATACTGCCATTTTCCGGGGCAATGACGACCACATCGGGATGATTCCCTGACCGGAGCCTGCTGCATGAAGAACATAATCCGCAGCCGTTGCCACCCTCCGGAGCAAGGCAGTTGAGGCGGGCAGCAGTGAGCAGGGCGGTCAGTTTTTTACCAACCCCGTCCGGTCCCCGAAACAGGTAGGCATGCGGCATTCTGCCTGAGCCCAGGCTGCGGCCGAGTACCGTCTTGACTTTCTGCTGGCCTGCCAGCGCTGCAAAGGATAGATCGTTCAGCATTAGTTAAAACAGCGTGTGCTGCCGGGTCGAATTCTGCTCGCCGTCCTCGGCCTGGATCTCAGTGGTCTCTTTATTGCTGGCTGCCGGTCTAAGCAGGATATATCGCTCCAGGCTGCGCTGATAATCACTCCAGGCAGGGCCGTCCGACTTGAGTTTGTTACTCAGCTGTTCGACCAGACTCATCTTGGCATCCATATCATCGATGAAACTCAACAATATGGCTTCCGCGGTCATCGGCACAATCGGGGATCCGAACTCCTGCTTCCCATGATGGCTCAGCACCAGGTGCTGCAGATGGGTCAGCACATCTGTGGGGAAATCCTCTATCTCTGCCGCCACTCCGGCAATAAATTCGCTGCCGATAACCACGTGTCCCTTGAGCCGTCCGATATCGGTATAATCGATGACCCCCACCTCGCTATGCAGCTCCACGGTTTTACCGATATCATGCAGGAGGGCTCCGGCAACCACCAGATCCTTGTTTACGGTGCGGTAATGATCGGCCAACAGGGCGGCTACCTTAGCCATGGAAAGTGAATGCTCGAGCAGGCCGCCCCGGTAGGCATGATGAATGCCCTTGGCCGCCGGAGCATGCTGGAACCGTGCGCCCACCTCTGTGTCATGAAATATCTTGTGCAGCAGTCTGCGGAGAAACGGGTCTGCTATTTCACCAAGCAGCTGGGTGAGCTCCGATTCCATCGCTGCCGGGGGCCGGCTGCTGGCAGCCATATAGTCATTCATACTCAGGTCGTGCTGCGCTACGGCTTCAATATGGTCCACTTTCAATTGCAGCTGGTCGCGATAGGTCTGAACCGCGCCACACACCCGGACTACCCTGCCCGGGGTGCAGATTTTTTCCAGGGCTTCGGCATT
This sequence comes from Desulfobulbaceae bacterium, assembly GCA_024640625.1. Lineage (GTDB taxonomy): Bacteria > Desulfobacterota > Desulfobulbia > Desulfobulbales > Desulfocapsaceae > JABDQA01. Next base: position 8,384 of record JAHEER010000114.1, read on the forward strand.
GTCCCAGGCAGGTCCGCCGATCTCGCCGCTTCGGTCTGCAAAAACCAAGGAAAGATAGGGCTTGCCTGCGCGTGTCTCGGCCAAGCGGACCGATTTCACCAGAAACAGTTCATCGACCTGCTGGCCCTCTTTAAGACTGTCTATGAATCCTTTTTTTTCCATTTATCAAAAGCCGTTCCCCTGACCTGTGGAACCAGCTATCCTTCTATTTTTTTCCAAGTCTTGTCCAACTCGAGCCGGTAGGTACCGACATATTCAAACGGCGCTTGTGGCCCCCATTCGGAAGGCCCGACCAGCGAAAACACCAGGGTACCGGACCGCTTTTTATACAGATGATATGCGTGCCCAGGTTTTTTGCTGAATCCGCACTGAGCCCGGTGAAGCTCCTGATGCTCTCTCGTTTCCGACAGAATCCGCCGGGCCTGGGCACGAAGCTGAGCCATTTGCTCGGCCAGCAGCCGCAGTTGAGCGGTGGCCTGCACGGTCAGCATATCGTCGGCTTCACTCAACTCCCTGGCCAGCTCAACCAGTTCAATGGACGGCGCCAGGCGACTTAGCGGGTAAGGGGAACGGTGGGCCGGCGGCCGAACATTTTCACCTTTATATTTATTAGTCATCTTCCTATAATCGGTCTGGCAGAGAACAAGTCCTTCGTCTCTTCAGATCAGTGCTATTTATCCAGCGACAAAAGGCCAAGGCGCCCAGCCAGGTGAGGTGCGCACGAGGAGCCGGCGGTGGCGGTGCGCAACCAGCACAGCGCGCAACGCTGCCTGAGGGGATGAGTTGGACTTTTGTCGTTATGTATAGTAACGATTATTACCCAAATCTCACCTGGTTTTTTTACGGCTCTAGTGGATGACGGATAGAATTCTTATACGCGGCTGCACCCTCTTAAGCGAAGTAGCAACCCACCTGCTCTACGACCATTTCGTGGTGGTCGAGGGAGCCTGGGTGAGTGCGCTGGGCCCGATGGCCGAGTGTCCTGACCCGAATGACTTTCAGGTCATCGAAGCCGGGGAGAAACTGCTCATGCCCGGCCTGGTCAACGGCCATAATCACTGTGCCATGACGCTCTTCCGCGGCTTTGCCGACGACCTGAGCCTGCACAGCTGGCTGCATGACCATATCTTTCCGGCCGAAGCCGCCCACGTCAATCCGGAAATGGTCTACTGGTCCGCCAAACTGGCGGCCGCGGAAATGATCAGTTCCGGCACCACCTGCGTGGCCGACGGCTATTTCTACTCGGGCCACGCCGCCCGCGCTTTCGGTGATGCCGGCATACGGGCGGTGGTGGGGCACGGCATCGTCGACTTCTCGGTCCCCAGCGTCCCCGATCCAGCCAAGAACATCGAAACCGTCGAACGCTTTATCGACCAGTGGCAGGACACCAATCCACTGGTCAGTCCTGCGGTCTTCGCCCACAGCCCCTACACCTGTTCCCCGGCAACCCTGGTCAAGGCCAAAAAACTGGCCGATGTTAAAGGAGTTCGTTTTTTTATTCACCTGGCCGAGTCGCAGACCGAAATGCAGCAGATCATCGAGCCCCGATCCGATACCCCTGCCGGCCATCTCGCGGCTCTTGGGCTGCTCGATTCCAACTGCACCTGCATCCACACGGTGTGGCTCGAGAAAAGCGATATAACCACCCTGGCCACCCGGCGCGCCGGCCTCGTCACCTGTCCCCAAAGCAATGCCAAGCTCGCCTCCGGTATTGCGCCAATTGCCGA
>JAHEER010000034.1:0-2282 GCA_024640625.1 Desulfobulbaceae bacterium
ATTCCGAGGATAAAATTTTGAGCATAACGCAGAGTTTGGGCGAAAAGATCGTTTTGCAAATGGCTTACAATTGAGGAAATTGCTTGCGTATGGAACTGGCGCGAGAAGCCCACGTTATTCAGCCGGAAAAACGTTTTTACCCCGAGCAATAGAACCCTTACGCGAGGGTGAATTGGCCCTACTCAACAACAACCAGGAGCTGTAGTGAATAACTTCTTCCATTCTCCCGTCATGCTCTATATCCTGGCTGTGCTGCTGGTGCTGGTCTTTTTCCTGCCCGATCTTATCGGCCCCGTTCCGGCCATACTCTGCGGGGCAGCGGTAATTGGCTTTGCTTTCTATATCTACAATCTCTGGTGCAGAGAAGAGCCAGGAGCAGCGGATCGAAAAAACAGGGCCAGAGGAGATGAATACGGTTCCGGGGAAGCTGCTAACGATCAGATCAAACCATATAAAAAATTGGAGAAACCCATGTTACTTGAACTCTTGCGGAAAAGAAGAAGTATCAGAAAATTCACCGGCCAGAAAATTGAAGAAGAAAAACTCGATATCCTCATTGAAGCGGCGCTGCGCTCCCCCTCTTCGCGGGGGCTCAACCCCTGGGAGTTCGTGGTCGTCACCGACAGTGAAACCATAGGCGAGCTGGCGCGCTCGAAAACCCACGGCTCTTCTTTTCTGGCAGGTGCCCCTCTGGCTATTGTTGTCTGCGCCGATCCGGCCAAATCAGATGTGTGGATCGAGGACACCTCGATCGCCTCTCTGCTGCTGCATCTGTGTGCGGCCGACCTGGGCTTGGGCAGCTGCTGGATTCAGATTAGAAAGCGCCAGCATGACGAGAAGACCGGATCAGAGACTTACGTCAAAAACATTCTGGGGCTCAAACCTGACATGACGGTCGAGGCTATCGTGGCAATCGGTTATAGCGCCGAAGAAAAACCGGGGCGCGGTGACGATACCCTGCTCTACGAGCGCATTTCCTACGAAAAATATGGAAATCGTCGTTAAACCGGCGGTTCAACCGGGCGACCGGGCGATTCCATTTATGGATTCAACGTGCACACAGTGATCTTCACCGCTACTAACAAGTTGACATATTTTCGGTGGTGTGGGAAAAACAGTGGTGGAGAGCAAAGGAGCGTTTCATCCCTTTTCAAATCAAAGTAGTTTGTTTTGTCAACCCAACCAGTTAGAGGAGGAGAACCATCATGACGGCAGAACTTATCAGCGGTACTGAAATCAGCAAAACGATCCTTGAAGAAATCAAGCAGGAAGTCGCCGAGATGAAAGATAAGACCGGCAAGGTTCCCGGCCTGGTCACCATTCTCGTCGGGGAAAACCCTGCCTCGATCAGCTATGTGACGCTGAAGGTAAAGACCGCGTTGAATCTTGGTTTTAAAGAGATTCAGGACAGCCAGCCGGAGGATATTTCCGAAGAAGACCTGCTGGCCTTGATCGACAAGTATAATAAGGATCCGGAGATTCACGGAATCCTCGTGCAGCTGCCGCTGCCCAAACACATCGATGATAAAAAAGTTCTCAACGCCATCGATCCGGACAAGGATGTCGACGCCTTTCATCCGGTCAATGTCGGGCGACTCATGATCGGCGGCGACGAAGTTCGCTTTCTGCCCTGCACGCCGGCAGGCATCCAGGAGCTCATCGTCCGTTCCGGTACCGAAACCAAAGGTGCGGAAGTCGTGGTGGTGGGCCGCTCCAATATCGTCGGTAAACCGATTGCCATGATGATGGCCCAGAAGGGGGTCGGCGCCAACAGCACCGTCACCATCGTCCATACCGGGACCGCAGACCTGGCCGCCCATTGCAAGCGGGCCGATATTCTGGTGGTTGCCGCGGGCGTGCCAAACCTGGTCAAGCCGGAATGGATCAAACCAGGCTCCACCGTGATCGATGTCGGCGTCAACCGGATTGGCAAGAACGAAAAAACCGGCAAGGCCATCCTGCGCGGCGACGTGGATTTTGACAAGGCCAAGGAAATCGCAGGTAAAATCACGCCGGTACCCGGTGGCGTGGGCCCGATGACGATCTGCATGCTGATGAGAAACACCTTACGATCGGCCCAGAAAAGCATATAATTCCAGACCATCTCAATAACAAAGGCCGAAACTCCCTGCCCGGGAATTTCGGCCTGACTTTTTAGTTGGGGACACGATAGGTAGTGTGTCCCCGCTGGATCGGTTCTCCTAGTAGAATGGATCAACCCGAATATCCACCATCTCAAGATCAATAATACCCCCCACCGCTAATTCGATGCGGGCCCGTAT
>JAHEER010000034.1:2382-36042 GCA_024640625.1 Desulfobulbaceae bacterium
GGGACACGATAGGTAGTGTGTCCCCGCTGGATCGGTTCTCCTAGTAGAATGGATCAACCCGAATATCCACCATCTCAAGATCAATAATACCCCCCACCGCTAATTCGATGCGGGCCCGTATCGCTGCGGTCTGCTCTTCCGGAGCCTTGACATTCACATAGGCCCTGCCTTCCCGGGTTGACACCCCGGCCAGGGGAAAATCGAAAAGCGCCGCCCGGATCTCGGCCGCCAGAGCCTGGTCGTTGATGTTTCTCTGGGATTCCTCGCTAGCCTGGTAACAGGAAAGCGTGGCGGTCTGGGCAATGAGTTCAGCCGAATCCTCCACACCCATGGCTGAAACATTGACCGTCATATCGTAGAGTCCCGGATCGGTAATATCAACTCCATAGAGAAACAAAGCCCATTTCTGCCGCTCCTCGTCGTCGTGCTTCAATAGCAGCCGGGCCTCGTCGGTCGAGATATTTTGCCGCTCGGCCTCGGCCCTCACCCGTTCTTCCAGATCGGCGATGACCCTTATTCTCAGCAAGTGGGAGATATCCTTGACAAAGAATTGTCCGGCCAGTCCGTGATAGACATGGTTGTCTTTTTTCAGCCGTTTGAGTATTTCCGCCGAGATGAAATTCACATATCGTTCACGACCAAACGAATAGCGTTCAAGTATCTGGGTCGCATGCTGGATGTTCCTGGTCAGCTTGATTTCGGGTATATCAAATTCATCGCTGACCGCCAGCAGTGAATCCCTGGACACACACTGGTAGCCAAGAATGGCGGCTACTTTTTCCGCCACGTCCTTGCCACGGTAATAACTGCCTCGGGAGATACAGATGATCGACATCGCTTACTCCATTTTCTAAAGGAAATTAAAACAATTACCAGGTAGGCTCGCCCTTCATTTGTCCAGCCCTTCTATCACCTATCACAAAAGAAACAGGCCTGCAAGACTAATGGTCGCGCTCACCGCAACTCACTTTTCAGTCTGTCGAAAAAGAATAGTTGGTTACCGACCAGTCAATGAATATACTATTTTAGTTTTTGATTATTATACAGAATGTTCACCCCATTCCATTGACAGCCATGGGTACATGCAAAAATCATCCTGACAGACGGACAGGTTACATCTGCCAAAAACATAATTATTATTTATGTGAACAATGTCTCGCCTGCAGTGACCCGAAATTATACTGCAAATTCCGATCTTCCTGTATTATCTTCTTCAGATCGGAAAAAGAAGGACCGACAGATGGTTCGACACACATGCAAGCCAATCAATCAATAAAGGAGAGAATCGATGAGTGACCAGCACTGCCCCGGCTTCGAAGCCAACAAATCGTTGAGTGAAGTGACTGTCAAATGTCCCGACTGCGGTAAGGAGCAGGAAATTTTTTCGGATGAACTTGGCAAACAGGTTAAATGCAAAGGGTGTGACTCTTTGTTTGACTCGACCGCCTGCAAGGTTGAATAGCGCAATAACTCGGCTCTAAACCCTTTCACCGGAGGGCGCAGTCGATGCCGCTCCCTCCGGTTTACTGAAGAATTTTTCTGTCCCGTATAAGAGCATTTGGCCGCTATGGCATCAGTGGTGGTGGTGATGATGGTGTTCTTCCGAGGAGCCCGGAGCGCCGCCGATTTCATCAAGGGCCGCCTGCAGCGTGGCACTGACGTCTTCCATCTGGGAGATGGCTTTGGCCAGGGCCTCGGCCATTGAATCTCTGTTCTCTTCAGTCATGGTCTGACGCCACTTGTCGAACTCGGCAACATGCCCGCCATTATGATCGATCCAGTGTTTGAGCAGTACCCGCAGTTTTTCTATTGATTCCATCTTTTATCCCTTGCCTATCCTCGGAGTTAGCAGTCGATATTTTTTACCTGATGTGATCTTCGACTAAACACACGCTGTCAGCCGGTCTTCTCCAGCAAAACCTTGCCGGCCATGAAGTCGATGGATCTGATGACCACCTGCTCAACTGTTTTCGGACCCTCGAAAAGGGTGGAAATTTCCAGGTTGTCGGAGTCAACCACCAGGTTGGTCACGTCTTCCATTACCAGCTCTTCAACGCCATCGTTTTCTAGCACTACACTGATTTGACACATATCCGTCTGTTCCGTTTTGAGTTTATTGATCGGAGGTGACTGCAGCCGTGGTGATATCTTCAACGATCCTAGTGCAATCGCCCGGGCAAAACAATAATTATTGTCGCCCCGCTGTCCATCGAACAGGGCAATTAAAGCCTTGGGCTGGGGCCGTCAATTTTGCCTCCGATCCGGTTTGAAAAATATGGCACCGGAGAGAAAGAACTGATAGGATGGCAAAGATTTGTCTGCGTATATCGGCTTTTCAAAATTGTCGGTAGAAAAGCTGTAAATCAAATGCTCAATTAGCAAACCAGGTTAAAGGAGGGTACGCGATGGAAGAACGTTTGAGTGCAGTACTTTCGCCCTATGAGGGGAGGAAGGATGCCTTGATCCCGATACTACAGAAGGTTCAGGACGAGTTGGGCTATCTTCCCGATGATGCCATGCTCGAAATTGCCAAAACTACCGGCTTACCGGAAAGCAGAGTTTACGCAGTGGCCTCGTTTTACGCCCAGTTCAGATTCACCCCTCGCGGCAAGCATACCATCATGGTGTGCCGGGGCACCGCATGCCATGTGAGGGGAGCTGAGAGAATTCTTGAAGAGACGGAACGATCACTCGGCATCGTCGAAGGAGAAACCACCGAGGACCAGAAATATACACTTGAAACTGTTGCCTGCATCGGCTGCTGCGCCCTTGCGCCATGCGTGATGATCGATGAGGACGTGGAGGCCAAGCTGACTCCTCAGATGGTTCCCGAGATACTGAGCGGGAGGAATGAATGATGAATTTTACCGAAATACAGGAACAGGCTCGGCAAGAATGGGACTCCCTACAGAGCGGATCGGTGCCAGTCATCGCCGTCGGAACCGCTACCTGCGGACGCTCAGCCGGTGCTCTGGGCGTGGTCCAGGCCTTTGAAGAGGAAATGTCGGAAAAAGGCGTCGAAGCCCATATCGTCGAGGTCGGCTGCATCGGCCCATGCTATGCCGAACCGCTGGTCAATATCACCAAGCCGGGGCGGGCTACAGTGGCCTACAAGAACGTCACCAAAAAAATGGTTACCGAGATTGTCGACAACTATCTCAAGGGCGACGATCCCCTGCCCCATTACACGCTCGGAAGTTTTGGCGAGGGTACGGTCGAAAACATTCCCCGAATTCTCGACACCCCTTCCTTCAAGCCCCAGGAACGCCGGGTGTTCAGAAACTGCGGTGTTATCGACCCGACCAATATCAACCACTACATCGCCAACGAGGGGTACAACGGACTGAGCAAAGCGCTGACCATGACTCAGTCGGAAGTGGTCGAAGAGATGAAGAAGTCTGGTCTGCGTGGCCGGGGCGGCGGTGGATTTCCGGCCGGTCGGAAATGGGAGGCCGGCCTCAACGCCGAGGGAGATCAGAAATATGTAGTCTGCAACGCCGACGAGGGCGATCCGGGTGCCTTCATGGACCGAGCCGTCATCGAAGGCGATCCGCATTCAGTCCTGGAGGGTATGATCATCGCCGGTTACGCCATCGGTGCCGATACCGGCTACATCTACGTCAGGGCCGAATACCCGCTGGCCATCAGGAGGCTCGAACGGGCCATTGAACAGGCCCATGAAAAAGGTTTTCTCGGTAACAATATCCTGGGCACCGATTTCAGTTTTGACATCAATATCTTTCCGGGAGCCGGCGCCTTTGTCTGCGGCGAATCCACTGCCCTGACCCTGTCCATCGAGGGCAAGCGGGGGATGCCTCGGGTGGCACCACGGCCCCGAACCACAGAACAAGGCCTATATGACAAACCAACACTGCTGAACAACGTCAAGACCTTTTCCTCAGCACCGATGATCATCACCCGGGGAGCCGAGTGGTTCGCCAGCATCGGCACCGAAAAAAGCACCGGCACGGCAATCTTCGCCCTGACCGGTAAGGTCAATAACTGCGGCCTAATCGAAGTACCGATGGGAATAACTCTGCGGGAAATCATTTATGATATCGGCGGCGGTGTCGCTGACGGCGGCAGGTTCAAAGCGGTGCAGACCGGCGGTCCCTCGGGCGGCTGTCTGCCCGAATCGTTGCTGGATACACCGATAGACTATGACTCGCTCGATGAAGCCGGCTCGATCATGGGATCGGGCGGCATGGTAGTCATGGACGAGAAGACCTGCATGGTCGACGTGGCCCGCTACTTTCTTGATTTTACCGAGATCGAGTCGTGCGGCCAATGTGTGCCCTGCCGACTCGGGACCAAGCAGCTGCTCGATATTCTCAAGGATATCTGTGCTGGCAAAGGCAAAAAGGGAGACATCGACTTGCTAATAGAATTGAGCCAGTCGGTTCACGGCGGCTCAGTCTGCGGACTGGGCCAGACGGCGGCCAATCCGGTGCTCACCACAATCCGTTATTTCAGGGATGAATTCGAAGCCCATATCAACGACAAATGCTGTCCTGCCAAAGTCTGCAAGCCACTGATTTCTTTTCGTATCCTCGAGGACAAATGCGCCGGCTGCACCCTCTGCGCCAAATCCTGCCCGGTCAACGCCATCAGCGGTGAAAAAAAAGAAGTTCATGTCATTGACCAGGGCCTCTGTGTACAATGCGGCGTCTGTATGGAAAAATGTCCGAAGAAATTCAGCGCCGTTGAATGCTTATCCCCGAAATTACCTGTTGCACCAAAAGAGACAACGGAGGTGGTTGCATGAGCAAAGTCACCCTAACAATAGACGGGCTGCAGATTCCAGCCAAAGAAGGAATGACCGTATTGGAGGCTGCCCAGGCTAGTGGTCTGTATATTCCCAATCTCTGCAATCACCCGGACCTCAAACCGGCCGGCCTGTGCCGGGTCTGTGTCGTGAAGATGGACGACTGGAAGATCGCCATCTCCTGCAAGCTGCCGGTCAAGGACGGCATGGTCATCAGTACCGAAGATCCCGAGGTGCAGCAGATCCGCAAGAGCACCGTGGAGTTGCTGGTGGCCAATCATCCGATGACCTGCCTGACCTGCGAGGCCGACGGCGATTGCGAACTGCAGCGGGTGGCCCATTATGTCGGCATCACCCAGGAGAACCTCAACCGCTACCGGCGTTCGGTCCGCTCCATTCCGATAGACAGGTCCAACCCGTTTTTCGATTTTGATCACAACAAGTGCATCCTCTGCGGAATTTGTGTGCGCACCTGTGACGAACTCCAGAACATCAACGCCATCGATTACGCCCAGCGCGGCGTGGACAGCATCATTTCCACCCTGGCCAACAAGCCCATAGCCGAGTCCAGGTGTGAGTCCTGCGGTGAGTGCGTGATCAGGTGCCCGGTTGCCGCGCTCGCCCCCAAGGGTGCCCAGGAGCCAATGCGTGAAGTCAAGTCAATCTGCTCCTATTGCGGCGTCGGCTGCGGCGTCATGCTCGGTGTCCGGGGTCAGAAGGTGGTCAGCGTTGAGGGCGACAGAGACAATCCGGTCAACAAGGGTTCGCTCTGCGTCAAAGGACGGTTCGGCTACAGGTTCATCAACCATCCCGAACGTCTCAAAACACCGCTTATCAAGAAAAACGGTACACTGGAAGAGGCCTCCTGGGACGAGGCCCTGGATCTGATTGCCGAAAAGTTCTCCAACAGCAAGGGAGATAAATTCGCCGCTTTGGCATCTGCCCGTATCACCAATGAAGACAACTATCTGATCCAGAAATTTACTCGGGCGGTGATGGGCACCAACAACATTGACCATTGCGCCCGGCTCTGACACTCCCCGACTGTGGCCGGTCTGGCCACCAGCCTGGGTAGCGGCGCAATGACCAACTCGATTGCTGAAATCAGCGGTGCCTCAACCATTTTCGCCATCGGCACCAACACCACCCAGGCCCATCCTGTTCTGGCCCTGCAGGCCAAGAAGGCGGCCCGGGAAGGCGCCAACCTAATCGTCGCCAACCCCAAGGAAATCGACCTCTGCCGCCATGCCACCATCCACCTGCAGCATCGTCCCGGAACCGATGTCGCCTTGGTAATGGGCATGATAAAGGTGATCGTGGACGCAGGTCTGGCTGACATGGAATTCATCAACAGCCGTTGCGAAAACTTTGATGCCTTCGTCGACTCCCTGGCAGAGTTTGATCTGGCCAGCGTCGAAAAGATCACCGGCGTGCCCGGCGAGCTGATCAGCAAGGCAGCGAAGATCTTCGCATCCGAAGGTCCTTCTTCGATCCTCTATTGCATGGGCATCACCCAGCATTGCCACGGTACCGACAACGTCTGGTCCCTGAGCAATCTGGCACTGGTCACCGGCAACCTGGGCAAAGCATCCGCAGGTGTCAATCCGCTGCGCGGACAAAACAACGTCCAGGGTTCCTGCGACATGGGCGCCCTGCCCGATGTCTATCCCGGTTATCAGAAAGTGGCTAAAGCCGAGAGCAAAAAGAAGTTCGAAGCCGCCTGGGGGGTGAGTCTCTCTGACCAAGAGGGCTTGACCCATTCCGAGATATTTGACGACATCCACGATGGAAAAATAACTGCTCTTTATCTCATCGGTGAAAATCCCTACCTCAGCGAGGCCAACGCAAACCATGCCATCGAGTCGATGAACCGTCTCGATTTCCTGGTCGTGCAGGACATTTTCCTGACCGAAACCGCCGAGCTGGCTGACGTAGTCCTCCCGGCCGCGTCATTCGCCGAGAAGAACGGGACCTTTTCCAATACCGAACGCCGCATCCAGCGGATTCGCAAGGCCGTCGATGCCCCGGGCGAAGCAAAACCCGACTGGCAGATTGTTGCTGCAATAGCCAGCAGGATGGGAGCCCAGGGGTTCGATTTCGAGGACGAAGCGCAGATCATGAATGAGATTGCCTCCCTTACCCCGAGTTACGGCGGCATCTCTTACGAACGCTTGGAAGGCGGAGGTATTCAGTGGCCCTGCCCGACCCAGGACCACCCGGGTACGCCGACTCTGCACGTGGAGAAATTCGGTACCCCGAGCGGCAAGGCCCAGTTCATGCCGCTTTCGTTCCGGGATTCTGCGGAACTGCCCGACGACGAGTACCCATTCCTGTTGACCACGGATCGCAGCCTGTTCCACTATCACACCGGCAGTATGACCCGCCGGGTTGCCGGCCTTGAACAACTCGACAGCGAGGAGTTCCTGAAAATCAACCCCAAGGATGCCGCCAGTCTTGGCCTCGAAGACAACGAGGTGGTGCAGATTGCCTCTCGCCGCGGTCAAACCCAGGCAAAAACCAAGGTCACCAAGATCTGCCCGCCAGGACTGGTGTCGATGACTTTTCACTTCGCGGAAAGTCCGACCAACGTGTTGACCAGCCCGGCGCTGGACCCGGTGGCCAAAATACCGGAAACCAAAGTCTGCGCGGTGAAGCTTGAAAAGGTATAATCCTTAGCTGCGCACACCAAACGAAAAGGGCCGAATCTTCCTGATTCGGCCCTTTTTTTTGCTCTGCAAACAGAATGACATTTACCGCGGTTGCCGCTGCCTGGACTGGTATAGAACTCCGTGGGCTGGCTCAGGCTGCTGCTTTACTGGACAGATTAAAACGGGATATATGACTAGCGAGATATGAGAGAGTCGAAATCATTCGAATACTACCCGGCAGAAGCGCCGCTTGCCGACTTTCAAAATCAGATCTCCCGCGGGTTCGACAGAAAAATCGGTGTCTCCGATTTTCTCGCCGTTGATACTCACCGCATTCTGCTTGATCATCCGCCTGCCGTCCGAGGTTGAAGAGACAAGCCCGCTGTCGACCATCAGCTTGGGCAGCCACACCGACTCCTCGCTGCTGAGCTTGTATTCGGGTATATCATCGGGCAGGTCGTGCTTGGCGAAAACGTTTTCAAAATTCTGCTCGGCCTGGACCGCCTCTTCCTCGGAGTGAAATCTGGCGGTCAGTTCCCGGGCCAGTTTCTGCTTGATCTCTTTAGGGTGCAATGTGCCCTTCTCGAGTCCCTGCTTCAACCTGTCGATGTCTTCACGGGAGAGGTCGCTGAGCAGCTCGTAGTAGCGGAACATCAGCTCATCGGTGACCGACATGGTCTTGCCGTAGATATCGTTGGCCGCGTCGGTGATGCCGATATAATTTCCCAGGGACTTGCTCATCTTGTTGATGCCGTCCAGTCCCTCCAGCAGCGGCATGGTCAGTACGATTTGCGGTTCCTGGCCCCGGGAGCGCTGAAGATCACGGCCCACCAGCAGGTTGAAGAGCTGATCGGTGCCGCCCAGTTCGACATCCGCTGCCATGGCCACTGAATCGTAGCCCTGGATGAGCGGGTAAAGGAACTCGTGGATCGAAATCGGTTTACCTTCCTCGAAGCGCTTCTTGAAGTCATCCCGCTCGAGCATTCGGGCTACAGTAAGTTCCGAAGCCAGGCGAATCATATCAAACGAATCGATTTTACCGAGCCATTCGCTGTTGAAGGCAATCTTGGTCTTTTCCGGATCAAGAATTTTGAAAACCTGCTCTTTATAGGTTTCAGCGTTTTTGGCAATGTCTTCTCTGGTGAGGGGTTTACGGGTTTCCGATTTCCCTGTGGGATCGCCGATAAAACCGGTGAAGTCACCGATAAGAAAATAGACATCGTGGCCCAGTTCCTGGAAATGCTTCATTTTCTGCAGCAAAACCGTGTGCCCGACGTGCAGATCGGGGGCGGTGGGGTCAAAGCCCGCCTTGATTTTCAAAGGCCTGCCCGTGTTCACCGATTTTTCCAGTTTGGCTTTCAGTTCCTCCCGGGAAATACAGTCGACCACTCCCCTCTCTATCAACTCAAGTTGCTCTTCTACGGCGATCATGTTGGCCTGGTATTTATGTTGGTTTACCGATTCGTTATTTTGCATATTCGACCGCCCGGGTCTCCCGGATGACGGTCACCCGTATCTGCCCCGGGTAGGTAAGCTTTTCTTCGATCGATTTGGCGATGTCCTGGCTCAACAGCACCGCATCACTGTCTCGCACCGACTCGGAGTTGGCGATGATGCGCAATTCCCTCCCGGCCTGGATGGCATACGACTTGTCCACCCCGTCAAAGGAGTTGGCGATTGCTTCGAGGTCTTCAAGTCGTTTAACATAACTCTGCAGCATCTCTTTTCTGGCTCCGGGACGGGCACCCGAGAGGGCGTCCGCTGACTGGACCAGCACATCAAGCACGCTGAGGATCGGCACATCTTCATGATGGGAGCCGATGGAGTAGACAATCTCCTCCTGCTCGCCGTATTTTTTGGCAAGATCCCTGCCGATGATGGCATGTGAGCCTTCCACTTCATGGTCGACTGCCTTGCCGATATCGTGGAGCAGTCCCGCGCGTTTGGCCAGTTTGACGTCAAGCCCCAGTTCCGCCGCCATGATTCCGCAGAGGAATGCCACCTCCAGCGAGTGCTGCAGGACATTCTGACCATAGCTGGTCCGGTACTTGAGACGACCGAGAATCTTGATGAGCTCAACATGGACGCCGTGGGCCCCCACATCGAAGGTGGCCTGTTCGCCGGCTTCCTGCATATCGATTTCCAGATCTTTGGTAACCTTGGCAACGACCTCCTCAATCCGTCCCGGGTGAATACGACCGTCGTTGATCAACTGATGCAGGGCCAGTCTGGCAACTTCTCTTCTCACCGGGTTGAAGCCGCTGAGAATAACCGCTTCCGGGGTGTCGTCGATGATGATGTCAATCCCTGTGGCAGCCTCGATGGCCCGGATGTTTCTGCCCTCCCGGCCGATAATCCTGCCTTTCATTTCATCCGAAGGCAGCGGCACCATCGAGACGGTTTTGTCGGCGACATAGTCTCCGGCATAGCGTGAGATGGCCAAGGCGATGTAGTTCTTGGCCTTGCGATCCGCCTCCATCTTCATTTCATTTTCTATTTTCGCCAGCTGCTTGGCGGCATCCATGCGAGCCTGGCTTTCCAAGGATTCCATCAGCAGCTTTTTAGCCTCGTCCTGGCTTATGCCGGCAATCCTCGAAAGCTCGTAGCGCTGTTTACCGATGAGATTGTCAACCTCTTTGTGCTTGTCTTCAATCTCGTGCTCCCGCTTGGTCAGCCCGCTTTCCTGGGATTGCAGATCGCTGCGCTTGCGGTCCAGACTGTCCCATTCCTTTTTCAGTTGATCTCGGGATTTTTTGAGCTGCTGGCGCTCATCCTTTAATTCACGCCGGTCGGCTTTGAGTTCTTCTTCGACGGCCTGCTTGACCTGGTAGGCTTCTTCCTTGCTCTGGAGCTGGGCCTCTTTTTTAAGCTGCTCCGCTTCTACAATGGCCGTTTCGATCAATTGTTTGGCCTGCTCCCGGATATTCTGCCGATGCCCTTCGATGAAGCGCTTGCGCAGCACAAATCCGAGAATCAAGCCAACCAGCAGTCCAGCGGACACAAATATGGAGGGATGGTTGAGCATTTCCATAACAACTTCCTCTGTCTATCGATCAATTACAGGCTGCCCGGCTAAGGACAACGGGCACAGGGAAGGAAATGCCATCGGCGGGATCGGTTTTGCTCCTCAGGGAAACGCAAAACCTGCTGGAATATCCGGCAGTTCCGGACACCTCCCGATCTCGGGTTGAGGAGCCGCAGGGGTGCGGCTCGCGTGCGGGACCGGTGGGTCTCAGCATGTATGTAAAATCAGTCGACGGGTACCAGAGTGATCGATGTTAACCGATCAGCCGTGTTCTGCGGCACCCAGCTGAACTGATGAACTCCTCGACAGATTTCATTACCTCATCCGAAGGCGCTTCTGTAATTAACCGCTGTTACGCCTCAAGGGCAGCCGGGCTTATGGACCGACTGCATCTATATAGTAAAACGATGAACGGCCTTCCCGCCGTTCATCGTAGCATAAAACATTTCCCCACCCTGCCGTGTCTGCAGGACAAGTTAAACCTATCGAAATAGGTGGGACTCGCGTGCTGACTTCAGGAAAGTCATGCGACCTTCCTTCCGAAAACAGTGGTAAGTCCCTTTTAATGGGAGTTGGCTCAACAACACTACAAATCACCAACAGCGCAGGGAAAATCCCAACCTGGGCCACAATTCGGCCAGGTCCCAAATACACCACTTTTTTTGTCAAAATTACAACATTATAGCAAAAGTCTCGAAGACTTCTTTACCAATATTGTAGCAGATTTACACCAAAACAAAAGCAAAAATTCCCGCGCTCTAACGCTCATCGACAAGAACGAAGCCGAGGCGGTCGCTGAGCTCCTCGAGCTTGGCTGAAGTTTCTTGTTTATAGCGGCTATGTTCCTGTTGTAACTTGTTATAATTCGATGCCAGGTTGAGGCAGGCCATCATTGCGATTTTACTGACCGGGATTGTTCCCCCGGGTTTATCCCCGCCCCCGACCGATTCAATCTGTTCCCGGACCAGGGACAGTATGTTCTCCATCTCTTCTTCCGAAGCACCTGTGTAGAACGCGAAATTCTGTCCCAGGAGGGTGAATTCTACCAATCGTTCAGACTCTGACATTGTCTATCGACGCCTTATATTGCTGGAATCAAACGGTACAGCTGCCCCGGCCTTTCAGCTAGCCGCTGAACAGATTCTTCTGGGCCTTGGCGCTCTTACCAGCTTTGCTCTTCTTTTTTACAGGCGGTTCACCGTCCTCCGGGTCTTCTTCAGATTCTTCGTCCTCCTCATCCCCGCCGGCGGAGCCGTCGCCGCCCGCGTCCTCGTCAATCTCAGTCTCCCACTTTTCGATCTGGCCGATGAGAGTGGTAACCCGGTCGCGCATTACCCCACGTTCTGAATCGAGTGAGTCGAGTTCCTGCTTGTATTTATCGTTTTCCGCCTGCAGATCAACGAGGCGCTGCTCGATACTCTGCTTTTCTTTCTTCAATTTTGCATAGCCGTCCAGCAAGCGTTCAATATACTGTTCGAGACGGACTAGTTCGCTGTCGCTTCCCATATTTTTCCCTCGCTTATGCGTTAACGTTGAATCTGACTATACCATGGTACTTGAACACCGCAACCTCTATTGGAGCGGTGCTTTTTTGGCGTCTCCCAAACCCTCAGCGCACGTATCTCCAGCTTAGCGGCCGGTTATTTTCATACGGCATGTAGCCATGAAAAATTCTTGGATCAGCGTCGAAAACCAGCGGCAGAAAATATTTATCCCCATCCCACATGGGCAACTCCAGAAGTTTATCGACCTCATGCCAGAGCAGCCTTCCCTCTGAATTTTCGGCATAGGGTGAGCCGCTGAATTTCTCTATCAGATAGATAAAACCGAACCAGTCCTCTCCGTCCGGGCCGAAACCGGTCCAGTTTATCGTTCCCCTGAGGACCACCTCCTCGCAGATAATGCCGGCCTCTTCTTTAATTTCTCTACAAATACAGTCATGAATGCTTTCCTGGGCTTCCATTTTGCCGCCCAGGCCATTGTATTTGCCGTAATGAGGATCGTCGGTCCGTAAATTGCGGTGGACAAGCAAGGTCTTCCGGCGGTCTTCCGACAAAACGTAGCCCAACGTGGCCACTATCGGGGTGTACACATTATCTCCTTGTTATTGTTTTAAATTGCATTACAATTGCTGACATCGTTAGTTTGATGATTGGCCCGATGGAGAGCAAGGTATCCTCAGGGCAGAAATTATAAATGAAATCCCCCACTGGAGTGTGATAAGATTGCTCCGCAGTTATACGGACGCATCCCCGAACGCCAGACCTTCACTTTGTTTTTCATGACCCCAGTCCCGTGTAAAACTTCTGCGGCGCTAATTACCAGTCTGGTTGTCACCGTATTATGGATCGGCCAGCTCCTCGGCCCTGTCCCAGCGCAGGCTCAGGCAGATCCTCGTAACTTTCCGGAATATAAAATAATTTCCACCAATGTTTCGTTTTGGGAAAAAGTATACTCGACCTATTCGGTAAATACTTCAATTATCCATGACCAACACAACCTCGGTCGCATATACGCCACCGTCACCCTGCTCGAAGATGGGTTTCCCGATGCTCGAAAGCACAACAGCAAAAAAATAAACCAGGTCAAGACTCACATCAGGACCATTCTCCTCAAACTGGCCCGGAATTCGCACCCGAAAACCAGGGAAGAAAAGCGGATCGCGGCTCTCTTTCCTGCTTCTGCGACACCCTCAGCCTACCGCGAGGCCGCCGAAAATATCAGGGCCCAGACCGGTCTGAAGGAGCGCTTCAGGGAGGGGGTGGTGCGCTCGGGTGCCTATATGAACGAGCTGAGGCGAATCTTCAGGTCTCACGGTCTGCCCGAGGACCTTGCCTACCTGCCCCATGTGGAATCCTCATTCAATCCCCAAGCATTCAGTAAATTCGGAGCGGCCGGCATGTGGCAGTTTACCCACACTACCGGCAAGGAATATCTGACCATTAACTACATAATCGATGAACGCAGGGATCCGATCATCTCGGCCCGGGCCGCCGCCAAATTCTTAAGACGCAATTACGAGCAGCTTGGGAGCTGGCCGCTGGCGCTGACCGCCTACAACTACGGACCTGCAGGAATGAAACGGGCTGTCAAGCAGGAAGGAAGCTACGAGAGGATCTTCAAAAACTACAACAAAGGCCATTTCAAGTTTGCCTCACGCAACTTCTATTCGGAATTCCTGGCAGCGGTAAAGGCCGCTAAAAAAATGGAGAATTCCGGCCTCGAGCTGGAGCAGCCGCTGCGCGCGGTTACGGTAAAAATGCCGGCTTATGCGCGGGCGGATAAGCTATGTGAGTATCTGGGAATCAGCCCCGAACTGCTGCGCAGATATAACCCGGCCCTGCGTGATCCGGTATTTAAGGGAACAAAACACATCCCTAAGAATTACATCCTGAAACTTCCCTATCGCTTTAACAACAGCAGAATGTTGAGCGCCGCGCCGCCCTACATCTTCAGTTCCCAGCAGAAACGCTCAAAATTCTATCAAGTACGCTCCGGCGACTCTGCCAGTGCCATCGCCAAAGCTCACAAGGTCTCCGTCCAGGACCTGATTCGGGCCAACAATCTCAACAAAAAAGCGATGATTCGGGTGGGCCAGAACCTGCGTATCCCGACTTCATCCCAGGCTGGCGCACCTGTGCAGGTGGCCGGCACCACTTCTACCCTGCCCGAACTAAAGGAAACCAAGAAATCGCCGCCAACCGGCTCAGTGCAGCCAGCCTTCGAGCAGGATCTGACGGTGGCCGGCAACTTGAAAGTCTCCAACCCCGAGAAAAGAAACAATCTGCTCGTCGGCACCATCGAAGTTCAGCCTGACGAATCGATCCGGCTGCTGGCAGACTGGCTCAAAGTTACCCCCAATTCCATCCGTATCAACAACAATCTGTCCAACAACAGTGACATACACCCCGGTCAAAAGATCCAGCTCGATTTCATCAACACCAAAATAGCAGCATTTGAGGAAAACCGTTTCGATTTCCATCAGGAACTTCAGGAAGATTTCTTCAGTTCCTACCAGGTGGTCGGCTTTAACAGCTACCGGGTGAAAAACGGTGATACGATTTGGGAGCTCTGCCGAAAGCAATTCGACGTGCCTCTGTGGTTATTAAAGAAATACAATGAAAACCTCAATTATACCCACCTGGAACTGGCCAGCACACTCCAGGTGCCGATATTAAAAGAGATATGATCGTCACGGGATAGCAGGCCGCGGTGGAGGAGCACATGATGGATATCAGTAAAACGATTGCTGAAATGAAAAGCCGGCCTGACTTCAATGAAAACGTCGGCATGGTCCTGGTACACAACGGTATCGTGCGGGGCTGGTCCCGCCAGGACCGATCTCCTGTTTCGTCCATAGAAGTGCACGCCGATATCGATCGAATCGCTGCACTCAGGGAAGAATTTTTACAATTACCAGGAATTTATGATATTGTTATCGAGGCCCGTTCAGGGCTTCTCAGGCCTGGGGACGATCTTCTCTTCATTGTCGTCGCGGGCGATATCAGGGAGCATGTAAAACCGGTCCTTGCCGATCTACTCGACAGGGTCAAAAGTGAGGCGGTCACCAAAATAGAGCTGGGCGATTGAGCGCCGCACAGGAAGGGTCCCCAAAGGTCATGTCACTTATATCTCACACGAGACGTTCTGAGAAACTGGCACGCCGAGAAGAGAAACACAGCAAAGTTTTCACCTGGGCCGACGATATTCCGGTGGATGGTTCCGCTCCCCAGCGCTGGCTCCACCGGTTTGCCCGTATCGTGCTGATCTGTCTGAGAGAGATGGGGGAAAACGTGCTGACAATTCGGGCCGGCTACCTGACCTATGCGTTGCTTCTGTCCATGGTGCCGATTCTGGCAATGAGCACCGCGGTTGTCAAAGGCCTCGGCGGCGGGAATCAGCTCCGCGAGCTGGCCTACAGGTACATAGAGACGCTGGAGGAAACCGCACCGGCTCTTCAGCTGGCGCCCTCGACCGGTGATGCTGAGACGGTTCAGGAAGAGGGGGTCGATGCACAAACAGCCGACCTGGGATCCCATTTACGCTCAGCGGCCGATAAAATTTTCAATTACGTCGATAAGACAAACTTCGCCACCCTCGGCACCTTCGGTATGGTGGGCATCTTTCTCTCGGTGATCCTGGTCCTGGGCCAGATAGAAAAATCTCTCAACGTCATCTGGAAGGTCAAGGACGGTCGCTCGATCCTGCGAAAAGTAGCCGATTACATCGCCCTGATGATCCTCTTTCCAATTTCCATAAACGTCGCATTGGCCGCCGGCACGATGCTGGAAAGCCAGGCATTGAACGTGCATCTGGATAAGTTTTTCCCGATAATCTGGCTCCAGACCCTTCTATTCAATGGAGTTCCTATTCTTTTTCTGAGCCTCACCCTGTACGTTATCTACATATTCTTCCCCAACACCAAAACCGGCGGGCTGCCAACCATGATCGGCGCTCTCATCGCCGGCTTCTTCTGGTTCCTGACCCAGAATATCTACCTCAGCATGCAGATCGGCGTGGCTAAATACAATGCCATTTACGGTTCTTTTGCCACCATCCCACTGTTTCTGGCCTGGGTCTGGGTGGCCTGGCTCTTTGTGCTCATCGGGGCCCAGATAGCCTATGCCATTCAAAATGAACCGACCTACCACTTCACCAGCAAAACATTCGAACCGTCTCTGCGGCTCAGTGCTGCCCTCGATGTGTGCAGAACCGTCGGAGAGCGCTTCAACTCAGCCGAACAGACACTAAGTGACGACCTGATCAACAGTCACCGGGACTATCCTCCTGAACTTGTCGGAAGAACGGTAGACACACTAGTCGACGCTGGATTACTGCACCATTCCAGCGAGACCGGTGAAATCATTCCTTCCCGGCCACCGGACAAAATATCCAGCCGTGTTATCGTTGAAACCGTTCTGGGAACCGAGACGCCGGCCACCTTGGGCGGCGCACAGGCGGCCCAGGCGGTCGAAGGGGCAACGGAGAGATTTACAGAACATGAGGTGGGCGCTCGCCCATCCAACCCGGCCCCACCGGACAATTCCGGCGGAACTGCGTCAGCGGACCAAAACAAGACATAGAAGCCGCGTCCAGCTGCCCTTCAGCGAGCACTGAATTCCTCTTCCTGCTTTTCTGCACAGTTAAGCTTGCAGCACTCGGGCAGTTCAATGACAATGGTTGTTCCAGCCCCTTTTTTAGAATCCACCAGGATTTTGCCGTGGTGGGCCTCAATGATACCGTTACAGAATATCAGACCAAGCCCGGTGCCGGTTTCTCCCTTGGTGCCCTTGCTGCTGGTTTTGATATCGGTCCGGAACAGGTTCTCAGCGTAGTCGCGACTCATCCCCTCACCGTTGTCCTTGACGGCCACACTCATGGGCCGCTGCGGATCGGGCAGCAGCAGTTCGACCGTGCCGCCGCGCTGGCTGAACTTGATGGCGTTGGACATGAGATTATTGAGTACCACGAAATAGAGGTGACGATCGGCGTAGACTTCGGCCTCGGGAGGTATGGAATTGATCATCCTGATGGCCTTGTCAAAGGCCTGATTGATAAAGTTCTGAACGACCTCTCGGGCCATTTCGTGAACATTGAAAAACGACTTTTCCAGCTTTATGCCGCCGGTCTCAAGCCGGTCCATGGACAGCAAATTGTCGATCATCTGCAGCATCCGCTGGCCGTTGATCACTATATTTTCCAGAAACTGACGATGAATTTCGTGATCGAAATGCTCCCTTGCCAGTATTCGTTTAAGCATCTGGGTCATCGAATAAAAGGGAGATTTCAAATCATGGGCCACCAGCGCCACCAGGCGGCTGCGGGTGCCCATGGCCAGTTCTGCCTGCCGGCGTGCTTCCTGCAAAAAGTGCTCGATACTCTTCTGTTCGGTAATGTCGATGGCGATCTCCAACTTCACGAAGCGCCCGTCCGACCATCTTATGGCCTGATCCTTGGCCCGATACCACTTTTTATTAAAGGGATTCTGATACTCCCATTGATAGGGTTCAAGCGGCTGATCGGCAGTGCTAAGTAAGCGCTGATTATTGCAGAACATGCAGGGTTTGTCCTCGGCCGAGTGAATAAGCTGGTGACATTTTTTTCCCACCGGGTCAAAACCGAACAGCCTGCGCAGGTAGTCGTTGGCAAACAGAATTTCATGGGTTTCGAAATCGACCACGTAGATGATGCCCTCGATGGTGCCGACGATGCCCGATAACAGTTCATTGGACTGTTTGAGTTGGGCTTCGGTTTCCAGTCTCTCGGCAATTTCATTGCTCAGCTGGTGGTTGCGCTGGTCAAGCTCACGGGTACGCTGGCCGATCTTCTCCTCGAGTTCAGCAAGATGATCTATCTGCTGTATATATCTGAATTCTTTTTCCCGCCGTGCGTTGATGCGATACTGGGCCAGCAGAAAACAGACCACACCAAAAAACACCAGCAGGATAGCGGCACCATACTCGAGCGGAATGGCGTCGATTTTTTTTAAATGGAGTGAGATGAACAGCAGTAAAAGCCCGGCGAACCCCCAGAGAAAGAGCAGAATCGTTTGTCCGACAATTCCAGAGAAAATTCTCTTCAACCGCACTTCTCTGGATGATTTGCCCGCCATGGAGTCTCTGTTCCGGGAATGTTGTGGGTGGATCCCTTAGTAAAATTATCACACAGTGGATGATAAAAGTCTATCGATCGGAGCACGACCGGAGCACCGGTCTGGATGTGAGAAAATTGGCTAAAAGAATAACTACGATTTCAGGGAACTGCAAATATGGTGGAGTCCAGCGAGTAAGATACCCTTACACCGGTTCTGGAACATTTGATAGTCTGTTTTTCAGAGAGTTTTATGTCGAGGTCATCTCCCCTGAGCCCCTGCCACTGGGCCAGGTAACAGAACGACCCCGATTTTTTCTTCTTCTTGGGACTGCGTTTAACGCCGCCTTTCCAGCTCAGCATCGGCAGTTCGCCCCGCTGGGCACGTTTCGCCAGTTTGGGCTGAGTTGCCGCCAGTTCCCTTCCTTCTTCCCAACATAGGATGAGGCCTCTATCGGCGCCGCGCCATTTTTCATCCGCCGTCGGATTTTTTCGAATCGGCTCTTTTATCGAACGGTAAATGCGTTTACCCATCAACGGACCCTGGTATCTGGATTATCCGCTCCAAAACACCCACAACTCATCTTTCTACAAAATGGGCCCCAGAAAGCAACAGCCGGAGCAGCCCAAAATAGATTTTATATCTCTAACTATCTAGGATGATATGAAATGTGCTTCCTTCACCGACGGTACTCTCAACCTCTACCTGACCGCCGTGCGCCTGCACAATATGTTTGACAATGGCCAGCCCCAGTCCGGTGCCGCCCTCTTTTCTGCTGCGGGCTCGATCACTGCGGTAAAATCGTTCAAACAACCTGGGCAGATGCTCTTCGGCAATACCGATGCCGCTGTCCTTAATTGAGATCTGCACTTTTTTCTTCCCTGCGACCTCAACCATCGCAGCCGTTACCGCCACTTCCTGTCCTGCCTCGCTGTAGGTAATACCGTTGTGCAGGAGATTAACCACGGCCCGTTCCAGAAGGGTTGGGTTGAGATCCATATGCAGATCTTCGGGACAGTCGAGCCGAATCGTGATGTTACGTTCATTCGCTCTGGGCCGGCAGACCTCAACCGCTTCCTCCAGTATCGAGCGCAGCGGCAGCTGCTCGAAATCAATCTGGCTGTCCTTGGCCTCACGTTCGATTCTGGAAAGCGCCAGCAGATCATCTATTATCTCTTCGAGCTGCTCCGACTGGCGGAGAACGATTTCCAGAAATTTTTCGGCATCCTCCCGTTCATCCAGGGCACCATCGAGCAGCGTTTCGACATAGCCTCTGATAGAGGTAATCGGCGTCCTCAACTCGTGGGAGACGTTGGCCACAAATTCGCTGCGCATATTCTCCAGCTGCCGGAGACGGGTCACATCGTTCAAGACAATCAGCGCCCCTATGGTTTCTGAGCCCCCGCCATGCAGTGGAACTACGTTGGTGTGCAGATAGGTGCCGCCGTTGGTGCTCCTTTCCAGGATTATCTCGTCTTCGAAAGGTCTTCCCGTGGCCAAAATACGTTCGATCTGCTCCTGCAGGGCAGTGTTCCTTATTACTTCCTGGATAAGTTTTCCCTGGGTACCCTGGCGCTCGATTTCGAACAATTGTGCGGTTGCCTCGTTGATACTGATGATGCGTTCCTCGCGGTCTACGGCGATGACCGCCTCCACCATGCTGGAGAACACCGTCTCAAGCTGGTTGCGCTGGCTGATGATGGTATTGATGGTGTCGTCCAGCTGATCGGCCATCTGGTCCATGGCTGTGGCCAGGCTGGCTATTTCTCTTGAAGCCGTCGTCTTGGTGTTTAACAGCATTCGCCTTGAAAAATCTCCTCGGGCGTAAAGTTCTGCGCCTCTGGTCATTTCCTCCAGCGGACGGCTGATATTTCTGGAAACCAGAAAGGTTAAGATGAAGGCGCCGGCGATAGCCAGCAGAACACCGAAGCCGATCTTCACACGTATGTCGGTCAGTGCCGCATCAATGGCGGTCACCGGCACTGACAGGCGCAGCACGGCGATTATTGCACCCTGATCACTGCCATCGCCACCGTGGGCTTCAGTCCTGTAGAGCGGGATGGCAGAATAGAGCATCCGCTGCCCCAGGGTATTGCTGAACCGCTGTGACTGCCCGGGAGTGCCAGAGAAGGCGGTATCTATCTCCGGCCGCCTCCTGTGGTTATCCATACGCACAGGATCTTCGTTGGTGTCGGCAAGCACCAGGCCATCCGGATCGATAATGGTAATCCTGGTTCCCGATGCCCGTCCGGAATCGACAACCAGTTCTCTAAGATGGGCTTCCGTGCCATTGAACAATAACTCGACTACCCGGGCCTTGATGAGATTCGCCCGGTTCTCCAGGTCGACTCCTTTCTCGGTGATATAAAAGCTGTCAAAGGTGCGGGAACTGTACCAGGCGACGGCGGCGATTGTCACTAACAGGATGGCCAGGTGGACCAGCAGAATCTGCCAGAACAGCTTTTTCTGTTTAATAACCATAGCTGGATCAGGATATCGATTTGAATCGGTATCCTACCCCCCTCACGGTTTCGACCAGCTTGCCGGAGCTTCCCATTTTCTTGCGCAAGCCGAAAATCTGGACATCTATGGCGCGGGGGGTGATCAGAAAATCGTAGCCCCTCACAGAATCTATGATCTGCTGGCGCGAGAAGACCCAACCGGGCTTGGAGGCGAGCAGCGCCAGTATACCGAACTCGGTCATGGTGAGGTGCAGAAGTTCTCCCTGCAGGGTGACTTCGTGTCTGCCCTTGTTTATCTCCAGATCACCGACCACGATGGTACTCTGGTCATCTTCCTCCTTTTTCTGCCGCTCGTATTCACGCCTCAGCACCGCTTTAATTCTGGCGATCAGCACCTTGGGGCTGAACGGCTTGGTCATGTAGTCATCCGCCCCGAATTCCAGTCCCTCGACGATATCTTCTTCCTCGCCCTTGGCGGTGAGCATGACAATCGGGATGTAGCGGCCGTTTTTCTCAGACTTCCGTCTAATGGTTTCACAAACCTCTAAACCACTCATACCGGGCAGCATGAGATCGAGCAGAACACAGTCAATGTTTTCCCTAAGCAAACATTCCAGCGCTTCTTCACCGCTGTCTGCACAGGTGACGTGGAAACCAGCTTTGATCAGGTTGTAGCTGACCAGCTGCTGTATGGCAGCCTCATCTTCGACGACTAGGATGGTAATTTTACCCATGGCTCATTTTGTTCGCAGATTTTAATAATTCGCCGTCACCGTCAAGTTGTCAGGCAGCCCTAGGAAAACGACGGTATTAAGCCCAGAAACGTAAATTTTGCCGGGGATGTTTATCACACGCAGTCCAATGTTCTGCATTTTAAATGGTCGCGCAACCTCTTTTCCCACCATTAACGCAATTCTAACATTTACGTAACCAGATAAAAACAAAAGCCCCCTACATTGGTGGCCAACAATTACTGACCCAGAAATCTGCGGGGTTTATCACACAACTCGAACAGATTGAAGACAGGGAAAAAATAAATGGAACCATTTTATACCTTCCACATTGAGCTCAAGAAGCTGAATAAAAAGCTGCTCAACCTGAGCACCCAGGTGGAGGAACGCTTTCGTCAAGCGACGTCGCTGATCGCCAATTACGATGAACAGACCGCCCAATCCCTCATTCTCAACGACTACCAGATAGACGAACAGGAGGTCGAGATCGAGGAGGACTGCCTGAAGATCCTGGCGCTACACCAGCCTGTGGCCGGCGATCTCCGTTTTATCATCACGGTTATCAAGGTGAATAGCGAGCTGGAACGGATTGCCGATATGGGGGTCAACATCGCCATCGGGGCTCGGGCTATCAGCAAATCTAAAAGTCGGGATCTGGTCAAGAACATAGATTTTTCGGAAATGTCCGAGAAAGTCCTTCAGATGTTGAAGAACAGCCTCGATGCCCTGATCGCCCGTGATGCGTCCCTCGCCAGGAAGGTATTTCTGATGGACGACGAGGTCGATGCGCAGCACGACTACATATTCGAGGCTATCAAGGACATCATCAAACAACATCCCGAGCATCCGGGCGGACTGCTCAATACCTTTCTCCTGGCCCGAAACCTCGAGCGCACCGGCGACCGAGCCACAAATATTGCTGAAGAAGCCATTTACCTTGTTGAAGGCGTGGTTACCAGATCAAATTCTTAGCGGGGCATGAGCCGTTAGCCACATGTACTTCTCCTATCTTCTTCCTGCAATTCTTCTGCTCGGCATAAGCGGCTTTTTCTTCGGCCGCTCCAAGGCAATCAGGGTGGCAAACACCCAAGGCGGCATCCAGGAGCTGCACTCTCTGCCCAACCATTACGGTATGCTCACCGGTCTCGCCGTACTGCTGCCGGCTCTGTTGCTTTATGGTCTCTGGATTTCGATTGAAACCTCGGTGGTGGACAAGCGCATCGTCAACGAATTGCCGGCAGAGCTGCTCGAAGATACGGGCACTGTCTCGCTGTATCTGAACGATATCAAAAATACTTTGGCCGGCAATATCACGGTCAGCAAAGACCCTGAGATCGGCCGGGCGGCAGAACGCTACGCCAAAATTAAGCGGAATTACCGGTCAATTGTCACGGCTGCGGTCTTTGCACTGATGCTCGTCTTTGCCGCTGTCACTTATCAGTCCATTTCGGCAAAACTCAGAGCGAGAAACCTGGTTGAGACGGTTATCAAAGCGATTCTTATACTCTGCTCGGCGGTGGCGATTTTCACCACCCTGGGCATTGTGCTCTCAGTATTGTTCGAAGCCATTCGCTTCTTTCAGGTAATTCCTCTGCAGGAGTTTCTGTTCGGTCTCACCTGGAGTCCCCAGATGGCCATCAGAGCTGATCAGGTAGGCTCTTCCGGTGCGTTCGGGGCAGTTCCCGTCTTTGCCGGCACCTTTATGATCGCCGCCATCGCCATGCTGGTGGCCATCCCCATCGGTTTGCTGTCGGCCATCTATCTATCCGAATTTGCCAACAGGAAATTCCGTACCATGGTTAAACCGATGCTCGAGATCCTGGCCGGCATTCCCACCGTGGTCTACGGCTTTTTCGCCGCCTTGACCGTGGCGCCTCTGATCAGGAATATGGGCGGGTTTTTCGGCCTCTCGGTTGCGTCCGAAAGCGCCATGGCCGCAGGTCTGGTCATGGGAATCATGATTATCCCCTTTGTCTCCTCACTTTCCGACGATGTCATCCATGCCGTGCCGCAAACGCTCAGAGACGGATCTTACGGGCTCGGCGCCACCAAGTTCGAGACCGTTCGCTACGTTATCTTTCCGGCGGCCCTGCCGGGCATCGTCGGCGGTATACTGCTGGCCGTCTCCCGGGCCGTGGGCGAGACCATGATCGTGGTCATGGCCGCAGGACTGGCGGCCAACTTGACGGCCAACCCCTTTCAGGCGGTAACCACCGTCACCGTGCAGATCGTTACGCTGCTGGTCGGCGACCAGGAGTTCGATTCTCCAAAGACCCTCGCAGCATTCGCCCTGGGTTTGGTGCTCTTTGTGTTCACTCTGATTCTCAATTTCATCGCCCTCAGAGTGGTTCGCAAGTACCGGGAACAGTACGAGTAACTGAATCCACAACAGGTTTTTTAAAAGAATATGCAGCCAACTGAGTCAACCAACGCCTTCTCACCCGAGTTCAACCAACGGTTGAAGCGCAGATATCGTGCCGAACAGAGCTTCAAGCTCATGGGCATCGGCGCGATTTTCATTGCCCTGGCCTTTCTGGTGTTTCTGCTCAGCACTATCCTGATGAGCGGTTACTCTGCCTTCAAACAGACGTATATCAAGCTCGATGTGACGCTGGACAAGGAATACTTCCCTGATGAAGATCTTGCCAAAGGTGATTTCCAGGGCATCGTAAAAGCGTCGCTCTATTCGATGTTTCCGGAGGTAAGCGGCCGACGGGATAAACGTATGCTCAACAATCTGGTGAGCAAAGGGGCGGCTTTCAAACTGATGGATATGGTGGAAGCGGACCCCAAACTGATCGGCACCAGCTTCTCAATCTGGGTCCCGGCCAAAGACGATGTCGACATGCTTATGAAAGGCAATATCGACATGGACCAGCCCGAGGCCAACCGCCGCATCAAGGACAAGCAGTACGAGCGGATCAGGACGCTGGAATACGGCGGGCGTCTGCAGATGCGGTTCAACAAGACCTTCTTCACTTCCGGAGATTCCCGCGAGCCCGAACTGGCAGGAATCCTGAGTGCAGCCAAGGGATCGTTCTACACCCTGGTGATTACCCTGCTGCTCTCGTTTCCCATGGGCGTTGCCGCCGCGATCTATCTGGAGGAGTTTGCCCCTGACAACACATTCACCGATCTGATTGAGATCAACATCAACAACCTTGCCGCGGTGCCGTCTATCATCTTCGGGCTGCTGGGTCTGGCCATTTTCATCAACTTCTGGGGCATACCGCGTTCGACCCCGCTGGTGGGCGGTCTGGTCCTCACCCTGATGACCTTGCCGACTATTATCATCGCCGCCCGCGCTTCTCTGAAATCGGTGCCGCCGTCGATCAGAGAAGCCGCCCTGGGTGTCGGCGCCTCGAAGATTCAGACGGTCTTTCATCACGTACTGCCGCTGGCCCTGCCCGGCATGCTCACCGGCACCATTATCGGCATGGCCCAGGCCCTGGGCGAAACGGCACCGCTGCTGATGATCGGCATGGTTGCCTTTATTGTCGATATTCCCGGGGGCTTTACCGATCCTGCCGCGGCTTTACCGGTTCAAATCTACCTCTGGGCTGACAGTCCGGAGCGGGCCTTTACCGAAAAGACTTCCGCAGCGATCATCATCCTGCTCGGCTTTTTGATTTTGATGAACGCTGTCGCTGTATACATGCGCAAGAAGTTCGAAATTAAATGGTAGCAGCAACTAATCAACGAGGATTAGGAAAACAACAACACCCAAAAGGAGATAAAATGAAAATCAAAGGACTGATCGTTGCCGGTGCGCTGGCGACCGCAACCATCATGAGCTCACCGGCTCATGCCAATCGTGACTACATTTCGATCGTCGGTTCCTCGACGGTCTACCCGTTCGCCACTGTGGTTGCCGAGCAGTTCGGCAAAACCACCCAGTTCAAAACCCCGAAGATCGAGTCAACCGGCTCGGGCGGCGGCCTTAAGCTTTTCTGCGCCGGCGTCGGCGTTGACCATCCGGACATCACCAACGCCTCCAGGGCGATTAAGAAGTCGGAACAGGAGAAATGCGCCGCCAACGGTATCAAGGACATCGTTGAGGTAAAGATCGGCTATGACGGCATCGTTCTGGCCAATTCCAAGAAAGCCGATCCAATGCAGCTGACCCGCAAGGATATCTTCCTGGCCCTGGCCAAAGATGTGCCGATGGACGGCAAACTGGTGCCCAATCCCTACATGACCTGGAAAGACGTTAATTCCGCGCTGCCGGCCACCAAGATTGAAGTGCTTGGTCCTCCTCCGACCTCCGGCACCAGGGACGCCTTTGTCGAACTGGTCATGGAAGAAGGCGTGGAAGAAGTCGATATGTCCGGTATCAGCGACGAGGTTAAGGAAAAATTCGAGCCGGGCGCACTGCGCGAAGACGGCGCCTATGTGGAAGCCGGTGAGAATGACAACCTGATCGTTCAAAAGCTGCAGGCCAATCCGGATGCCCTTGGCATTTTCGGCTTCTCCTTCCTCGATCAGAACGCAGACGTGATTCAAGGCTCTATAATCGAAGGTGAATCCCCGACCTTTGAGAACATCGCCGCCGGTAAATACCCGGTTTCCCGTCCGCTGTTCTTCTACGTGAAGAAAGCCCATGTCGGCACCATCCCCGGCATCGCCGAATACCTGGCCGAGTTCGCCAGTGAAAAAGCCTGGGGACCCGAAGGGTACCTGGCTGACAAGGGTATGATCCCGATGCCCGATGCAGAGCGTAAACAGTTTGCTGATGACGTCAAGAATCTGAAGCCGATGGCCATGAAGTAAGGCTTCATTTTTTTATCAGCAGGCACCCAGTACCGTATTCCCCATGTGACATGATCATGCGGGGAATACGGTTAACCCGTAAGATCGATTAACCACGTGGCAGAAGATATGGAAACAGTGGCGGACACCATCCATCCGGCAATACCGATTGCCGAGGCAAGGGAAACCGAGCATGACAACGTAATTCAGACCGATGTTACGGGAACGGTCGGCAACCCTTTTGTCGACACCCCCCGCATGACCTGTCGAGACGTCTATGTCTATTACGGTGACACCTGCGCCATTAAGAATGCCAGTATCGATGTGGCCTGCAACGAGGTGCTGGCCATGATCGGCCCCTCAGGCTGCGGCAAATCGACCTTTCTGCGCTGTCTGAACCGCATGAACGACACCGTTCCCGGCTGCCGGGTCGAAGGGCAGATCACCCTGGACACCACCGACATTTATCATCCCAGCGTCGATGTGGTGCCTTTGCGGGCCAGAGTCGGCATGGTTTTCCAGAAACCCAATCCGTTTCCCAAATCGATCTATGACAATATTGCCTATGGCCCGAAGATTCACGGGCTCACGGCAAGTAAAGGAGAACTTGACGAAGTCGTGGAAACATCTCTGATCAAAGCGGGGCTCTGGGATGAAGTCAAGGACCGCCTCGCCGAGCCCGGCACCGGGCTGTCCGGCGGTCAGCAGCAGCGGCTCTGCATCGCCCGGGCGATTGCCGTGAGTCCCGAAGTCATCCTCATGGACGAACCCTGCTCCGCACTCGACCCGATCGCCACCGCCAAGATAGAAGAGCTGATTGCCGAGCTCAGGACCCAGTTTTCCATCGTCATCGTCACCCACGCCATGCAGCAGGCAGCCAGGGTTTCTCAGCGGACTGCTTATTTTCATCTCGGCAACCTGGTGGAGGTGGGAGACACCGATCAGATCTTCACCAACCCGAGACACCGTCTCACCGAGGATTATATTACCGGCCGGTTCGGCTAACTTCAGAGCGACATAATTGCATATCGCCTGCTTTTCGTTTACTCCCTGCCTGAACGGAGGCTTTGGCCAATCTTATCAGAGGTGATCAAACTCCCGGGAGATACGCTGCCACTGCTCGCTGATCCGCTCACCGCTGGCCACTATTCTGCCGACCATTTCTCGCTGTTCGGCCGAGAGCCCCTCGCTGTCAGATTCAAGCAACAGTTCCGCGTAGTTCATCACCACATTGAGATTGTTGGTAGTGTCGTTTACCGTTTGGGACAACAGATCATGATCGGCGTCACCCGGATCTGAAGAACGCCTTTCGGCGAGCATACTGTTGAGAGAATCGACCAGGGTTTGCAGTTCCGTGCCGGCCTCATGCGGACAGTCAAAACCCTGGTCCGGACCTGCCTCTTTCGTTTCAGCCTGGCGGGACAGTTCCAGCAGCGGCAGCACTCCGCGCTTATAAAGAACTATGAGCACGAAACTGGCGCAGCTGATCAGAATACCCATCGTGCCGATGACGCTGAGTTGAAAACCGATGACCGAATCCCTTATGTGAGAGGTGATGATCCTATCGACCTTGATCAGGTTTTCCCCTATTCTGCGCATCTCCCGCTGCAGTTCAAGGGAGGCCGTCTTTTTCGATTCGGCAAGTTCCAGCCGGCGCAGCCCGATGACCAGGCCGCTGAGGTCTATGGTATCGGCCATAGCCAGTTTGTACTGGGCGGGGATCAGCTGGTAATCGTACAATTTCGAGACCAGGGTGTTGAGCTGTTCTAGGTCGGGAATAATGGCCTTGAGTTCGTTATAATTACTGCTGATCAACGCTTCGGTCACCTGATCCCGAATCGTGCCGAAACCAAAGAGCGTCCGTTCGCTGAGACTGCTGATCTCGGTATATTGGTTATTCAGCAGGTACTGCCGGCCCCCCAGGACGATGACCAGAAACAGCGACATGCCTATTATCAGAAAACTTAGGTATAAGAGTGACTTGACAGACTTGAACATGGTGGCCTAATTCTCTACTGCACCGCTCTCGCAGGCGTCGGCTGAATCGTTATCCATCTGAAATTCATATTTCTTTTTCACCGAACATGAATAGATGATGTCAAACTCTTCGCCGTCGACGGTTTCCACCTGCATGAGAATGTCGGCCAGCACCGAGAGAAAGAGCCGTTCGTTGCTTAAGATAGCAACGGCCTCGGAATAACATTCGTCGAGAAGATTTTTTATTTCCTTATCCACCTGATTTTCAGTACGGGTGCTCATTGCCAGACGCCGGTTGGTCGGTCCGAGAAAATCCCCGTCGTCGACCACGTAGACCTGCGGCCCCAGGCCGTCGCTCATCCCCCATTTGCAAACCATGTTGGTCGCCAGGTCGGTGGCCTGCTGAATGTCTGACTGTCCGCCGGTGGTCTTAATGCCAAACACCAGCTCTTCCGCAGCCCGCCCGCCCATCAGGGTCGTTATACGGTTCTTTAAATACTGCTTCGAATAGGCCTGGCGGTCGTTCATCGGCAGTTGCTGAGTTTGTCCGAGTGCCCGCCCGCGGGGAATGATGGTAATCTTGTGCACCGGATCGCTGTCGGGCAGCATCTTGGCGACGATGGCATGGCCGGCCTCGTGAAAGGCAAGAATCCGTTTGTCGCGTTCGGTGATAACCATACCTTTGCGTTCAACCCCAAGCAGAATTCTGTCGTGGGCTGAATCGAAATCACCCTGGTCGACCTCCGTTTTACCGTGCCGGGCGGCAAGCAGGGCCGCCTCGTTGACCAGACTGGCGATTTCAGCACCAGTGAACCCGGAAGTCATGACAGCGATATCCTCGAGATTGACCTCCTCGCTTACTTTCACCTTGCGGCAATGGACATCGAGAATTTTTCTGCGCCCTTTGATGTCGGGGGGAACGATGGTAATCTGCCGGTCGAAACGACCCGACCGTTTGAGTGCCGGATCGAGGATGTCCGGACGGTTGGTAGCCGCCATAACGACGATATTGTCAGACGGACTAAAGCCATCCATTTCCACGAGCAAGGCGTTAAGGGTTTGACCACGCTCGTCGTTGCCATCGGAAGAAGACGATTTCCTGGAAGCGCCGACCGCATCGATCTCATCGATGAACACAATACAGGGCGCATTTTTCTTGGCTTCGCCAAACAGGTCGCGGACACGCTGGGCGCCGACACCAACGAACATTTCCACGAAATCGGAGCCGCTGAAACTGTAAAACGGCACCCTTGCCTCGCCGGCAATAGCCCTGGCCAGCAGCGTCTTGCCGGTGCCCGGCGGTCCCTGCAATAAGACGCCCTTGGGGGTGGTCGCCCCTATCTCGGTATAAAGCTCCGGATCTTGGAGAAAGCCGACGATCTCCTGGAGCTCCTCTTTTGCTTCGGGTATACCGGCCACATCGTCGAAGGTAACCTGCTGCTGGCCTTCGGCCCCGGGAGAAATCAGCTTTTCGTTGGCGAACACAGAGGCGGGTGTGGCCGGTTTGATGCGCAGGGAAAGCCAGGATACCAGCAGAAGAGATACGGAAAAAACCAGGCCTATTCCGAAAAAGAGGAGCTCGGTATAATCCTTCCGGTAGGAGACCCTGATGGAACCGGAATGCCAGCTCGACACCAGATAGGCCGGCTCCTGAACCACGGTCATATACTGGTTGCCGTCCTCAGTGGTCACCTGCACCACGTCGTCCTTGACCATTAGTTCGGTTACCCGATTCTGATCGATATCGTCGAGGAGGTCAGAGAAATCCTTCTGCGGCAGCCTCGTTTCGAGATGAAAGATCATCCCGGCAACAAATAGACAAAAGCAGAAGATAAAATAAATCAGTAAGTTTCTAACCAGTATCGCCATGATCGTCAGGCAGCAGGACCGGCCCGGCTCTTGCGTGTTGTTTTCCAGCAGCCGTTTTTCCGGCTCATTTCAAATGATTACCTTACCATTACTTATCTTATACAACTAATCGACCAAAGTTTAAAGCTCTCACTGCTTTGCAACGAAGGGGACACAATACCCATGGTGTCCCAGGTTGCTGCATTGCGACTAGTATCACCCATCATAGAAATAGGGACACCATGGGTATTGTGTCCCCCTAACGTGTACAAAAAAAGGCCGTGGAACAGTGATTGTTCCACGGCCTCGATGCTGTCATTCAGCCAGATTGTTACATACCGGTCACCGCTTTGAACCAGTCGCCGACAAAAGCCAGCGGTCCGCCGCTGGCAGCCATGCCGCCAACTATGCAGGCCAGACTCCAGAGACCGACAACCACACCAAAGGCTGCTACGGTGATTACACCGACTCTTGATATTTCTGTAGTGGCATCCTGTTTAGTGGATGTCGAGGTAGCTGTTTTGTTAATTGCTTTTGTGCGCTCACTCATCTTTTTCACCTCGTCTATCAGGTTCCGATAACCGCTCTGAACCAGTCGGCTATAAGTGCTCCGGGACCACCGCTGGCTACCATGCCGCTGACCAGGGCTACGGTCGCCCAGACGCCAAGTGCCAGAGAGGAAATTCCCACCAGCACTATCCCCACTTTATATATTTGCTCGTCAACCTTGGCGGTTGTTCTGGTTTCAGTTCTGGTTTTTTTTAGAATGGCTGTTTTCATCAGGTGACCTCATCGATTGAGTTGTTGTTGGTTGATTTGGTAATTTGTATGAGTACCACATTGCATCACCTGTGCCACAATGTATAACTCTTCGTTAAAAAAACTCTGATGGCAATATTAAAATATTGATATTATTGTAATTTATTATAAAATTTTCTTTATGATCAAGAGAAAAGCGGATAATCGCAGATAATTTTCAAAGAACCACAACTGTTGCGCCATGTGTTGCGTCGCAACACCTGCAACAGTTTTCTGCAACAGCGCGCAACAACTTAGCGGGGAACCTGGATATCGAGCCGCTTCATTTTGCGGTAGAGTGTTGATCGATCTATGGACAGCAGCCGAGCGGCCTCTGATTTATTACCACCGGCCTGTGCCAGGGCGTCAAGCAGTTCCTGCCGCTCATCCTTGACCATCGATTCCGAGGCCTGCCCTGTCGATTGAGCGGCCGAGTCGCGCAGTGCGCTGCTGGTCCCGCTCAGGGGTGATTCTTTAAAGTTTTTCGCCAGTTCCTCGGGAAGATGCTCAACCAGTAGATTAGGTCCGTCACAGAGAATAGTGCCCCGCTCCATCACGTGGCGCAACTCCCTGACATTACCCGGCCAGGAGTAGCTGGTAAGAATTTCCATGGCCCGATCCGAGACGCTGTGGATACGGCGGCCATGTTTTTCGCAGAAAAAGATCAGGAAATGATTGATCAGCAGAGGCAGACAACGATGCCGGTCACGAAGCGGCGGCAGGTGTATTTCAACCACTTTGAGCCGATAGTAGAGATCTTCGCGAAAATCTCCCGTCCTCACCTTCTCCTTGAGATCGACGTTGGTGGCACCAATCACCCTTACATCTACCTTAACGGGATTATCGCTTCCCACCGGCGTAAAGGTCATCTCCTGCAGGAAACGCAGCAATCTCAGCTGCATCCTCGGCGTGATATCTCCGATCTCATCAAGCAGCAACGTTCCCTTGTCTGCCTGGAGCAAGCGTCCGGGCCGGTCCCGGTCAGCTCCGGTAAAAGCCCCTTTGCGGTGACCAAACAGTTCACTCTCCAGCAGCCCCTCCGCCAGGGCGGCGCAATCCACCTTGATCAGGGGCATGGAACTGCGGCTGCTTTCTTCGTGCAGGGCTTCGGCTGCGAGTTCCTTGCCGGTGCCCGATTCTCCCGTGATGAGCACGGTTGTTTCCACCTTGCCGACATTTTCAATAAGCCGGTAGACCCGCTGCATCACCTCGCTGGCCCCGACAAAGCCGTGGAAATGGTTTTTGTCCTCTACGCTATCCTTTTTCTTGCTCACCGTGATGTCCCGGGCCACGAGCACCGCCCCTTTCAGAGTGTTGTCACCCGTTTCCAGCGGGGCACCGTTGAGCAGCAGCATTCGTATCGAACCATCAGGCTTGACGCATTCGACCAGATGCTCCCGAATGATCTCACCGGTTTCAATTACCCGCCTGGCGTCTTTAAGGCAAGCGGCTCCCATTTCACCAGGTATCTTATCGACCCGATCGGCAATGTCCACGTTGAACGTTTCCAGCCATTGTTGGGCCGAGTGGTTAAGCTTGAGGATATTGAGGTCATGGTCAACGGCAATGATCGCATCCCTGACCGAGCCGAAAATCGCCTCCAGATAATATTGATAGCGTTCATTTTTTCTGATGAGTTCCTGCTTTTCACGTTCCAGCTCCCGGTACTTCAGGGCCTGGGCAACGGTCTTCAGAAGTTTTTCCTTGTTTACCGGCTTGGGAAGATAATCGAAAGCGCCATAGCGGACCGCCTCGGAGGCTGAATCGAGATTAGGGAAACCGGTGATCATCACCACCGGGCAGTTGATGCCGGTCTCTCTGATATGGCGCAGAAGATCTGTCCCTTTGTCCCCTTCCAGGACGATGTCGCTGATGATCAGATCGAAGGCATAGGTGTTGAGCAGCTCTTTGGCCTGCGCCAGGGTAGACGCCACCTTGACCTGTTCGTACCCTTCACGCCTCAGAAACATCTCGAAGGTAAGGCGCAGGCTCTCCTCGTCATCGACAATGAGTATGACGGGGTCAAACATCGGTGTCTCTCCTCGAGTCGCCGGATGCGGGAATGTCAAAGATAATGTCGGTATATTTGTTGAGAACCGAATCGACGCTCAAGGTACCTCCATGGTTCTGGATAATGCCGAAACTGATGCTCATGCCGAGACCGGTTCCCTGACCCTTGGGCTTGCTGGTAAAAAAGGGTTCGAACATTTTGTCAAGCAGACCTTGGGGAATGCCTGTACCCAGGTCGCGGATGACCGTTCGAATCTTAGCCATTCCCTCCTCTTCGTCTTTCTCACAGGAAATGATGATTTTCTTCTCGGGCGATGAATTGGGGTAGCGTTCGTTGAGCGCGTAGCGGCTGTTGTTGATGGCATTGAAGACCACCTGTTGAAGCTGCATGAAATTGCCGATCACCAGACAGGCCTCGCAGGAGAAGTTCTGCTCGACCAGGATGCCCTCTTTGCGAAGCTGATGATCGACCAGTGACAAACACTCGCTTACCACTTCCCTGACGTCGACCTCGCTCAGTTCATTCTCGTTTTCCCGGGCAAAAGAGAGAAGACTGTCGATAATGTTGGCGATTCTCTCGCCCTCGTTGACGATCCGGGAGGACAACTCGGCCTGAACAGACTCAGCCTCCGCATCATCGAGGAGCAGCTGGGCAAAGTTGATGATGCCGTTGATAGGGTTGTTGACCTCGTGGGCGACACCGGCCGCCAGTTCACCAATGGCAGCGAGCTGGGCCGTTCTGATCGACTCGACCTTAAGCGATTCTTCCCGGCTCAGTTTCCTGGCCTGCAGCATCACCGACTCGATCTCGCCTCCCGCTCCCATCAGCGGGGTAATGATCAGGTGATACTCCCCGCCCAATCCCGGCAGACGAGTATCTTCGCTCTTTGCCTGGCGGGTGAGCAGAAATTCCTCCAGCGGACATTTTATGTGCGGCCAGCGTCCGCCATGAATAATCTCGCAAATACCCGTTCCAATAATTTCTTCCCGCGTTTTATGAGCCGCTTCCAGGGCGGCCTGGTTAACCTCGGTAATCACACCTTCAGGCGTGGTGAG
>JAHEER010000219.1 GCA_024640625.1 Desulfobulbaceae bacterium
TATTGAGAAGGGCAACTGGATCGGTCCGCTCATCAAACCGATTCAGACCATATTTATCAACCCCATAACTGATCCCGAAATTGTTGGTTTTGTTGCGACAATGAACCAGGAAGATATTGAGATTCTGGCGAAGATGATGGAAGAGGGTAAGCTGACCCCAGTGCTGGATAAAAGCTACCCTCTGGCTGAAACTGCCGATGCCGTTGCGTACTCAGAGACCGGTCGTGCCAGAGGTAAGATTATCGTTACTGTTGAATGAGCAATATTTGAAATTCAGGGTCTGATATTTGGGGTCAGAGCAAAAACTTGCTGGTCAAGATTTTGACTTTGCCCCAACTTCCATTTTTGGCCGAACTGGGAACCAGTCGGCTCTGACTTTGAACCAGATCAGTTCAATTCTGAACAACCCATAAGATTGATATTTCCCGTGGCGGGATTGGCCTGACCACTGCTCCAGTTCTGTAAAGGACCGCCAATGACTGACGGTCCTTTATTTCGTAATTTACGAGCCTTTCGTTTTTCTCTTCCGTGAGAACCTGGTTTCAGGGCAGATCGCTTGCGTCGAAT
This sequence comes from Desulfobulbaceae bacterium, assembly GCA_024640625.1. Taxonomy (GTDB): domain Bacteria; phylum Desulfobacterota; class Desulfobulbia; order Desulfobulbales; family Desulfocapsaceae; genus JABDQA01. The sequence goes on from JAHEER010000219.1 coordinate 568, forward strand.
GTAAACCGCATGTATACCAAACCCATGAAGCACAGGCTGTAGTCATCTGCCGTTTCGCATGGTGGGATATCGGTGCAAATGGCCGCCTTCTTGTAATCCTCGATAATCTCAGGTGTTTCACCCAGATTCACTGCTCCCGTTGTAACTGTAAATCTGACTGGTGCATCATCGGACTCTCTGACAATGACAGAAACATCCTCCATTTTTTCGAGAACTTCTGCCGGGACGTCGCACGAAACTCCCTGGAATTTGTCATCAGCCACTTCAGTATCAGCCATGCTGATGCCTACGCGGTAGCCGTCATATCGATCTCTCAAGCTTACCCGAAGAGCCATGCGATAGAGGCCCGGATCAAGCAGCTGAATGTGGTCCTGGTCTATGTAAGGTCGCACCGAGAACCAAACGTCTTCCATGTCATGTTTCTGGAAGATGCTGGCCGGCAATCCGGACCCGTCTACGTTGTCAGGCTGAATGCAGTCCGGGTCAGAATCCGGGCAATAAGCGAGTGCTATGTCCAGTTGGCGCACGCGATTCTTGGCATTACCCTTTGCCATGGTGGCCAGGCCGATCCCGGAAAGGTTAGGTTGCGATGTGCCGCCGGTGGAACATCCGACTTTCTCCTCGCCATCGACGTAAGGTAAACCGTTGTCACTCAAGAGGGTGTCGCCTGCGCGATCCCAGAAAAAACAACTGAGCGGAATATTCACACCGCTGTCGTTACTGTCGCCGTCATCGCTGCACTTCGGATTGTCTTGGAATTTCGGATCGCTACAATCGGGACCTGCCATTACTGGGCTCACCAACATCAGCAATAACAAGCAAGCGCTAGTTAGAAACAATCTCAATAAATAGGTGTTCATAAAACGCCTCCTCGCAAAAAAGCCATTGGCAACATGCCACGGCCACTATCGGATCGGGAGGTTATTGGGTTTTTCTTTGCGGACTTATATGAATAATCTGACGAAGAGATAGTATTCAGATACTCATAACTCAGTATACTCCTCTTAAAACAAATAATCAGCGTGTTGCCGCGCTGTTATCTGGAGTACAACCCCGGCAGGGTGTGACTTATCACACAAGCCCGCTGGGAAGCAGAATAAACCTACTCTGAGACAAAGCTTTCCAAGGCTTGCTCTTGTAGCACCACAGAAATCTGGCTATCAAGCGGATGCAGCCCCGCGGAAGCGTGGTACCAATGAAAGTTGGAAATCCAGCATCTGGCAACCTACCAAGTTCTGCTAGCGGCCGAACTGGGAACATGTTGGCTCTCTAATTTGAGGCTAGATTGGTTCCGCTAATCACTTAAAAGCAGAACTAAGCCCCTGGCTGCCAACAATCTCCGCTAACGACTTTTTTCGGAACTTCTGACAGATCAAATATCAATCTCTGCTAACTGCCAGAAGCTGACGGTCAGTGCAAATCTATTGGTTTGCCTCGTTGGCCTGTGGAGCGCGATAGATCTCCATCGGAGTCCCACCTTTTTTCTGCAACAATTCGTCTACATAGCGAACGAATCGGGGGTGCAAAGTAGTGCGACGTTGCCGCCAATAGCGCTTCATGCCCGGCGTGTCTTTGACTGTGAGAATTGCACCTGTCAGGCCATCTACCAGCTCCGAATCTATGGTGCCCTCTTCAGCCATCAAATAGCTATTTTGAAATGCGAGAAACACACCATGAAACATCATGATGAATTGAAATTCATCCTCATTCGACTTGGCCTCATCACTCATCAGTGCGCTATAGAACAGGCGACTTGTCTGCTCATCCGAGCCGATCTGCATGTACCACTCTTGAACCGCAACATTTGCATCGTTGACAGAAGCCGATCGAACAGCACTGTTACTGTCGTTCACCTGAACGCCAACGTAAATAAGAGACACTACAACTGCGAAAGCACCTATGACTTCGGCAATGTTGGCAAGCTCGGAAAGTTTTAGTTTCATGAGAAGAATTAATAGCCTCTAATCAGGATGGCTGTGAATACCCGAAGGTCCGCGTTGGGTAAAAAGTACTAACTGAACTTAGTTTAGTCCAAAGCATTTTGTATATCTGCTTCTGGCCGAACTGGGAACAAGCTTGCCCTGAGATTCGAGGCTGAATAGATTCCGCTTATCGACCCATAGCGGAATTGAGCCGCCTCTAAGTCAACCAGGAGGATAATAGTACCGCTATCCCCTTCCCCCAGGCTTACGGAGACAATCGCAACAAACCGAAGCCTCCCGAACCGATTAACATCACCTTCTACGGGAGTCTAACCACTGCGTAGCCCTGGGCCTGGTAGCCTGCAACCGAGATGAAGCCATTGCCCACCTGATCTATTTCCGGCATAACTGTGGCGGGATCAACG
>JAHEER010000115.1 GCA_024640625.1 Desulfobulbaceae bacterium
CCCGGCCGGTAAGCATGCTGGGATACTCGGTTTTCTTGAGAGTGTAGTTCTCAATCTCTTCAAGAAGCGGAGACATGGGTGAGGTGTGGTCTGCGGCATATTGTTCGGCTTCCCCCGCCACAATGTCCATAAAGGTATGGATGACCTTACCGGTTTCTTGCTGTCCGTCTGCGTATTCAGAACTATTTTTTCCCATTATTCCCCCTCCGTTGCCAGCGGTGTATTTCCACCGGAAGTAATACCATGGATGTGGTTGCTTGGTGTAAAGGTTATTCTATTTCTCTGATTTCTGAAGAGCAGATCGCTCGAAACTTTCGATTTCGGATGTTTACAGGATGAACTTTTCGTTTAGGTGGTTGTCATCGGGAAATGTGGGCTAAGATAGTTTTCTGGAGTTTTCTACACCTATTATCGGTTACTCACCGAGGTACCCAATGAGAGCCTGCCGCCATTCTGGACCTTTCCGTATACGAAGCAATCTTTGATTGAACTCTTCTATAAGGGGACTCTCATCTTTCTGAGCCTTCAGGCCGGACAGTTTGGAATAGCGCATGGTGAGCTCGATCTTGGCAAGGCCAAGCAGCTCCTGGATGGCAAGGATATCGGCACCATTATTGAGCAGCTGGGTAGCCCTCGTATGACGAAGCTGATGACAGGTGATCGGTACACCGCTCTTCTTCGAGTAATACTCCATACGCTTCTGAATGCCACGTACCGAGAGTGGCTTCCCCTTGTGGGTGCCTTTCTCAACCAGAAAGATTTTCTGCTCCCGTGTCGGTGGTCCTCTACGCAGATAACCAGCTAACACAGATCCCGCATCGGTGTTGATGCCCGAATGATTAATTCAGGAAAGAGTATAATAGTGCCTGACCCAACCTTTGACGAACTCATCTCCGGTTCCTGTAACTGTTTTGTTTTTCGAACGACAAGGGGCGCCAGGGCCCGCGTCAATCCTCAGACTGGCTGTTGACAATATCCAAGATAACATGTTAACCAGTTGTGACATCAGAATTGATGCTGTATGTGTTGTATATAGCCGCCCTGCCGTCTTAGATCAATGGCAAGCAGTCATCCCAAAAGCTGCCAGATTGAACTCACCAAGACACCCCTAAAGGAGGAGACCATGCCACGCACATTGACCCGCCGCTTTGTCGTCGTTTTGACGTTTGCCCTCGTTGTATTGTTAGCTGCGCCCATCATGGCGCAGGACAAAACCAAGCTGCGCATGTCCACGCCGGCTTCTGCCACCGACCAACGCTCGGTCGCACTTGAAGAAATTTTCGGCCCGGCCGTTGCCGATTTTGCGGTTTATGAGCCCCACTACAATTCATCTTTGATTGCACAAGGATCTGAATTGGAGTCGATTGCCTCTGGCGATTTGGAAATGTCCATCGCATCGGCACAGGAACTGGCTAATTTCTTTCCCGAGTTCTCGATTTTTGCCACCGGTTACGTTCATCAGGACGCAGAACACCAAGTACGTGTTTTCAATGATCCGCTGATGGATCCCTTTAAGAAGAAAGTAGAAGACGAACTGGGGGTAAAACTCCTGAGCGTAATGTACCTGGGCCGCCGTCATGTCAACCTGCGCCAGTCCAAAGACGAGCTGACGGTTATGAAACCCGCGGACCTCTCCGGGGTGAGCCTGCGTATGCCGGGTACCGACGCCTGGCAGTTCCTGGGCAAGGCCCTGGGCGCCAATCCAACCCCGATGGCTTTTACCGAAGTATACACCGCGCTCCAAACCGCTTCGGTCGACGGTCAGGACAACCCGCTGCCGACGGTGGTCGACGCCAAATTCTACGAAGTAACCAAGCAAATTATCCTGACTTCCCATCTCGTCGATCTGAACTATATCGCCTTCTCAAAAGCGGTATGGGACAAGCTGACCCCGGAGCAACAGGCTACCGTACAAAAAGCCGCTGATGCCGCGGCCGAAAGCGGACGTCAAAAGCAACTGCAAAAAGAAGAAGAACTGGTTGCTTTCCTGCGCGAGCAAGGCCTTGAGATTTACGAACCCGACCTGAAAGCATTCCGCGAACACGTGCAGGCACAATATGCCGGTTCAGATTTGGCCGCCTCCTGGCCGGAAGGCGTCTTGGAGAAAATCAATGCACTTGGCAACTAATCCATAACATCAGGCCGTGGGGGACCATATAAAACCAATAATAAAATGGTTCAACCGGGGCACCGAATTCATGGCGGCCATGATGATGGCCGCCATGTTCACCACCTTTATCCTCCAGATCACGATCCGCTACTTGGCACCCGTCGGGTGGATTGCCGAGCGTTTTCCGTTCCTTGATACCACTCACTTTGGCTGGACCCTCGAATTTTGCCTCGCCCTATGGGTCTGGATCATTTGCTTCTGCAATGCCTTTATTGTCCGTGAGCAGGACCACGTCACCTTTGACTTGCTCTATATGCATGTCAACCCCAACCTCCGAAAATGGTTTGCCGTTTTCACCGGCATCGCCGTGTGTGTGGGGTTTTTGTGGGCCCTGGAACCGACCTGGAGCAAGTTCTCTTTTCTGCGATTGAAGAAAACGGCGACGCTTTCTGCGCTTTTGGGAGACTGGGTCCGGATGCGTCATATCTATTCAGTGTATGTGCTGTTTCTCGTCGTCGTAGCTCTCCGTTATGCGTGGCGAGTCATTCACACCTTTCGTTTCGGAGCCGAGACAGACCTCCACCACTACGAAGAGGTGATTTATAAGTCCACTGGAGAGGCGAACGAAACGGACGTGACATGACGCTCGAATTTACACTTTGCCTGATTACGCTTTTCTTCTTAGCCGCAATTGGAATGCCGATTGCCTATGCCATCCTCTTGTCTTCTTTCACCTATCTGGCCGTGGCAGGCCAGGATATCGGCATCATAGGCAAAATCTTCATGGACGGCCTGTACAACAGTTTCGTTCTTCTGGCCGTGCCGCTCTTCATCGTTGCCGCCAACATCATGAACGCCGGCTCCATCAGCGACCGCCTGTTGCAATTCTGCGTAGCCCTGGTCGGCCGTCTGCGGGGCGGCCTCGGCCATGTCAACATCGTCGCCTCCCTGATTTTCTCGGGTATGTCAGGATCGGCGGTGGCGGACGCCGCCGGTATCGGCAAGATAATCATCGAGATGATGACCCGAAGCGGGCGCTACCCCCCTGGCTATGCAGCCGCCATCACCGCCGCTTCGGCGACCATAGGGCCGATCATTCCGCCGTCGATCCCCATGGTCCTCTACGCTCTGGTTTCCAATGCTTCCATTGGCTACCTGTTTTTAGGCGGGATAATACCCGGTCTTTTCATGGGCATTGTGTTGATGGGAATGAATGCCTGGATCGCGCACAGGCGTGACTTTCCCTTAGAAGAAGCGGTGCCGCTGCGGGAATTGCCCAAACATACGGTTACTGCATTTCCCGCCTTACTGATGCCTGCAATCCTACTCTATGGGATTTACGGGGGTGTGGCAACACCCACGGAGGCCGCCGCCATAGCCGCCGCTTATGCGCTGGTACTGGCGGCACTTTTATATCGCGTATTGAAAGTCAGCACCCTTTACCGCATCCTGGTCGAGAGCGCCCGCTCCTCGGCTGCCGTCGGAGTCGTCATCGGTGGCGCCCTGATCCTGAACTATATCGTCGCCTCCGAGAATATTCCCGACCGGGTCGCACATACCCTGGTCGGCCTCGAGGTACATCCCCTCGTCTTTCTCATTGGCATCAATATCATCATTCTGCTGCTGGGCTGTGTGCTCGACGCGTCAACGCTCATTCTCGTCATCATCCCGCTGTTTTTACCCACCTGCAAGGAACTCGGCATTGACCTGGTGCATTTCGGCGTCGTCGCGGTGGTGAATTGCATGATCGGCCTGATTACGCCTCCTTACGGCATTTTGTTGTTCGTCCTGAATGCGATTACCCGAATTCCCCTGGCAGCCATCATCCGAGAGATATGGCTCTTCCTGGTAGTGCTAATTTTCGCGCTGCTCATCCTGATCCTCTTCCCAGGGGTGACGCTATGGCTACCAAGGCTTTTCGGCTATGCGGGGTGAGTAGTGACAATATCCATTCTTAAAGGAGTTCGGTTTGACACGTTCCATCACCGGCATCATTCCCGTGATGCTCACACCGTTTTCACCGGATAATCAGATTGATTGGTCCGGTTACGAGCGCTTGATCGAGTGGTACATCAACAATGGGGCTGAGGCTCTTTTCGCCGTTTGCATGTCCTCAGAAATGCACTATCTCGCCCTTGAGGAGCGGGTCGAGTTGGCCCGTTTTACCGTCAAAACAGTGAAGAAACGCGTGCCCGTTGTCGCCTCGGGTCACGTTTCCAAGAAATTGGCCGAACAGCGCACCGAACTCACCGCCATAGCCGATACCGGCGTCGACGGAGTGGTTCTGGTTACCAACCGACTCGTCCCTCCTGAGGGCAACAGCCAGATCCTGCGCGATCATATCGATGCACTTCTAAGCGCCTTACCGGCCGATCTTCCCCTCGGGCTCTACGAATGCCCTGCACCGTACCGCCGTCTCTTGACAGACCAGGAGATAGATTATTGCGCCCAAACCGGGCGCTTCACCCTAATCAAGGACGTTTCCTGCGATTTGCAGACGGTCAAAAGGCGCCTGGCGTTGACCAAGGACACGCCTTTAGCTATCATTAACGCCAACGCGGCCATTGCCTGGCCTACCCTGCAGGCGGGTGCGGCGGGATTTTGCGGGGTGATGACGAACCTCCACCCGGACCTCTATCGCTGGTTACAGGACCATGGCGCCCAGGACCCGGAATTCGCCGAGGAGCTTTCCACCTTTCTGGTGCTGGCGGCCATGTGTGAATCTATGGGCTACCCGAAACTTGCGAAAATCCACCACCAGCGCCTAGGCACTTTCACCCATGCTGGAAGTCGTGCGGTCACCTCTGATGTGCGACAAGAATACTGGGCCTTCGACGAGATTCTCACCCGGATCGAGCAGGGCGCAACGCATTTTCGGGACCGCATCGCTAGACGTGGAGGCGTGACATGAGCATCACCGTCTTCGGTTCGGTCAATGTGGACCTGACCGCCTATGTGGAAATGCTGCCCAGGCCCGGTGTAACCTCCCACGCAACGAACTATGCAACAGGGCTTGGCGGAAAAGGAGCCAACCAGGCTGTTGCCGCGCAACGGTTGAGTGGATCACCCGTACGTTTTGTAGCGGCGTTAGGCCCGGATGCTTTCGGGGCGAGAGCGCGAGCGCTTTTATCCAAGTTCGGGGTGTCGGACGAGGACATCATAATCCTGCCCGATGAGGAAACCGGCATTGCCTTGATCCATGTGGATGCTGCCTCGCAGAACACGATCACCGTCGTTGGCGGCGCCAATATGGCATGGCCGGAGCAGGGACCGGATCCGGCGGTTTTCCACGGAGCGAAGATTGGTCTATTCCAGCTTGAGGTGCCCATTCAGGCAAGCACTTCGGCCATGCGGGCTGCCCGGGCTGCAGGAACGCGCATCATACTCGACCCGGCTCCTGCTCCAGAGCGATCAAGTACCCAGGATATCAACTCTCTCATACGGTTGGCCGATATTGTCACCCCCAACGAAAGCGAGGCCGAAGCACTGACAGGTATTCCCATCTCTGACTGCGATAGTGCCTTACAGGCGGCTCAAGTACTGCGTGCCTCTGGCGCCAGAACGGTGGCGCTCAAACTTGGCGCCGAAGGGCTGGTCTATATTGACCACTATGGGTCCGAAGGGTATATCCCGCCATTCAACGTTGTCGCAGTGGACACGGTGGCGGCCGGCGATTGCTTTAACGGTGCACTTGCCATTGCCCTCGCAGAGGGTCGTTTACTTCCAGAAGCCCTGCGATTTGCCTCGGCTGCTGGTGCCCTGGCAACCGAGAAGCCAGGTGCGGCATCTTCGGCACCCTATCGCCATCAACTCGACCTTTTTCTGAATGAGGTCAACCAATATTCAAGTTAGCGTGCTTACCAAATCTGCCAACAGTCAATAAATTCATAAGGTTAAGGAATGTGCAAACAGTGTGCACTCAACACACCAATGAACAGTCTGGAGAGGCGAGTTAAATGGAGATCGCAGAAAAGAAAATATATCTGATATCGAATGGTGACTTTCGGGACTCCGCGTGCGAGACAGGTTGGCCTAAACAGAAGGAGACTATCGCTTTGGTTTCGGAGTCGCTGGCAAAACTGGGATATGGTTCCTTGGCACTGCCGGAATATAATGACTCGAACAAGCATGGTTTTTTAACGAGGCAGTGTTATGGGACGGAATTATTCTCAAAAATTGCCCCAGAAGCGCCTGTTATCATAGTACTGAGTATTTGGGCCTATTCACATCATGTTGCCAGTGGTTTGCAAACCCACAAAGGACCAATTCTGCTTCTCGGAAATTTTGATGGGACCTGGCCAGGGCTTGTCTCATTATTAAACCACTCAGCAACTCTAAGCCGCCTCTGTGTCAGGCATTCACGACTATGGAGTGAGACCTTCGCTGCTGATGAGGTCTTCATGGAAAAATTGAAAAAATGGTGTGAAACCGGAACCGTAAAATATGATGATTCACATCTTGCTTTAGCTGACGATCTGTCTCTATCCAGCAAGGCAGATGAGTTTGGCAGAAGATTAGCCTCTGATATTATAAATAACAAGCGCATTCTCGGTCAATTTGACCCAGGCTGTATGGGGATGCTGAACACCCTGATTGATCCTGCAAAACTAGGGGCAATTGGTATGCCGCTGGAACTGCTCAATCAGTCTGATCTTGTAGCTGAAATGGCCATGGTCAGTGACAAGGAGGCCCAAGGTCATCTCAACTGGCTTGTTGATAAAGGGGCCTGGTTTGATTGGGGTGTTGATCAATACGATGACCTTGTTCATGGTCAGGTGCTTGAGCAAATGAAGATGTATTCTGCTGCCGCCCGTTACACAAAACGATTTGGTCTGGCGGCTCTTGGGATCCCATATCAAGTCGGTCTTGTCCGGTGTGTTGCCGCATCAGATCTAGCTGAAGGCATGCTCAACAATGCCGACAGGCCAGAAGTTCGAGATCCTGATACCAAAGAAATCATAAGACCTGGTAAACCCATAATACATTTTAATGAAGGAGATGTTGGTTCCGGGGTTCCGCAGGTAATTATGAACGACATCTTTGAAATGAAAGGAATGGCGCCAGAAACAACATTGCATGACATTCGATGGGGCCGAGAATACGATAATAAATTTGTTTGGGTGTTTGAAATATCTGGTGGCGCTCCTCCAGCGCATTTTGGTGGTTGGAAAAACGCAAAAGTCTACCGTCAACCGAGCGTGTATTTCCCATTGGGTGGGGGGTCTTGCTCTGGCGTATCCCAACCAGGCACTATCACGTGGGCGCGTTTCTACGAAACCTATGGCACTATAGGCATGGATTGTGGAATTGGTGAGGTACTGGCACTGGACAAAGATGAAGTGCAGGAGCGACTTGATCTGACCACTGCAGAGTGGCCCATCGCAAATGTACATATACCTGGGTATGACCGAGACCAATGTATGTCTTCCCATATGTCGAATCATATTACAATTGGGTATGGAAATATTCTACAGGAACTCATCGCAACCTGTAAGCATTTGAGCATTCCTACAAGAGTGGTTGGCGATGTGAAAGAAACGTTGGGATAGAGAAACCGCGGGAGGTCATTATGGAAAGATACAAAGGGATTATCGTACCGCTAGTGACTCCACTGGCTGGTCGTGACCAACTCGACAGAGAAGGTTTAGAACGTCTCATTGAGCGAGTAATCAACGGTGGTGTTCACGGAATATTTATTCTCGGAACTACTGGAGAGGCTCAGAGCTTGAGCTATGGTATTCGGCGGGAGATCATCCGACTTGCCTGCAAGCAGATCAATGGCAGAGTCCCCCTTTTCGTTGGCATTACGGACACGTCATCGGTCGAGTCAGCAAAGTTGGCTCAGGTTGCACATACAGAAGGAGCGGATGCACTCGTTCTGACCGCGCCATATTTTTTCCCAGCCGGTCAAACAGAACTTTTCGCCTACGTTAAGGATATGGTGCCAAGATTACGGTTGCCCTTGATGCTTTATAATTTCCCGGGCATGACAAAGATATGGTTTGAAATCAAGACGCTAACTCACCTGGCAGAAATGGAGAATATCATAGGTGTAAAAGATTCTAGCGGTGATATTTCTTATTATAAAGAAGTGTGCAAGCTAAAGAAGATCCGACCCGATTGGTCCATTTTCATTGGCCCGGAGGCTCTCATGTCACTGTCTCTGGATGTGGGGGGGGATGGTGGGGTTTCTGGAGGGGCAAATGTATATCCCAGGCTCTTTGTAGAATGTTATGAAGCAAAAGTATCTGGAGATCTGACTCGGGCAGAAAAGTTGAATAACAAGATCGAAGAATTTCAAGAAATCTACACGATTGGCAAGTATGCATCGAAATACATAAAGGCCACCAAATGTTGTTTATCTGTACTTGGTGTCTGCGATGATTTTATGGAGCAACCATTTCATCGTTTTCGGCCGGAACACCGTGCCATGATAATTGAAATGTTGAAGCGATTTAAAGTTGAACAACTCGTTGAGGTCTAGAGGTTTATTTTTATCTGACAAAGGTGGAAGTGGTGCTGAAGTGCAACTATTTATAACCCTATTCCATGAATCTAAGCCTGTGCAGATACCAGTATGGAGAAAGGTTACAAAGGGGAGGTTATTGAAGTGAATATAGCATTGTTGACTAAACCGATCAGGCAATCAGCCAGGCTTAATACCTGGAAGGTACAGCCTGACTGATGCAATTCTTTATTCCAGATATCTACTGTTTTAAAATTACAGCGGTCACACGACGGTTTTTCGTGCGGCCAGTTTCCGTCTCATTACTTGCTGCCGGATCGTCTTTTCCAAACCAACTGAGAGTAATGCGGTCTGGGCTGATCAATCCATGTTCAGCAAGATAAGTTCTTGCACTTTCCGCTCTTCTCTTAGAGAGCTCCAGGTTGTACTCTTGAGTGCCGATACTGTCGGTATAACCGGCAAGGACAACTCGGGTTTTAGGGTTTATCTGCATGAAAATACTTAACTCCAACAGCGCTTTTCCGCCCAGCTCCGTGATGGCTGATTTATCAAAATCAAATAACACATGCTCAAAGGTCTGACCCTGAATCACCTTTTCTTCGCTGTCAGTCTTTTCAACAGCAACTTCCATCTCTACCACCCTAAAAAGGACGTCGGTCAGCCAGTCCGGATGTCCAAGCAGATCCTCAAATGGTATGACACTTGAACACTCATTTACCGAAGCAATATTTTTGATCGCCTGATATTGAGCCTTGTCTTCACTTGTGGCAATGACCTTAAAACACACATCATTGGTTGCTGCGATATCCTTTGCTATCTGGCCAGGTGAAGGGAACCCGCCTTGAGAACTATACTGACCATCAGTGAATAGAAAGACGACTGTTTTACCCTGCAGGGATTCCAATTCTTTGCCAAGACCCACCAAGCCACCCTGCAGCGGCGTGAAGCCTGACGGCTTGCCAGGAAGGTTTTCTATAGCCTGAGAAAATATATTTTTATCATAAGTCCTCATGCTCAAAAGAGGCTTGAAATACCCAAATGACCAGCCGGGGGTAAAAGTATAAATCCCTGCATTCCAATCCAACTCGGGCAAGGTCATCACTTTTTCTTTCAGAATTGTCTTTTCAGCCTCTATCTCCATCATGTCTGTACCAGCATAACGATCCCCTGTTGAACTGGACGAATCATACATAATGATAAAATTATCGGCCGTCTTTCTTAACTCAACCATTTTACCCTTTGCCATAGGTGCAGCTGGTGCGGTGATGACAACACCAAGTACAGTAGTTAGCAATACCCCAATCTGTGCGAGCAGTCTTACTTTCGACATATTTTTATCCCCATTGAATTGTTCTTTAACGAAGTAGCTTCCTCTCAGGAAACCTACCTTATTAAGGTAGTTGATAAACTATTAATAACTATAATTTAAATGACAAGATGCAATGAAAATTGACCTTATCCAGAGTCATGGACACGATGGAATAGAGGCATCTACCTATCCTAAC